>JAPKBL010000061.1 GCA_028823415.1 Mariniblastus sp.
GCCCGTTGGTGACGAGGATTCCGTGTCTTCAGAGTCTGAGAATAGCTTGGAAGAACTTGACTTCGGAGAATCGCTGGCGGTAGTCCCTCGCGATGAATTGGGTGACGAACCCGAGAGTGAAGGTCCGGATTCAAGTTCTCCTCCGCCCGTTGGTGACGAGGATTCCGTGTCTTCAGAGTCTGAGAATAGCTTGGAAGAAAATGAAAATTAACCGTTCGAATCGTTGCAATCGGATTGGGAATGCTTTGATTTTTCAATTTGATTGTGTCGCGACTTTTCAGGTATTGGCTTCCGAAATACTATGGGAACAGGGTTTGCGAAAAGTGCGAAGTGCTTTTTTGAGATCTAATCAGTCAAATTTTTAAAGCGGCGATTCTATGGATATTGCAATGATTGGCACCGGCTATGTCGGGCTTGTTTCAGGCACCTGTTTTGCGGAGAGCGGTAACAATGTTACTTGCGTAGATATTGATCAGGGTAAAATCGATCGGTTGAATGATGGAATCATCCCGATTTACGAGCCTGGATTGACTGAAATGGTTCAGCGCAATCACAAAGCTGGCCGGCTGCATTTTACAACCGACGTGGAAGCGGCAGTTGTGAAGGCGAAGGTGGTCTATCTCGCAGTGGGAACTCCTCAAGGAGACGATGGCTCCGCCAATTTGTCAGCGCTTTGGAGTGTCGTTGCTGGAATTGCCCCATTTATTAACGCCAATACGGTCGTGGTAACCAAGAGCACCGTTCCCGTAGGTACCAATAAAGAGATCTACGACCGCTTGTTTGAGCTGAATCAAACACATTATCGTGTCGCCAGTAATCCAGAGTTTTTGAAAGAGGGAGCTGCGATTCATGATTTCATGTATCCCGACCGCGTCGTCGTAGGCGTGCGAGAGCGGGAAACAAAAGAAATACTGAACGAACTTTATTCTCCTTTTTTAAGAACTGACAAACCCTTTCTTTCGATGTCACCCGAGAGTGCTGAGTTGACGAAATACGTCGCCAATGCACTGCTGGCAACGAAGATCAGTTTCATCAACGAGATGGCAAACTTGTGTGAAAAAATGGGTGGCGACATCAATGACGTCCGTCGTGGAATCGGCCATGATCAGCGAATTGGTTTTTCGTTTCTCTTTCCGGGTGTCGGTTATGGTGGGAGTTGTTTCCCAAAAGACGTTCGTGCTTTGGCATCGATGTCCAAGGCAAACGATTTACCGCCAACCATTCTGGATGCAGTCGATCAGGTCAATGATCGGCAGAAATTCGTGCTAACCCAAAAAGTAGATCAGCATTTTGGAGGTAATTTGAAAGGCCTCAGGTTTGCGGTCTGGGGCCTCGCGTTTAAACCTAAAACGGACGACATTCGTGAAGCACCTGCCCTCGTTATGATTGAGCAGTTATTGGAACGCGGGGCCACGGTTTGTGTTTTTGACCCCGAAGCAGTCGAAAACGTCAAGGTAGAACTGGGTGACAAAGTCGAGTACGCTGAAAATTCAATGGATGCTCTTGCGGGGGTTGATGCGTTAGCGATCAATACCGAATGGGACGTGTTTCGCCATCCTGATTTCGATGAAATTAAGTCAGCGATGAAGGCACCGGTGATTTTCGACGGCAGGAATCTTTATAATCCGGCCCAACTGGCGGAACTGGGATTCACCTACTATTCGATCGGTCGGGCTTCGGTAACGCCGGTCGCCGATAGCGCTTGATCGTTCGAGTCCCGCAATGGGCGGGTCTGGTTTTTCTGAATCTCGCTTTTATATTTTGCGATCAAGCGTTTAAGTCGTGAGACGCGTTTGCGTAGCAGTACTCAAACAGTGCGATCCATTCGGCCACTGCGGTTGCTTGTAGAGCGGGCGATAAATGCTCGTTTTGTTCCCTGTGGGATTCGCATTGATCGGTAAAGTCACTCGGATTCCACGAAGGGGACCCCGAGACATTTTCAAAGCACGAGTGGTTTCCAGTTTTGCGAAACCAGTATTTGCTGTTCCCGTAATCGCCCTCCATGCGATGCATAATACCGTGCCAATAGCTGCCTTCCGGCGAATGGATAGACTGGCTGATCTCATGAGATTCATCGAGAAAGTTGTGAAGTAGCCAGAGCCCCGACAAGCAGCATTGAGCCATCGACTCGTCTTTGATTCCTGGCGGGAAGCAGTCACTCAGTGATAATTCAATGAGTTCCGGTTTCACCTGCGGATGACTCGGTAACCGAGTGAAATCATTGAGTACGGTCGCGCTGAGAAGAGTTTTGATCGGAGTGGGGAAATCGAGGGAAAAGGAATGATTCACGGCCGAAGTCTGCTGGCGAGAGAGGAAGGAACGTAGCTCAGTGCTATCAGTTTACGCGATAGCATTTAACAGTGTTGGAACGGATGCGCTGAAAACCGAGTGTTTTGATAGAGAATTCAAAAGTTGTGCGGTAGTTTTCGCAATTTTTCTGGCTTGTTGACCCTTGCCCACGCTCCTATACTCCCGCACCCTATTGCTGCGCGATGCCGACGGAGAGGTTCGCCGTTTCGAGTTTTTGTCGTTTTCGCAAAACCAGGGTCGAGTACCTCGTATCAAAATCATCGACTAGCGGTTCATTTGACTTGAACTTGTTTTACCAGAATCAAAAACCATGGATTGCATTTTCCCGTGCGTGTTTTCACGCGCGCTTAGGGAGAATGGATCGCTGCGGAATGAGATTGGTTTTTTTTCTTGTCAGTCTGCTGATGTTGCAGTCAATTTTAGATTTGGCAGGCGTTCAAGCAAAGCAAATTTCTTATCCCCGACCGGCGGCGGGAACCCCAATATCGGTATCCTCAGGCAGCATTACACGTTGGCAGGCAGGCCAGTTTGAGGTCTTGCATCTTTCCCAGGGAGCCTTAATCACTCAAGGGCCAATTAGTGCTTCTGCTGATGAGGCCATTATTTACGTTGAGTCGCCAGAAGGGGGTGTTGGTAAAGACAGGAGTCACAAAATCATTGCCTATTTAGAAGGCAATGTTGTGGTTCAACTGGATCGAAAAGGACCAACTCATAAGTCCATTGGAAATTCGGCGGATCAAATTGTTGACGATAAATGGTTGGGCCAATTTTTTACAACCGGGACTGTTAATCTTGATCGAAAAGGATTGAAGCAGGACCTCGATGCTTTGCCGGGTATCTACGACCGATCGCAAGCCGCGTTGAGCAACGGTCAAGAGTCATCGGTGCAATTCACTGGATTTACGGTTCCCCAAGAGACGATCGTTGTCTCTCCGCAAACCGGTCGGATTCAACAAGTTCAACCTAAGTTCCAGCCTCCCTTAATTGGCCCCTCAACCTCTCAAAAACCATCGGTGCTGTTGCAAGGGGTAGCTTCCGCGCAAAGGAACGAGGCGCCGCAATTCAATATACAAATTACAGGCCGGGACTCGAGTGGCGATTTAAATACACGAAGCGCCCCCAACCCCAATAACCCCAACGAGCGAATTACGACGGCGGTTGGTGGAATTCGAATCGTAATTGATAGCCCTCAAATCGCCGATGCCGGCCCCTTCCGGGGAGACCGTGATCGGAAGTTATATATCGTTGCTGATAATATGGTCCAGTGGCAAACTTTGTTGCCCGACGGATCGAAGCGTGATCAGTTTTATCTCGAAGGAAATGTGATCTTTTCCAAGGGAAGTCGAACGATTTATTCAGAGAGAATGTTCTACGATGCGACGACGCGGCAAGGCACGATCTTAAAAGCGGAGTTGACGGCCAAAGTCCCGGATTTTGAAGGAACGGTGAGGCTCAAAGCCGATGTCGTGCAGCAATATGATGAGAACAACCTACAGGCGTTTGGCTCGGCATTCACGTCCAGCCAAATTGGTGTGCCTAAATACTGGATCCAATCGGAAAGGATGGGGCTTTCAGGAAGAGAAGTTCCGGTTGTCGATCCAGACACCATGCTTCAAGCCATGGATCCCCAAACCGGCCTTTATTCTGTCGAAGATGAATATGTCGTCGACGCTCAACAAAATCGGGTTTACGTAGCGGGACTTCCAGTTTTCGCATGGCCAAGGTTCCGATCTAGCCTTGGTGATCCAACTTTGTATCTGGATCGATTCGGAATTGGTAATGATCGAATTTTCGGTTTTCAAATCAATACGGGCTGGAATATGGAGCAAGTTCTGGGGCTCTCCAAGCCGACCAATGGAAAACGCGAGTGGATTGGCATAGTGGATTATCTGAGCGACCGTGGCATCGGTGTTGGCTCCGAAGTGGACTATGAAAAAGACTCTTTTTTCCGTTATCAAGGGAAAGTAAAGGGGAATTACCGAAGTTGGTTTATCAACGATCAAGGGAACGACAACTTAGGATTTGGGCGCACAAATATTCCGCCCGAAAAAAATCCTCGAGGGCGAATTTGGTTGCAGCATCGTCAAGATTTAAATACCGGTACAGTGGTTCGCGCTGAGATCGGATATATCTCAGATCGAAATTTCCTTGAGCAGTATTACGAGGTGGAGTGGGATACTGATAAAGATCACACTACGGGGTTTTGGTTGGAGCGCAATGAGGGCACGCAATCTAAGAATCTGACGGTTGATTTTCAATTGAATGGTTTTTTCACGCAGACGTCTGGCGTACGAGCTGAGCATTTTGTCCTTGGCCAACCGTTATTTAATAACCGGGCGATTTGGCATAGTCATTCTCAAGCCGGCTACGTGAAGATGAAGCGCGCGAGTGCCCCTGAAGACGCAGAGGAAATAGCCGATTTTAATTTCCTCGCCTGGGAAACGAATGTTGATAACACAGATATTCGAACCTATGACGGGATGAAACTTGGCACCCGCAATGAACTTGATTTTCCAGTACAAATTGGACCTGTCAAAGTGGTTCCCTATGCACTGGGCGACCTAAGTTACTGGCAAGAAGATCTTCAAGGCAATGATTTACTACGAGGTTATGGGCAAACAGGAATTCGCGCAAGTTTGCCCATTTGGCGAGTCGACCCGTCTGTGCAAAGTGTCTTGTGGAACGTCAATGGTTTGGCGCATAAGGTCAGCTTTGACATGGATGCATTCTACTCTGATTCATCGCAAGACATGGCTGAATTGCCGCTTTACGATCACCTCGATGACGATTCCCAAGAAGCATTCAGACGCCGGTTTGGTGTAACGACATTTGGTATTCCCAACATGCCGATTGGTGAAAATTTTATTCCAACAAAATTTGATGAACGGTACTTTGCCATGCGTTCCGGGATGCAGGGCAATGTGACGGCTGCTTCTTCGGAAATTGCCGATGATTTGGCAGCAGTTAAATTTGGAGTTCGGCAGCGATGGCAAACCAAACGTGGAATGCCGGGGAAGCAAAGAATCGTCGATTGGATTACGTTTGATACGCAGGCAATCCTATTTCCTAACGCCAGTCGCGATAATAACGGCGCGGATTTTGGGATGTTTGATTATGATTTCCGCTGGCATATAGGAGATCGTTTTTCATTGGTTTCTGACGGATATTTCGACTTCTTTTCGCAGGGCTTGAGAACTGCTAGTTTCGGCGCCAATTTCAGTCGCCCAGAAGTTGGTAATTTATATCTGGGGTATCGAATGATCGAAGGCCCGCTTAGCAGTAATATCTTGTCTGCAGCAGTGACATACCGGATGAGCGAAAAATGGGGTGTTAAGGGTGGTAGCCAGGTCGATTTTGGTGAAACCGGAAACATCGGAGAAAGCTTGAATCTGATCTACATTGGCGAATCGTTTTTATGGCAATTCGGCGCGATCTACGACGTAAGTCGTGACAATCTAAGTTTTCGATTTGGTTTCGAACCTCGATTCGGCAGTCGTCCCCGACTATTCCGCCCTGGCGGAAAAGCGATTCCGCCGGCCAGTTCTGGTTGGTTGGAGTAGAGATGACTAACAATTTCGATCCCAATCCGCCAAGCGACATCTATTCCAATCGTAGCTGGATTGGAAAGTTCAGGATTTCGTTTCGGGGGCTTTGGCTGGGAGTGGTGGGAACTCACTCGCCTAAGAGCATTAACAGCTTCATCGTCCATGTACCGATGGCAATCATCGTTCTGAGTGCCGGTGTCTGGGTCGGCTTAGCGCCGAGCTCGATGGCATTACTGTTTCTATGTATCGGCGCTGTGATGGCTGCTGAACTATTCAATAGCAGTCTTGAGTCGCTGGCCAAAGCGATTACCGATCAACCGAATCGCGATATCGCCAACGCCCTCGACATCGCCAGTGGCGCGGTTCTGCTCGTGAGCTTAATGGCATCGCTGGTCGGCGTGGTGATCCTTGGATTGCCTATCTTGCAACTGTGGACGCCTTAGAACACTCAATTCTCATCGAGTTGCGTACTCACGGGGGATCCAAGTCTTAATATCTATCGGATGGGCGCATGAAAAATCGCACTACGTAGATTAGTAGTGCGATTACGAGTCGTTAGTCGACGGTTTAGTAGCGATGTGCAGAGATTGCAGTTAATAAAAAACCCGCCAACTGATTGCTCATGAAGACGGGCTGCTGCGATGTGATCGCTTCGCCAAACCTATCGGTAGCCGGGAAAATCCGACATTGGCCTATTTACCGGTTTCGATTTTCGTTTGCTCTCGCTTCTTTTAATGCCGCAGCTTCTCGCGCGAGTTTAAACTCTGGACCTTTCGCGAAATACTGTACGTCATCCCTAAGGAAATACGCACTCGGCAGAGTTTGCCCGGCGATGCTCATTTGGCAACCGGTAGAGGCGACGGCCGAGATGATCGCGGCGCCACACAATAGTAAACTAAGAGCTCTTGATTTCATTCGAGAATACATCTGTTGGAAAACTCCATATTTCGGTGCCGCGGTTTCATATCACAGCATCACATCCGCAGGATAACCGTTACAAACTTTATCGTCTCGACCGAGGGTAGACTTTGGAACAAATCTAGAAAAATCCTTACAACCGTTGAGGTTGGGTGGACACTTGTTCCCCAGATTGCCCTGTTTATTGTTTTGTGGCTAATTGGGCGAACTGCTAAGATGAGATGGGCTTCTATTCTGTTCAATCTGGGTGGCTGAGAGTGGGATACTGGGTTTTGGGTTCGGAAATGTGATAGCAGTTTTTTGGAATCAGAGTTATCTGAGATCGTCTGAGGTTCGAAAAAGACTAGAGGGTTGTCATATTCGAGTCTATTCTGAAGGCTGATGTCATTCGTTCGATGACTTCTCAGATCCTGTGCGTTGATAAGTGACCCATTGCGTTTTTCCTTTGGAGTATTTCATGATGCAATCAAAGCAGTTGTTGAATCGAGCCGTGGGTTTTTGTGGCAGTCCTTGGAACTACTCGGGCCGTCACTGGAATCCAATGGGCTGGATTATCCTTTTTGCGATTGGAATCTTCAGTTGGAGTGCACCGGTTGTTGGGCAAACGGGGAATCTCCCCAAAGCGGATTACTACATTAACTTCGCAAACAACGCAGATTATTTTGCTGCCGACTATCAGGATGCCTATAAGCGATTTAGCCGTGGTTATAACACCGCCTACAAATTTGGGACGCGTCGATTTTTAGATTCGGTTTGTTATCTCACGATGATGGGTGAGTGTAATTACCACATGGGCGATTATGCGGAAGCGGTGAACAACTATGAGCAGGCACTCAAACTTTATCTTTCCTATCAGGCCGAAGGGTGGCAGTCGCGTTTGCAAATCCCTCAGGTGATTTCCGCGAACAACAATGCTTTTGCTCAGGCAAAGATAAACTGGTGCCAACCCAAGCGACGAACCTCAATTGCGAGAGTTCCCAGCGCATTTTCAATGTTGTTTGGTCGATTGGATTCCGAGCGTGCATTTTCTGATGGTGGCGTTGTTGATAATGCGGAGATTTACAAAGTCGATGTGGCTGAGATTATGCGATGCACAGCGCTTTGTTTGCATCGTCGAAGAGTAATTAAAGGTGCCATTTCGAAATACGATCCATTCACCAACCAATTGATCAACGGTCTTTCTATTGCAGGAGCGGGTAATGGCTCTGTGATGGGAGCCTACAACGGCGTCCTTTTGGGAATTGCCCAGGCGTCGATGGAAGAGTGGGAGAGTGCCGCGCGAACTCTCAATACTTCTCTCCAGCTAAACGGAATGGATCATTCGCTAACTCCGGTTGCGTTATTAGAGATGGCGCAGATTGCTTCAGTTACGGAAAACTATACGGTTGCCGGCGATCTCGCGTTGGAGGCCAGTTGTTCGGCCGGTATTTTTGGTCAGTACGATCTGGTCGAAGAATCGCTAAATTTCGGCGCGACAATTCATTTGATGACGGTAAAATCAGCCTACGCACCACTCCAGAATGCGATTAAATGGGCCGCCTTTAATAAAGCGAGACTCATGCAGGCCTCGTTGATTGTTAAGCTCGCAGATTGTTTAGCCGAGTCGGGAGACGCTCGCGCTGCCGCCGCCGTGTTACGTGAGGCAAATGGTCCCATTAGCACTCGAAATTCACTTGGCAATGCTGTCGTCAGTGCGCGTCTCAAATACGTGACAGCGGTGATTCAGTTTTTACAGGGGGACTTTCGCAACGGATCGGCGTCGCTGGTGTCGGCGTTGAGACATTTTCAGAAAGGATCTCGCTGGCTGTATCAGCTTGGTTTAGCGGATCAACTGGTTGTTTCTGGGAGCATCACCCCGCGTCAGGGTGAGCTGTTATATTCAGCGCTGTTGCGGGATCCGACCGATCTTGACTGGAAGACCGATCCGATGGAAGCGATCGCCTTTTTAGCCTCTTCGCATGTGGGTTCGATGGAGCGTTGGTTTGATCTAGTTGTTAGTCGGATGAATCATCAGCGAGCACTGGAAGTGAGTGATTTAGTTCGACGACATCGTTTTTTCTCCAGTTTGCCTTTGGGCGGAAGACTAATGTCGTTCCGCTGGATGCTTCACGCGCCGGTTGAATCGCTCAGCCAAACTGCCAGGGAGCAGCGTACTGTGTTCCTCAATACCAATCCGAAATATAAAGCGATGTACGATCGGGCGAATTTGATTCGAACAGAATTGCTGGCTTTACCGGTCAAACCGGAGCCGAGGTCGCCCGAGGGTATTCAGCAGCGAAAATTGCTGGATGAGTTGGCTGTTATTTCGGAAACCCAAGAAGCAGTTTTGGCGAGTTATTCGTTACGTCGCGAGGTCGCCGAGATGGTGTTCCCGCCACAAAGAAATTTGTCAGAATTCCAGCGGTCACTGCGGCCGGATCAACTTGCGTTGGTCTCGTTAGCGACGTCGAGCGGTTATCACATATTTTTGCTCAATTCAAAAGCAATTAAGTATGCCGGTCTAAACGATGGTCGGACGGTACTTCGGGGTGTCGCCAAATTACTAAAAGAAACGGGGCTCATGGAAGCGGCGCTGGATATTAAGAATCTTCAAGATGACCAATGGAAGGAATCGGCCCGCGATTTGAAGAATAAGTTGTTCGGGGATAAAAGCGATGCTAATTGGAGTAGCGTGAAAGAACTTGTTATCGTTCCCGACGGCGTTTTGTGGTATTTGCCGTTTGAGATTTTTCCAATCGGTGAAGGTGACGACGAAAAATATTTGAGCGACATCGTTAATGTCAGATATTCCCCTACCCTGTTTCTGGCTTTTGGGCCGCAACGTCCGACGCGACCTATTGAACGTTCCGCTGTCGTTACCGCTCGGATGAATCAACGGGGGGATTCGGATCTGTCGAAGCTCGAATTTGAGGAGCTTGTTAAGCAACTTCCCGATGCGATTCAATACGATACGCCAATTCGAGTGCCTTCGAATTATCTCGCTTCGCTTTTCGATCAGCTTCTGGTTTGGAGTGAGATTAGGTCGGCAAAAAATGCTCCGCTGGCGATGAGCCCGATGCAGATTGATCAGGGTAAGTTGGGCGTTAGTATTGAATCATGGATGGCGCTGCCCTGGGCCGGTCCTGAACACTTGATTTTGCCTGGGTTTCATTCCGATGGCGGAGCGGGATTGCGAGGCAAGTTAAATGGTAACGATTTATTTTTGACCTCGATTGGATTGATGGCTGCCGGAACACGAACGGCGCTCATTAGTCGATGGGCGACTGGAGGCAAAACGAGTTTGACGTTGACCGGAAAATTTGCCGTTAAGCAGGGGACGCTCGGTCCGGAAAAAGCAATCATGGAGAGCCGGCAGGAAACCCGGGAAACGGTTTTAGATTATGAGAATGAGCCTCGGTTGCGAATGAAAAAAACAGATCCAGTTCTTAATGCGGAACATCCTTTTTTCTGGGCCGGCCCCATGTTGCTCGGGATTCCCGATAATCGCCCGCCTGCTGCTAAGGAACCGGAGAATCAACCCAAGGACGAGGCGATTGGTGAACCCGCGAAACCAGTGCCTGAAAAAGAACTCGATGCAAAAGTTGAGCCTGACTTGCCTGATAAAGGTGTCGACGGTGATCAAGAGAAGTTGCTTAAAAGCGCGTCAACAAATGGTTGAGAACCGGTGCGCCGGGATTTTCCTGAACGATTTGCGGTTGCACAACTCGTTTGCCAGCAGGATTTACAAAGTTGGGGTGGATTTTTAACCATTGCTGGTCGTTATTCAGCGACATTTCGTTTCCAGAGGTGACGCGGCAAGATATCTCTTGCTTTCGATCGTGGTTTCTTTCAAACTCAATTCCTCTGAGACTCCGACAGAAATCTTCTCCTAATTACGGACACGCGATGTTGCGAATTCCCGGTTCCATTTTTGTAATTGCGATTGCTGCAATTTTGGGTTTCTCGCCGGGCTCTTTCGCTCTCGAGACCCCGGAAAAGAAACCGGACACGTTGGTTGTCTGCCCCAAGCCATTTCAGCGAGCCATGGTCAAATGGTGTGAGTACCGAGAACAGCAGGGCCATGTTATCAAAATGGTGGAACCTCCATTACAGGCGGAGGCGCTCAAGCAAACCATCCGACAATTTGCGAAATCTGGATTATTAAAACACGTTTTAATTGTTGGAGATGTTGCGGATCCGCAAGCCCCAGACACCGTTAGTGTGCCGACGGATTTTGTGGAAGCCAAAGTAAATGTTCTCTTTGGATCAGATCCTGAGATCGCGACTGATAATCCCTACGCAGATCTAGATTCAGACGGTTTGCCAGATCTATCCATTGGGCGTATTCCGCTGGATTCGGTCGCTGAGATTGAAAATTACATTAAACGGATTATTAAGTACGAAAGTCCGTCGCGGAAACAACAGTGGCAAAGACGGATTAATTTTGTTGCTGGTGTGGGGGGGTTTGGCTCAATCGTCGACGGCCTTATCGAGCAGACCACCAAGACGATTATCAGCGACCTTGTGCCGAATGCATACGAAACGAGCATGACCTATGGCAGTTGGTGCAGTCCGTTTTGTCCGGACCCTCGAAGATTTTCTGAGATCGCAATCTCGAGGTTTAACGAGGGCTGTTTATTTTGGATTTATATTGGCCATGGAAACCACACTGCACTCGATCGCGTTCGCATGCCCGATCGGAGCCATTTGATTCTCGACAATCAATCGGTTGGCAAGCTCAATTGCATCGATGGTAGTCCAATCGCTCTATTTTTGGCTTGCTATACCGGAGCGATGGACCATCCGGTGGATTGCCTTGCCGAAACGATGCTGCGACAGGATGGGGGACCGATTGCCGCGATCTGTGGAAGTCGAGTGACAATGCCCTATGCAATGAGTTTGTTGTCTTTGGAAATGGTCCACGAATATTTTCACGGTGAAGTGAAAACGCTTGGTGAGTTAACGCTGCTATCTAAGCGGCGCATGGTAAAAGGAAGTGCTAACAATCCTAAGTATCGGGAAATGATTGAGGGGATGGGCCAAACATTCAGTCCCGTTCCACAATTGCTGGGTCTCGAACGCCTGGAGCACGCTCAACTGATTCAACTGATTGGCGACCCGCTACTAAGACTCAAGCGTCCGGATAAATTGGGATTGGAAGTAGCGCCCGTCTCTGTAGCTGGAAGTCAGTTGCAAGTCACCGGCGTTTCCCCGGAGGCTGGCAATTTAATGATCGAATTGGCCTACCCGCGTGACCGGTTTCGAGAGCGTCCTCGTCGCCGGGTAAAATACGACCCGAGCAATGAGTCGTTGGAAGAGTATCAACGAACTTATGAAAAGACGCATGATTTGGTTTGGGTTTCCAAGATGATTTCGGTCGGTGCGGGGCCATTTGAAGCGACGCTCTTGATTCCTGATGGGATCCGTGGGCGTTGTATCGTTCGCGGGATGCTCCAGACAACCGATCGCCTGGCGATTGGATCAGCTCCTGTTAAGGTATTGAAGATGGAGCGAATCCAGCAAGCGGAACGTCCGAAACGCGATTTGATCAAGTGATCGATAGCTTACTCGTCTCGCTGAATCTCTCGTCAGACTGGATGTTTTGAGAAACTGCATCCGCTGCATTAAAGGACGAGTCCCCTGCGAGGAATCTTGTTTGGTGTTATCATGGGCGGGATGGCCAAACCCGAGTTGACTTAATTATGAGCGAACCAAAAAAAACACTTTCTTCCAATACTGCATCATCTCGGGCGATCGTTTACGTATTCGCAGGGCTGATCTTGTGGACCTTGATTATTGCGTTTGGTGCCTTTCAAACGCAAGCGTCGACAGACTATCGACGGCCACTGATTGTCATCGGTGTGATGGGTTTTTTTCTGGGCGTGTGGTGGTTCGCTCTCAGATTGAAGCGCTTAAAAAATCGATCCAACGCTTGATCTCCCGGACGCTAAAGCCAGCTTAGGTTTTACGCTTGATTTTTTTTGCGTTCGCTTTGGCTCGTTTCTTTTTCGCCTTTTCGGATTTCTTAACCATTTTCACTTGTGTCTTCTTTTTTATCTTTAGGCGTTTGTCTTTCTCTGCTTGTTGCGGATCGATGAAACCTTTCTTTCGAGGTCTGGGAATACAAACGACTAACATTCCCAAAAGAAGGAAGGCTAAAGCCAAGCCGTAAGCAATTAAGTACTCAGTTTGTTCGTACATTCAGGCGTCTCATCGGTCGAAATCAAAATGGCGGTAGGTCGAATAACAATAGTTTATTTAATCAACGTGGTTCTGACAAACCTCGAACACGGGTATGGGCGGTTGGAAAAAGTAGTTTCCTCTGTAGATCAGCCGCAATTATCTGCAAAAACGGTTTAACGTGGACCTGCGAATATCGATAAAAAGCAGGCTCAGCGCATTTATGGCGTGAAACGTGTTTTTAGCCAATCTGCAATTTCAGCTGAGCCGTCAGTTAATGGGAGTTCAGTTTGGGTGCCGTCGGCAAGCCATTTGACCTGGATCACGCCGGCTGCGAATTCATCGGTGCCCGCGACGATGACTGCGCGAGCCCCGCGTCGATCTGCATATTTAAATTGTTGATTCAACTTTTTCGGTTCGGGGTAGAGTTCCACGGCGATCCCAGCGCTGCGGAGATCAGCCGCGAGTTTGAGGTATTCGTTGAGCTTAGATTTATCAAATTGAACAATCATGACCTCGGCAGTTGTCTTTGTTTTGGGAATTAAGTCCAACTGCTGCATCGCTGCAAGCAGTCGGTCCAGACCAAGAGAGGCGCCAATCCCAGGGAGTGGCTGTTTCGTATATAGTTGGGCGAGGTTGTCATAACGTCCCCCCGAGCAGATGCTGCCAAAGCTGGGGAGGTCCGTGAGAAATGTCTCAACAATCGTCCCCGTGTAATAGTCTAAACCGCGTGCGATCGAGACATCAATTTCCAGATTTGTTTCCGTCAATCCAAGGGCTTGGGTGGCGTCAATCACGTCCGATAACTGCTCCCGTCCTTGTTGAGCAAGTCCATTGCCCTCGCAGAGCGGTCCGAGTTGTTGGAGAATCTCACGATTGGTGCCCGAGATTTGCGAGAGCATTAAAATCTGGTCGATCGACGAGGTTGGAGCACCGGTGGTTTCAAGCATTTCCTGACGGACTTTTTCGGGGCCAATTTTTGGCAATTTGTCGAGTGCCCTTAGGACGGCGACACTGTGTTCTGCCAAGTTTGCCTTTTCAAGGATACCGTTGAGAACCTTGCGGTTGTTTAAACGAATTTTAAATTGATCGAAACCGATGGCTCTTATTAGATCGTTAATGACGAGCACAGTTTCGATATCGCTGGCAATTGAATTTGTTCCAATTGTATCAAAATCGCATTGTGCGAATTCTCGAAACCTTCCTGCCTGGGGACGCTCGCCACGCCAGACGTTACCGATGTGGTAGCGTTTGAAAGGCATCCCCAATTCGTTGTGGTGCTGAGCGACGAATCTCGCCAGCGGGACAGTTAAATCGAATCGCATGGCGACATCACGTTTGCCATGTTGAAACCGATACATTTGCCGATCAGTTTCTTCACTGCCTTTGCCGCAGAGAATTTCAGACAGCTCCAACGTTGGGGTATCGATGGGAACAAAACCATACGACCGATAAACTCTTCGCGAGGTCTCCATAAGTTTTTCTCGCGGGATCATCATTTCTGGAAGGAAATCCCGAAAGCCGCTGAGAGTTCGAGGTTGGATCAATTGGTTTGACATGTCGCAAGTCTGCGGAGTGAGAGGATTGACGGTAAAATATTGAACCTAAACCGGGAGAGACGAAATTTACTGAATAACTGGAAGGCCTGGCTTAGGAGTACGGAAATTGCGGTAGTCGTGGAAACGAGCATTGGAATATTCTTCGACTTGCTCGGCAGTTTCGAAGTAACGGTCGAAGGTATATCCATCGTCATACTCGCAGTTGACGGTGGTGTAATCTTGGCAGATTTGTGGGCGAGTTTCGTAAATGCCGCAGCGGTAGTCCTCTCTAAGATGTTTACAGGGACTGTGAACCAAGAGAAACCAATCGTTGTTTTCCGTGAACACGGTGGCATATTCATGCAATAGATACCAGCGGATGTAGCCAAACGCCTGGGCAGTTTCAGGGCGATCAATGGCAAGGGAAAAATATTGACAGCATTTGGCCGTGCAATGATCGCATAAAACCTCTCCCGGTTTCAGTTCGTCTCGTTGGATTTTTTTTCTAAGTCGGTTCATGCGTCTGGCTACTGAAGTTGCCCGTGGGCGGGGTGATTAATTTCGGTTAAGCGTGGGTTGGCTCCCGTTATTGCTATCGTCCACAATAGTCCGAAAGATTAAAACTAACAGAGCGTGGTCTAAGTTAACAGAGACCCTTTTTTTGTGAGGAACCGTTGGGAATTTTTACTTCCGAAATCAGTCAATTTTTGTCGATCGTCGGTGCTGATTCTTTGGCACTTCAGAGCGGTATCTTGGCTCAAGGTGTAATTTCCCTGTTTGTCGAGTCGTTGAAGCTGTTTTTGATTCTACTGGCCCCATTTGTGGCATTCGCTGTCGTCATTCACTGGCTTGAATACCTGACGCAACGGCGGATGTCGGAGCGTTTGGGTTGGAAGAGTGTTCTGTGGACGGGGTGGCTCGGAACGCCTGTTCACGAGTTAAGCCATGTGTTCATGTGTCGCATTTTTCAACATCGCATTGATGATGTTGCATTATTCGAACCCGATCGAGATTCCGGCCGTTTAGGATATGTTAAACATTCATTTCAAGTGGGCAATTGGTTTCAGGAAATGGGGAACCTTTTTATTGGCATCGCGCCGTTGATGGGTGGATCTGCGGTGCTGGCCATTTTGTTATGGCTGTTTTATCCTGATGCGGCAGCCAACGCTGCCCAATCGACTCACATGAATCCAGACGATTCTTCCCTCTTGCAAATATGGGATTCGGTGGTGGCCGTCGTAACAAGGGTCGTGACCCTTTCCAATTTAACGACGGTTCGATTTTGGACCTTTATCTACCTAGTGTTATGCGTTGGTAGTCATATGGCGCCGAGCCGATGTGACTACCGCGGCGCGTCCCGCGGCGTTATTTGGTTTGGGGGAATCCTGTTGGTGAGTGTCTTTCTGTTGGCATGTGCGGGGGTGAATGATCAGCAGATGATCAACGGGATGATTGGGATCATGGGACCGTTGTTTGCGGTGCTCGGATTGGCGATCTTGTTGTGTGGCTTAACAACCACCTTGGTCATCGGTTTGACAGCATTGATTCCACGGCGCATCGATAGCAGGGGCAAGAATTAATAGCTGCGGGCTCGAAATTGGGGTTCGGCATGTTAACTTTCCTGTCGAGTTTCGTTTTTAGCGAGTCTAAGCGTGGCAATATTTTTAAGTTTCTGCCGGAAAATGACGGTATTTGAGCTTTCTCAATTTTTTTTCAAAAACGCTCTATGGATGCGATTATCCATTCGTAGTCTTATTGAACCGGGTATCTGATTCGTCTTTTGAAGGCGGAAAAATAATACGGAACATTTTATGAATGATGACATCAAACCTGATTCGGTAGATCCAGGAATCTCGGCGGGAATGGGTTTAGAAGAACCTGATTCCACTTCGACTGAATGGGTGAGAGCCGCGATCGAATTGCACGAGGGGGCGCTGCTGCGCTACGCGCAGCATTTTGTTCGTGATTTGGAATCTGCACGAGACATCGTGCAGGACACTTTTTTACAGTTGTGTCGCCAAACGAATGATGAGATCCGCCCCCGCGTTGCTCAGTGGTTGTTTACGGTTTGCCGGAATCGAGCCATTGATGTTTGTCGTAAGGAGCGTCGCATGAAGTTGGCACCGGAAGACCAGTTGGCAGATGAGCTGGCGCAAAATTCGGAGGCCTCGAAATTGCAACCCAGTGCTGCGATGGAACGCCAGGAAGCCGCTACGGGGTTAATGTCGCAAATCTCAAAGTTGCCCGACAGGCAGCAAGAGGTGTTGCGGCTGAAATTCAATGCGGGGCTGAGCTATAAGGAGATTGCAGAAGTCACAGGACTAACCAGTAGTAACGTGGGGTTTATTCTCCATACCGCGATCGCAAAATTGAGACAGAGATTAGTGCCGGCCAGTTGAGATGTTTTTGAGAAGTTACAAGGTCTGTTTTCAATTGAGTTTTAGAACTGAATACTTGATTCCACGGAATCCTGATCACAAATTTGTTGAGTGTGATCAAATATTAAGGTTGAACCATGATGAATAATGACGATCCTCGCCTGACCAGTTTTGTATTGGGGGAACTTGATCCCGCCGAACACGAATTGATTGAACAGGCTGTGCTTGCCTCGCCGGAATTAGCGCAGGCGGTTGAGGGAATCCGCCAACTGACGGATGTACTTGATTCAGCCTACCAGTTGGAAGCGCCGCTTCGTTTAACCGAAGGACAGCGGGCCGAGTTAGATGAGATGCAAAAAAGAGAGCACCGCTTGGGTGAGCAAAATTCATTCTCCGGGCGTTCGTGGTTGCCATTGGCATTGGCGGCGAGTTTGCTGGGGCTGTTAGTCACGGGGGCCTTTCTCTTTAACAATCCTCAAGAGAATCACGTCGCATCGGTTCCGGCGAAATCTACTGGACAAGACATGATGGAGTTGGCACTTCAGAAACCAGAAGGTTCAGATAGTGATCTTTGGTACGACGGCGGCGTGGCAGAGGGTCAGAGGTTGGATGAAGCGCCAGGTAGCATGTCTTTTCAAGAAGAGAAAAGTGTGGAAGAGATGACCGATGGTGCTGCTGATGTTTTTGCACCGGAGCTGGCTGATATGGAAATGGGTCGGGGTCGGGGTTTTGGAGCTAGTCGTTTAAACAGCCAAGGCGGTGGTGGATTTGACAGGAGGGCAGCCAGAAAACAAACAGAAAATCAAAGCTTTTCTCCACGTTCTGGAAAAGCCTTGCAGCAGCAGCTTTCGTCAAGTCCAGCTTCAAATGCGGATGGTGAAGGTTTGGCTATGGTGGCCCCGCCCACAGAAAGTCTGATGGAAGACGAGGGAATCGCAGGAGAGAAATTTGGCTTGGGATCAACAACGCTGGGAGAGGACTCGCTTTTGAAACCCATTCCAAGTAATTCATTTAATCGTGGGAAAACAGCTGGTTCGGAAAAAAAACTAGCCAACGATAAAGAGAATTCGGGGAAATTAAAACGCGCACCGCGGACTTGGAAACGAGTCGCTGCAAGCCCTAATACAAGCCGATTAATGGTTGGAGATAAAACGGAGTTAGATCTTTCAGGGATGCAGGTGAATGTGCAAGTCGACGGTTTTCGCGCACGAGTGTTGCTTGATTACCTTTACTACAATGATAAAAACCGACAGCTTGAGGGAGACTTCAAGTTGCGACTGCCCGATGATGCCTCGCTTTACTATTTTGCATTTGGCGAGAGTGTTTATGACTTGAATTCCAAAGGTATTCCCGTTGCTGATGAGTTTCTTGAGTCAGATAAAAACTGGGCCTCACTCAAAGCGGACGATATTCGCGAGACGCGAAAGCAGCATTGGATTCACGTAAAAGAATCGCGGATGGTGCCAAAAGAAAAGGCGGCGCATGCCTTTCGAGAAACGGTTCGCCAGAAAGTGGATCCGGCATTGGTAGAGTGGGCGGGTGCCGGCGTGTTCAATGCTAGAGTTTTTCCGTTAGCACCTAAAAAACTCCACCGAATTGTGGTTGGTTATGACGTGAATTTGAAGCAGGTAGGGGATGAATGGATCTACGACTTGGAATTGCCTGAGCAGACTGGGCAAATACGAGTGGACTTGAATGTTCAGGCTACGCCCAAGGCAAAATATAAGATCGAACCGGCGGTGAAGTCAGAAAAGATCCAAGATAAGGATAGTCAGCAACTTCATTTTCGATTCGATGAGAAACCCGGAAAACCTATTCGCCTGTTGATTAAGAAATCGAAAGAGACATTGCTTTCGCATCAGGGTGAATTTTGGGGGTGTCAATTTACACCAGAGCTTCCTGTAACTGCTAAGGCTGTGAATTCACGTGGTATTTTTATGCTCGATACTTCGCTCAGTAGTAATCCAGACAAATTCAATGTTTGGTTAAAACTGCTAGAAGCGACGCTTGAAAACAATCGGGATTCACTTAAACAATTCAACGTTTTGTTGTTCGATGTCGATGGGCATTTTTTCAAAGAAAAGTGGGTCGAGAATAATTCG
Source organism: Mariniblastus sp. (assembly GCA_028823415.1). GTDB lineage: Bacteria > Planctomycetota > Planctomycetia > Pirellulales > Pirellulaceae > Mariniblastus. The sequence continues at coordinate 18,951 of JAPKBL010000061.1, forward strand.
GAGAATGTGCGTCTGTTAATGGAGCGTTGTCAAGACGTAACGCTCGAAGGCGCCACAGATATTTATGGTGCGATTGAACAAATTAAAAATGCATCATGGCTCACCGACGGCGACGAATCAAACTCTCTCGCCCCGGATTTATTCTTGTTGAGTGATGGCGCTGCCACTTGGGGTGAGACCAATTTGCGGTTAATTGGATCCTCGCTGGCAACGAAATCGCTGGGTAGTTTGTTCGCTTATCAAACAGGAATGACCGGGACGGCAATCGCGAGCTTGCGATTTCTAACTGGCCAGACTGGTGGTGCGGTTTTTAGCGTGGTCAACGAAAATGAAATCGCAAGGGCGTCGCAAGGGCATCGCAACCGTCCTTGGGAATTATCGGGATTCATGGCCGACGGAGCGACCGATGTCCTGACGGCTGGACGTGTTCAGTGGGTTTATCCCGGTCAGTCTATTTTGGTGGTAGGTCGAGGAAGTGTCGGTGGAACGTTGCAATGTGAATTTGAGCAGGCGGGTGAGACACATCGTTTCTCGCTGAAACCGACCCAAGTTGAGTCGGAGTTAGCCAATCGTTTGTATGGTCAGGTCGCGGTCGGTCAATTGGAAAGTCTTGGAGACGGTGTGTTTGATGTTTCCGCGGCGTACGCGCGGCATTTTCGGATCACGGGAAATACTTGTTCTCTATTGATGCTGGAAACCGAAGCCGATTATGAGGCTTTTGATATTAAACCCCAAGAAGACCTCTTCGTCATTAACACCAAGTCTGCCAATGAGGTGGTCGAGGATGCCATGCAACAATTCGACTCAGAACTTTCAGAGCCGAAGGCACAGTTAGAAGCATGGCTGGCCCGTTTGGAGAGTATGCCTGGCATGAGTTTTAAAATGCCGACCGCGCTTAAGCTGGCGATGGAAGATATCGAAGTCACTGCGATTTCAGAACCACTTCAAACAACGATGCAGACGCGATCTAAGCTGCCCAAAGCATATTTGGAAACCCTCAACCAGTCAAAGTTGAATTACGATGTCATTGAAAAGGAGGCCCAGCGGCGGGCGGTAGTTTCGATTGATGATGCAATCAAAGTTTTTAGCTCTCTGGTCGAAAAAAGTCCGGGCGATTTGGTCATGGCCCGGGATGTCGCCTACACTGCACTTGAGTTGGGTCGTCCCGCGCAAGCTTATCACCTATTGCGAAAGGTTGCTGTCGCAAGGCCATTTGAGGGGAGTATTTACCTGGGGCTGGGGCACTGTCTGGCCGAATTGGGTAAACCAGACATGGCTATCATTTATTACGAAATTGCATTGAACGGTGCTTTTAACCGAACCGGGAATGATTTCAAAAAAATTGTCTCTGCCGAATATCTGCACCTTCTGCGACAAATTGAAAAGGGGAAGCTTGCCAGTTCAATTCGAGGGTTTGCTGCGGCAAGGTCGAAAACATTAAAAGATATATTGCAATTTGAAGAATCTGATTTGTTATTCACGATCATGTGGAACACGGATGAGACCGATGTCGACTTGCACGTCTTCGAGCCGACTGGTGAAGAGTGTAGTTATCAAAATAGGCGCACTCGATCCAACGGGCAAATCACCTCAGACATCACCACGGGCTTTGGTCCAGAGATGTATTTCAATGTGAAAGCTCCGCGGGGCAAATACGACGTAAAGGTAAATTACTTTGCGAAAAATGCCAACCGCGTCGAGTTTCGCAGTAAAGCGCATGTGACGGTCTATCGAAACTTCGGAAGGCCAAACGAATCCGTGACCCGAAATACCATTCGATTAAAAAATGTCGGTGGCAAAGAGACGGTTGTCACCATCGGTGTCGCTGGAGAGTGATATTCCAATTGGTTTCGCTTGATTGCCATTTACTTGATTATCTCTAATGCCTTGCTAGGATTCCTAAAGGCATATCAAGTCTGCTCCGAGGATCGATTTTGATGTGGTGGAGCTTCGTCGTTTTAATCGTTGCAATCGGAAAATTCGGACGGGTCGTGGTCGCTTTTTCGTTTTATTTAAGCCGTGCAGAATGTGACGATTCTGTAGGTTATCGGCGAAATTCACCTGAGTTCGAAACGACTAGACCCTACGCGTACAACGCCCGATAACCTTTGTACACAGTGAATCGAAGGAGTCGAATCCCCTTATCAACGGACAAGTGGGGCGCTGGAAACCAAACGTTGGTTATGTCATAGTCGCACTCGCACTCCGATTAAGGAAAGATTCATATGTTGGCGAATAAGCAGATAAGAGTTGTAACGCGAGCGTCCGACGGATCGCTTCGAATTAAGGATTTCGAGGATTTCGATCAGATTGCGACACTTCACGACCAAGTCGGAATTGATGACTGTAGTACCGATTTAACACTTCGTGGAATGCCACTGTTTCGAGGATTGATCGGGCCATTGGCGGAAGGGAAAACCGTAGTTCGCTACGAATCTCCAGAGGTGTTTGAAGCGTTGACCAAGGAGTGGAGCTATGCCAAGACGAAGCGTCGTCGACGCAAGGCAAAACCAGCAGCGGGATCAGTACCGATTCCAAACGTGCCAATGGGATCGCCCATGAGCACGGGAACCATGGTTCCCTAAAACGAACAACAATATACCAATCCGGCTGTCTTCTTTAGGGAAGATCAACCCGGTAACGCCCCTCACTGACGGGGCGTTTTTTATGCGCTAAGGGGTCATCCTGAGGTGAGTTCACGGGCAGGAACCACATGCTATTAGCATGCATTCGCGGCGCCTGTGGGATAGTTGACGTTGGAGCTTATGGGGAAACTGTGCGGATTAGTTAAGCGTTTGAATGTTTTTCGAACCACAAGGGATCAGACTCCGTAAGCGTTGTGACAGGGATGAGCCGCAACTCAATACAAGCGTCTTATTTTGACAGACCGTTGTCATCATAACGCTTTTCTTAACCTACATGGATATTGCGGATCGCGCCGGTAAAAGTTGGCTCAAAATTTTTGACCAATGGTCAACCGTGGTCTATTTTTTAAAGGCCAATTTGTAGTCGATTTATGCTCCATTGTTGGACGCTCGATTTGGCCGTTTCCTGGTTTGACCTAGAGCTCTGTTTGCTTCGCTCCCAATTACAAAGTTGCAAGCAGAAGGATGTAGGTTACCTTCGAAGGATGGCAATTGAGAATGGATTATTTGTTACTGGGTAATCGAGCGCGCATGCTCGATAGATTTACTGCTCCTTGCGCTTTCTTGGCGGTATTCCTTTGGGGAGCCTGGCTAACGCAAAGTTTACCGGCGCAGCCCACCCTTGAACCGCAACCGTCGGTCGTGGAACCTGCAGAGACACCCAGCGTCGGCAATACAGTTCAACAGCAGGGTGAGATTTTCGAGAGCCAAAAGCAGTGGGGGGAGGCTCTTGCGCTTTACCAGAACGCACTGAAGGCGAATCCCGATGACCGAGCGCTCCAACTCAAGCGGGCGTTTGCGAGAATTCATTTCGACCTCGACCGGCGGTATGCCGATACAAGTTTCATCAAGACGATCCAATCAACCGATGCCAACACTTCGATGAATGTGTACGCCGAGGTTCTATTGAAAATTCAGTCTTATTATGTGGATGAACCCAATTGGGCGAATATCGTTAATTACGGTTTGACCAGTTTAAAGGTGGCGATGCAGTCTGAGGGTTTTCGCCAAGTCAACCTGCCGGCAATTTCAAAGGAAGCCGCACTCGGAATTTATCTGCAGGCTGAGAAGCGTTTAAGCAACGTCGCAGTGCGAACAAGAAACGATGCCTTTTCCGTGGCCAGAGAGACGGCTGAATTTCTGAACCAGCAAAGCGGAATGAGTTCACAATCGGTGATGTACGAATTTGTGTGCGGAGCAATCTCGGCCCTCGATCCCTACTCAGCTTTTTTATCCAGTAACCAATACAGCGAAACGATGTCTCAAATTGAGGGCAACTTTGTTGGTCTCGGGGTTGAACTGCGAACGCAAGTCGATTGTCTGGAGATCGTCAGTGTGATTTCCAAAGGCCCGGCCGGCATGGGAGGAATTGTGGGCGGTGATCGCATTGTCGCCGTGGACAACCAGTTAGTTTCTAAAATAGGAAGCAACCGCGCCGCCGACATGATGCGTGGTCGGGAAGGTTCTTACATCTTGATCAGTATTGATCGCGGCAGCGGAATTCAAACGCTGCGTCTCGAGCGTCGACGCGTCGAGATTCCCAGTGTTGATCAAGTCGGAATCGTGGATAAGGTATCGGGGGTGGGTTACATCAAGCTGACTAACTTCCAGAAGACCACTGCATCGGATTTTGACGCTGCTCTGTGGAAGCTGCACGCTCAGGGAATGCGGTCATTGATCGTGGATGTACGGGGCAACCCTGGAGGCTTGCTTTCGGCGTCTGTGGAAGTGGCGGACCGATTTGTGCGTAAGGGAGTTATTGTTTCCACCAAGGGTCGGAATCCGATGGAAGATTTTGTGCACAAGGCCAATCTCTCGGGAACCTGGGATGTGCCTTTAGTCGTTCTTGTCGATGAGAATTCAGCAAGTGCCAGTGAAATTTTTGCGGCTGCGATTAGTGACAATCAGCGTGGCACGATTGTGGGTAGCCAGAGTTATGGAAAAGGAAGTGTTCAGGGGATTTTCCCGTTGAACGTATCCGGAGGAGGTGTTCGACTGACGACGGCTAAGTTTTACTCTCCAACCGGAAAGGCAATTAGTCGGGTTGGCGTTAAAGCTGACATTGTTATTCAAGACGTATTGAAGCCAGGAGAGGCGACTGGTTCGCAAGAGGACACGGGTCTGAGGGTTGGAATCAAAACAGCACAGCAGAAAATGGTTGAGCGTAATGCAGCTCTGCAATCTCAAACATCGGTGCGGACTAAGTCTTCCACGAACCAGTTCACGGGTCGATAGGGACTTGAAAAACCAACAATCAACGACTTGATTTCAAACGGCGTGTCATTTGGCCCGTCGTTTTTTAATTCAATTCTAAGCTCACCCCATCACGATCGCCTAGCTTAATTCGTTTCTTTCGACCGAGTTTTGCAGGGCGGCGGTTCCATCTTTTTAAAAAACCCGATACCATTTTAAGAAGTGATCAGTCTCTTTATTGATGAGATACCATGCAGGAATTTTCTGAGTTTGAGTCATTACTGTCCCGCTCGGTACAGGAAAAGAACCTTGAGTTTCAGCGACATGGTCGCTTGAAGCATCTCATTGCGGCCTCGCAATTGACCCCGGAATTGCTCGAAAAACTCTGTCGCTCGGCGGATCTGATTCGACGATTGAGCCGTAACCCCGAGGGCAATCGGCGGTTGCGAGATATTTTAGCCCACAAAAGGGCAATGCTTTATTTCACTCAGCCATCGACCCGCACGTTTCTATCGTTCATGGCAGCCTGTCAGATCTTAGGGCTCTCTTGCAACGAAGTTCGCGATCCCAAAACATCATCGGAGGTCAAACGAGAATCGAGAATGGACTCGATCAGAATGTTCAGTAGTTACTTTGATGTGATCATCATGCGGTCTCAAGTCAGTGACTTTGCCGAATGCTGCGCTTATTTGATGAGTGATTTAGAGCGACAGGAGCGTCGTTCGGTTCCGATTATCAATGCTGGTGCGGGAAGCGATGAACATCCGACGCAGGCTCTCTTGGATATGTACACGATTATTCGCACCTTTGACTTCGACGAAAACTCAGAAAGCCGCCCGTCCCGACTGAATGAGTTACGACGGTCTTTTCCTTCGTTGATCTGCGGCCCTAATCAAAAAACCTACACGTTTTGTGGAGACATTGGACGAGGTCGGACGGTGCGCTCGTTGGCTACGGTCTTGTCTCAGTATGAGGGGGCAAGAATGGTATTTGTGTCGCCCGAGCATGACGTCTTGGTGATGGATGAGGAATTGAGACAGCGGCTCAAAATGACAGGGGTTGAGTTCTACGAAGTTAACAGTCTCGACGCGGAGATCGATGGGAAGAGCGTACTCGCACAAACAGACTGTCTCTACATGACCCGAATCCAACGGGAACATAATTCGAAGGACACTGAACAGGAAATTGCTTCGATAGACCTGGAGCCATTTTTACTGTCGCCGCAAAGGGTTGCCGTACTAAAGCCATACGCGCCGATCCTCCATCCCTTTCCCCGAGATAGTGTCGTCGGTGAGATCCCGACGAGTATCGATTCGGACCCACGGGCAATGTACTTCCGCCAAGCCAGGAATGGGATGTGGGCGAGAGCTGCGTTGCTGGTCCATTTGTTTGACGCGGCTGATTCGCTGTTTTTTGCATTTTCAGACGTCTTCCGATCGCCAAAATAAGTCTATTGGAGAGGCACTCTTCTTCCTTTACCTTGGTTCTAAGTGAGTCTGGCTCCAAAACTCCGCCGGGCTGGAATCGAGCGTGAACATCCGAATATACTGATTGCCGGATAAAACTGGTTTTGCCGGTCAAGTAAGTTAATCCTGCGAATCCGCTCAGTGGGGTGGGAGTCCCTCAAATTTGGCCCAATGGCTTGGTTTCGGCAAACCATCGACCGAGGATGGCCGATGGTACAAGTGTGAGCGCAGCATGTTGGAATTCGTAAGAATTGTTGATATTTCAGCAAAAGAATTGGCACGCTAAAACTCATGGAAGTATACTTTTATGAGTCAGCGGTGCGCAGTTTTGCGTGTCAGGTTGGCTTACAGCGAGAGTTGCTTTGGTTGCTTTCGGTGTGTTTTACAGTGAACTGCAGACTCGCATTTGAGTATGGGTTGAGTCGAAGAGTCAGCTAGTCCTTTCCAATTTGGTCAACTTTAAGGCCACAACGAGGTGTCTTGATGAACTTGATGGGCAAAATATTTACGCTTTTGATTTTCTTCATGAGTATTTGCTTTTTAGTAATTGCTCTAATGGTGGGTGCTACTCATCGAAACTGGAAAGCGATCGCAACCGAGAAAAACAGTGAAGCTCTGCTTTACAAGAGCTCGCTTGAAGAAGCAAAGTCCAGCACGCTGGACAAAGAGAAGTTGCTGGCGTCTGAGCGAGCAAGTCGAGCGATGCAGTTAGCACAACTTGAGTCACAACTCAAAGTCCTAGCGGACTTGAGGGATTCGAAAGAATCTGAACTTCGCGTCGTTGAAGAGCAGAGCCAGAAAAACTTGGATCTGCTCGAGAACGCCCAAAAGCGAATCGCGGACCAAGACGTTGAGGTTGCCGATCTAAGAGCCAACAACAAAAAATTGGTAGACGACATCGCAACGCAATTCTCGCTCGTACGGAATCTGACGAACCAGTCATTTGAAATTAAAAATCAAATCGAATTGCTGAAGAAGAAAGAAATGGATTTGGCTGCGAATCTCGCAAAGTCAAAAAAAGTTCTCGACCGCAACGGACTGACAGCAAACTCACTGACCGATCATATCGTTCCCAAGCTTGACGGTTTGGTTGTGAAAACATCATCGGATGGGTTGTTCGCGATCAGTCTCGGTACAGATGATGGCCTTCGCGTTGGACATGAATTGGATGTTTATCGCAAGGATCGCTTTGTTGGAAAAGGGACCGTTATCAAGACGGAAACAGATTTGGCTGCGGTTCGAATCAACCCGGATTTCAACCTGGATACGGTCCGGGAGGGCGATCATGTCACTAGTAAATTCTGAATTCGGTGACGAGTTTGAAGCACCGCAGAACGACCAAGACGGCTTGGTCTCAAACGAGCCTATCGTTTCGAGGCCGTCTTATCGGAAGCAGAGTTTCAGTATCTATTCGCTAATGTTGATCCTCTCATTCCTTTTCCTTGTGGTTGCCGCGATCTTGTTCTCGGTCAACGCGAATGAATTCTCTAAATAGTTCGAGCTGGTTATGTCTGATATTCCCCAAGAAAATGAAGAACTGGTGAGCGAACTCGAACTTGAGAGTTCGGTTTCTGACGAAATTGGTTTGACGTCGGAGGAAACCGATCAAGATGGTGAAGAGAAGAAATCGCTTCTCAGTAAGCTGACAGTTTTTGACGCGATGCTGCTGGTGGCTCTATTGTGTGCCACGACTGCGACATTGCTGATGCTTTTGGAGTTAAGAGGCTTTGGAGAATTCCCTAGCGAATTCCCTTGGAGAACCGACGGTTTGGGCGAGAGCTAAGCCAAGCGCATACGACAGCGTCAAAGACTCCACGGGAGTCTTTTTTTTTGCGCTGAGCAGTCGGCTTAAATGCCGAGATGGAATTTTGAACCGTAGTTTTTGTTTACTTAGGATTCGGAATCAAGCGATTCTCTATGACCGAAAGAATCTGGCCTGCGACAGTCGCCTTAGGGCCTTTTATCGATTTGATAATCGTTCCATCGGGGGCAATGATCTCCACTTCATTGTCGGAAGCGTTGATCGCTGCAGGCCCATTGAGGACGACGAGATCGCAATTTTTCTTTTGCAATTTTGTGATAGCTCGAAAGCGAGCATCCTCGGTCTCAAGGGCAAAACCAACCGTCCACTGATGCGATCGCTTACTCGCACCTAGCGATGCGACTACATCCGGCGTTTCGATGAGTTTCAGTTCGAGCACCTCCCCTGTTTTTCGGATTTTATGATCGGCGACTTCGATGGGTTTATAATCGCATGGCGCGGCGACTCCGATCATGCCGTCACAATCAGCAAACAGCTTAGTCGCGGCGTCGAGCATATCCTCGGTGGTCAGGACCGAAAACAATTCTGCCTCTGGGGGGTATTGGATATCCACAGGTCCGCTGACCAAAACAACTTCGTGTCCGGCTTGGAGCGCTGCTTCAACAAGGCAGCAGCCCATGCGTCCGCTCGACGCGTTACTGATGTATCTGACCGGGTCGATGTATTGTCGAGTTGGTCCGGAGGTTATGAGGATTCGGGCCATGAAAGGTTCTGTCTAAATTCGACTCACGGTTCGGACGTCGGAAACCCCGTAGCGGGGTCTTGCAGGTTCGGTTGGCTAAAGACGGTCATTGATTGCGACGGCAATTTCTTCTGGCGACGCCATTCTGCCAATCCCCCGGGTGCGACAACTCAGCCACCCTTCTTGCGGATCGACGAATTGGACGCCGTCTTCGATCAATTGCTGATAATTGCGTTGCACCGATGGCTTTTCCCACATCTCGCAATTCATTGCTGGTGCGATCAATACTGGGCCAGTAAAGCAGAGGTAAAGTGTGCTCAGCAGATCATCGGCGCTTCCGAGTGCTGCTTTCGCCATGAAGTTCGCGGTCGCCGGTGCGACGCATAAGAGTTCGGCTGAACGCGCCAGCTCGATGTGAGCCCCTAGGGGAAATCGTGGATCAAATACGTCCGATGTGACTGGATTTCCGGTCAGCGCGGCAAAGGTTGCTTTCCCGACAAATGACTGTGCGGATTCCGTCATGACCACTTTGACGCAATGGCCTTGTTGCGCCAATTGGCTAACGAGGGCGGCAGCCTTGTAGGCTGCAACTCCACCGGAAACAGCGATGATGATTTCTTTTTCGGCCATGGAGTGACCCTTTTCGTTCGCGCTTGTTTGTCCCAACGGTTGTTCGATTGTTTAGCAGTTCGAACAACCCTTGGGATCAGCTTCAATCTCTCACCGGGAACTAGCTTAAGAGCGCCGCCGGTGGTTTATAGATCGTCGAGATCCAATTCAGGCATATCCGGCACGTCGGGAGAACCGGCGTTGCGAAGATTGTCGGTGGTGTCCAGGTAAATCTTATCTTGGAGAATCTCTTCCAACACGATCGCCATTTTGTCTTGCGATTTAGTGTCGACCAATGGGCGGGACCCTTGGTTGAGTTGAACCATTCGCTTTTGAATCAGTGTCGATAATTTAAAACGACCGCCTACTTTGCGGACGATTTCTTCTTCTTTTAGAGCGTCGTACATTCAGTTTTTCTCCACTTGTTGCAACAACGTACAAATGTCGTTGACGGTCTGTTGGACCGATTGGTTGATAACGATGTGTCGATACGAGGATGACGCGTCCATTTCCCGTTTGGCAACGTCGAGTCGTGTTTTCAGAACCTCCTCGGATTCTGTTCCCCGGCCGCGCAGTCGCTGTTCGAGTTCTTCCAGACTGCCTGGGTGAATAAAGATTGTGTTTGCGTCGGGATAGTGTTTCAGGACCTTAGCCGCACCTTCCACATCAACCTCTAAGATTACCCATTTTCCGGCTTGAAGGCCAGTGGTAACCGGTTCCTGAAGCGTACCGTACCAGTGCCCGTAGCCGAAAACCTCACAGCATTCCAGGAAATCCCCATTTTGACGATGTTTTTCAAATTCCGCCGGTGACATGTAATGGTAACTGACACCGTCGGTTTCCCCGGCACGGCGGGGGCGAGTTGTTGCCGAGACGCTCGCTTCGAGCGGCAATTCACACGTTTGAAACAGACGTTTCAAGACGGTTGTTTTTCCAACGCCGGAGGGGCCGGAAATGATAATTAATTTCCCCGCATCAGGAACCGCTGGTTGTTGGGCATTAGAGGGTTGTTGTGACATGGTGCTACTCGACATTTTGAACCATTTCTCGAATCCGCTCGATGCATGTCTTGATCTCGACAACGTGATTAGCGATTTCCACGTCATTCGCTTTGGAGCCAATGGTGTTGGTCTCCCGCAGCATTTCCTGAACCAGGAAATCGAGTTTTTTACCGTTACTAAGATTCTCTCGAATCAGTTTATCAAATTGCTCGATATGGCATCCAAGCCGGACAGTCTCTTCGGAGATATCACATTTTTCCGCAAAAATACCGACTTCTTTTACGATGTCCGTGGCGTCAATTGACGTTTCGTGGGCTTCGAGAAGACTATTGATTCGCTCGGTCATTCGTTTTGAATAATGGGTGATCACCCGCGGCGCAAGTAATTTGATCGATTCCAGGCTAGTCGAAATGATTTCGCAATTAGAAATCATATCTTTTTGCATCACGGAACCTTCCAGTTCTCGCATTTTGTTGAGTTGCACCAGGGCTTCCATGGTTGCCTGCTCTACTGCTGGCCAGACCAGTTCGTTTTGGTCGTCGCGAACGTTGTCGGCAACGACGCCCGGTAATTTCAGAATGGACTCGACATTGATTGACTGATTTGAGCCGGCAATTTCTGAAAGTTGAAGCCAGTAGGCGCGAATGACGTCGGCATTGAGCTGATGATTAGATTCTCCTCCGAGAATCTGTGAATTGATCCGTAGGTTAACACTCCCTCGATGGACGTGCTGTTTTACGAGCGCCTCCAGTTTCGCCTGATGGGCGGCATCGAGGTCGCAATTAATCGAAGTCTTCAAAAACCTGTTGTTGACCGCTCTGAGTTCGGCCACAACACGAACCTGATCAGTTTGGATGGAGGCCTGTCCGTGGCCGGTCATGCTAAGTAACAAAACAGACTCCCGTATCGTTAAAACGTATTCGGGTTGATAGTCAAGCAATCGGTTGATCTGCGGCGCACCTAAAGCTCAGGGTTGCCGCTAGGTGATTACTTTTTTTCAACTTCGGACTTGGATTCGGTAATTTCCTCCGAGGTCTCCGGTTGGGCCTCGGCTGCATCTTTCGATGGTTCGGTATCCGGAGTTTTTACTTCTGGAGTTTTTACTTCTGGAGTTTTTACTTCTGGAGTTTTTACTTCTGGAGTTTTGACTTCTGGAGTTTTGACTTCCGGAGTTTTGACTTCTGGAGTTTTGACTTCCGGAGTTTTGACTTCTGGAGAGACTTCTTCAACCGTTTCAATTTCTACGCCCTCAGCCGCGTCGTCAGCGTTGGTTGTCTCGGCCTCATCGGCGATAACTTCTCCAGTTTCATCG
>JAPKBL010000257.1 GCA_028823415.1 Mariniblastus sp.
TTCAGTTGAAGTGAGTTTCAGTTGAAGTGAGTGCTAAGCTCCGAGTAAGCCATGCCGTCGGCGAGGTTCGTCTCTTGGGGGCAGCAAAAGATCTGAATCGACGCTGGCACAAACCGCTGACTCGCAAATCTGGATGACGATTTTCGGGGGATCCATTGGGGCTTATCGTCATGCAATGCCGGAGGTTTTGTGATCGATTTGGGTAATCGCAGACTGAGTGTTGGTGCCAAGGGAGCCTGAAATGGGGAAAAAATCGATATTGGGTCGACTGGCAGGATGAGTACAATAATGTTTGGATAAAAGAAGGCCTACTCAAGGACGAACAGAGGGCGATATGCCGAACATTCCCGTTTTTACCGTGTCTTGTCCAGGTTGTGCGTTGAAAAAACAGCTCAATATTTACTGTTTAGGTCGAAACACGGGGTGTCTAAGGTGCGGAAAAGAATTCACCGCCAACGGAGCCGATAGCCATTCGGCCGCGATTGATGATCCTGTTCATTATTGGATCAATTTTACCGATCATGATTTTCAGGATGAACGGCGCTTAGAATTGCAAGAATCCCGAGATTTGGGGCGAACGCCTCGCTAATTAACTCCAATCATCTTTCGACGCTGGACGGGGTTCAAAGGGGGATTTCTGCTTGCATTTTCGCAACGATTTGCCTGCTTCCGACCTCATCATACCTGCTGGTGCGATTATGCAATGTAAAGCCTGATACAGGACGTTGCGGATGGTTTTTTTCAGCGGGATAAAGGTTGCCTAATCCGAAACTTGTGGCAAAATAGAGAGGATTGTCGTGACTCAATCGTCGAAAAAATGATATGAGCACAATCGCGGATCCAGCGAACTGACTCAAAAACCAGAAAATTTAGGAGTAACCGACGTGAATCGAGGCAAAAGTTTTTTTTGTGCATTGTTAGCCATAGTTTGTATCCTTGTGTTTACCGTTCCAGCATCGGCACACAGCGTTTTCAAGAAGCAACTAACAGCCAAGTATCCTGACCGAAAAATTAGTTGCACGACTTGCCACGGTAAGAGCAAGAAAGAACGGAACGTCTATGGACGCCTTCTGAGGAGTCAATTTGATTCGAAAACTTTGACTGCCGACTTTAAAACAAAAAAAGGTGCTGATAAGAAAACCTTTGAGAACGAAGTCATGATCCCTGAATTCATGAGTGCTTTTGATAAAGTTCAGGCGATGACGCTTGCCGAGGCGATCGAAGCCGCAGAACTTAAAACGCTTCTTGCTGCGGTTAAGGCTGCTGAGCTGGTCGCGCCATTGTCGGGTGCTGATGAGATCACGATTTTTGCTCCAACCGAAGCGGCTTTTGGCAAGCTTCCAGAAGGCACCGTCAAGGATTTATTAAAGCCAGAAAACAAAGAGAAGCTTACTGGTATCCTTATGAACCACGCCGTTTCGGGTAAGGTGGCTTCAGCCGACGTCGTGAAATTGAAATCGGCAGAAACCGCCGGTGGCAACTCGGTGGTAATCTCGGTCAGTAAGAATTCTAAAGATGAAGACGAAGTGAAAGTTGACGATGCCATGGTTGTTGAAACAGATATCATGCTCAAGAATGGCGTGATTCACGTGATCGACTCCGTCATTTTGCCAAATTAATTCGGTACCTAAATTAAGCCGATAGGCGATTGACAGGTAACACCGAAAGACAATAGATTATTGTCCTCGGGCGTTTAGCTCAGTTGGCTAGAGCATCTCGTTTACACCGAGAGGGTCGGGGGTTCGAGTCCCTCAACGCCCACTG
>JAPKBL010000062.1 GCA_028823415.1 Mariniblastus sp.
GCGGTGGCGTTGGTCGAGATCCAGTGAGCAGTGTCGTCCGAACTGCCATCGTCAATATAGATGATTTGAAATGATTCGCCTGTTTTGCGACACGCTGTAACAACCCGTTCATGAAGCTGTTCAATGATTTCTATCTCATTGAAAACAGGGATGACGATATCGAGTTTGGCGTGAGGCATGGAGAGAGTGTCAGACGCGTAAGTGGGATAGGCATTTGGCGAGTTGTTTTTTTAAAAGATGGGAGGTTCTCGGGCAACATCAAGTGCTCGCTAGCAGTTGTTAGTAAGCCATTTTTGCTTGGTCGAAGGTCGAGCGATGTTATCGTTGGGTCGAATCGTGGAGCGCCGGTGGCGGGGCTTGCCAAATTCTCTGGTAGCCCGCCGTTTACACGTAGAAGATCGGGTTTTATTGCCGGGGTGAAATTAGATTTGCTTTTTATTCGCCTTTGTTTCGCCGGAGTGTTATCATCGAATTTCGATAAATGGGGGCATTGCCAAATTGGTTAGGTTCGCCGAATTGGCGTGATTTTGAGTCCGGATTGCGATGAAAGCGTTGAACATGAATAAGGTAATTTGATGACATTGTTATTTAAGAAATTTGCTTGCATCGTGGTACTTTTTATTATCGCGTTGCCGACTTGTACATTGGCGAATGAGCGTCCAAATTTGTTGTTCATTATTGTGGATGATCAATCTCCCTTCGATTTGAAAATTTACAATCCCGAATCGAAACTCGACACTCCGGTGATTGATAAAATTGCCCGGGAAGGAATGGTGTTTGACCGGGCTTACCACATGGGCGCGTGGTCGGGGGCTGTCTGCACTGCATCGCGGCACATGGTCATGTCGGGGCGGACGGTTTGGCACCTGCCTCGCAATCGTCGCCGCAACGGTAAGGGGCCAGTAACAGAGCGATTGACGGCACCTGAGTTAGCCAATACTTCGATGGCCGCCGTCTTCAACCGTGCGGGTTACGATACGGTTCGGACATGTAAAAAAGGGAATAGCTTTGAGGCGGCAAACGCAAAGTTTAAGATCCGCAATGATAGTACAAAACGTGGGGGAACTGATGAATCGGGAAGTGCCTGGCACGCGGAACAAGTGCTGCAGTATCTCAATCAGCGGGAGACAACGAAAGATACTGATCCGTTTCTGATTTACTTTGGCTTTTCACATCCTCATGATACCCGCGATGGAAAATCTGAGCTGCTAAACAAATACGGAGCCGTGAATCATAAAGATTCTTTGTCTTTGCCTCCAGCACATCCATCGCAACCAGAATTGCCATCAAACTATTTACCTGCACATCCGTTCCATCATGGGCATCCCGGTCTTCGAGATGAGGTGAATGTATCGGGAGTTTGGGAAAATCGTGACGAGCGAACGATCCGCAATGAGATCGGTCGGGAATTTGCATGTAGTGAAAATATCGACACCCAAATTGGTCGTGTTCTCAGTAAACTCGAAGCAATGGGCGAGCTTGATAATACGTTCATTTTTTATACATCCGATCACGGGATGGCGATTGGGCGGCATGGCCTTCAGGGGAAACAGAATCTTTACGAGCATACTTGGCGGGTGCCAATGATTGTGAAAGGACCAGGAATCGAAGCCGGTAAACGTAGTCAGGGCAATATCTACCTGTTGGATGTTTTAGCGACGATGTGCGACCTGACGGGAACTAAATTCCCTTCGACTAACGAAGGGAGAAGTTTCAAACCTGTCCTTGAAGGTCAGCAAGAAGTTGTGCGAGAGGTTTTGTTTGGAGTTTATTGTGGTGGGACTAAGCCGGGAATGCGGTCTGTGCGCAAGGGGGACTGGAAGCTGATTAAATACGATGTTCTCGATGGGGAAGTCCGCGAAACGCAGCTGTTTAATCTAAAAGACAATCCTGAGGAATTTATTGAACAACATCACCGCCCGGAGGTGAGGCAATTGACTGGGCAATCGCCTGTCGAGGGGCAGTTAAACCTGGCGGATGATCCCAAGTTTGCAGAGAAACGAAAAGAAATGGAGGCACTACTTTATCAGGAGATGGTAAGGCTCGATGATCCATATCGACTTTGGGATCAAAAACCAATCCAAGGAAAGGATGGAGTCAAATGAAAAATACATTCTTCGTTTTTGCTTTTTTCTTTCTCGGCGCAGTAGCTGCCGTCGCGGACGAAAAACCCAATGTTGTTTTTATTATTTGCGATGACCTTGGATACGGGGATGTGCAATGCTTGAATCCGGCTCATGGAAAAATTAAAACGCCTCATGTGGATCAATTGGCTTCCCAGGGAATGATTTTTACTGACGCACATTCCGGGTCTTCGGTTTGCACGCCGACGCGTTATGGCTTGCTAACGGGGCGTTACAGTTGGAGAACCAAGCTGCAAAAGGGAGTTGTTCAGGGGTTTTCCCCGTGCTTGATTGCAGAAGGTCGACCGACGGTTGCCGGGTTTTATTCTTCTCAGGGATACGATACTGCCATCATTGGAAAGTGGCATTTAAATTTTGAGTATTTAGATCCCCAAACCGGCAAGCGGCTGAAGGCTAAAGGTAAAGCGGTTCCGCCTGTGGGAGCGACGATTCCTGATGGCCCCGTTGATCGGGGGTTTGATTATTTTCATGGAATTCACCATGCCCGCAGTATGGAAGCAATCATTGAAAACGGGGAAGTGATTGAACACGATCCTGTTGAGAATTTTCTTCCGAGGGTGACTCAAAAAAGTGTTGAGTACATTCACGCGCGCAAGGGAAAGGAAAAACCGTTTTTTCTTTACGTTCCACTGGGATCCCCCCATACGCCCATTGTCCCTACGGGGGAATGGGTTGGACGGAGTGGGCTTGGGAAATATGGTGACTTTGTCATGCAGACGGACCATGCCGTAGGGGAGATTTCAAAAGCGTTGGTCGATCAGGGTTTGAGCGACAACACGCTTGTGGTTTTCACCAGTGACAATGGGTGCTCCAAAGCGGCTGATATCAAGGGTCTAGCGGAGCAAGGACACTGGGTGAGTGGTGAGATGCGCGGGTCAAAAGCTGACATTTGGGATGGCGGTCACCGCGTTCCGTTCATCGTTCGCTGGCCTGGGAGAATTTCTCCAGGAACGCGTTGTTCGCAGTTGATCTGCCTGACCGATTTCTTTCGGACCGCCGTTGAGGTTCTCGGGGCAGAAGTTCCTGAAGGGAGCTGTGAGGACAGTGTCAGTTTCTTACCGGCTTTGTTTGGAAAGCCAATCGATTCCAACCGAGTCGGTGTGGTGCATCATTCGATTTCCGGGCATTTTGCGTATCGCGTTGGAGACTGGAAGTTGCTGCTCGCTCGCGGCTCTGGCGGGTGGAGTTCGCCCAAGGAAAAAGATAAGGGGCCAGATTCAGCAGAAGCGCAGCTTTACAATTTAGCTGAGGATCCGAAGGAGCAAAATAATCTTTACAATCGTCGATCCGATGTCGTGAAAAAATTGCTCGATCAGTTAGCCAGTGATGTGGAATCCGGAAGAAGCGTGCCTGGTCCCCAGTCGAAAAACGATGTTGAGAAAATCAATCTCTGGAAATCAAAGCGTGCTGACACAGGAAAAACGAAAAAGGAAGCTGGGCGTTGATTCGTTCAGTGCTGTCCTCCCACGATCGGGGCAAACGATAAATTTACTTGAACCCGTGCTGAACTTACTAATTAAAAAATGTTAGATTCAGTTATTCGAATGAACCAACAGGGGTAAGACTATGGCGTGTCGTGGGTTAATACTCTTGAGCCTGATTTGGAGTTTTGGGGCGCCCTTGGAGTTGATCGCAGATGACTCCCCTGCCCACCCCAACGTCCTCTTGATCATGTCGGACGATCTAAACACAGCGCTCAGTGGATTTGGTCATCCTCAATGCAAGACGCCAAATCTCGATAGACTTGCGCGGCGCGGCGTTAGTTTTCATCGAATGTATTGTCAATTTCCAGTCTGCGGGGCCTCGCGATCATCGATGATGAATGGACTGTATCCCTACAGCACAGGTGATTTGAAAAACACAACGATCTTTCGCAAGTATCGGCCCAATGCGGTAACCCTTCCTCAGTTATTTTTGAATAACGGATACTACGTTGCTCGGGTTGGCAAAATCTATCACATGGGAATTCCTCAGGAAGTGATCGATGGAACCGCGATCGCCGACGACCCGCAATCATGGGGCGAGACCTATAATATTCAATGTGGCGAGCAAAACTTGCCCGGAAAAAAGATTCAACATTCGCCTGGTTGGAAAGGGAGTCAGACATTTCAACGGGTTGAGGCGACTGATGGTGACTTAGCGATGGCCGACGGCTTGGCAGCAACCAAGACGATTGAATTAATGAAAAAGCATCGGGGCGAACCATTTTTTATCGCCTGTGGGTTTGTTCGGCCTCATGTACCATTAGTTGCACCTGAATCATATTTTAGAATTTATCCAGAGCCGGAAATGATTCTTCCCAAAGTGCCGGTCGATGATCTTGAGGATCTCGGGCAGGCGACAAGAGCATATAAGACTAATGAATCGCTGCAAATTACAACCGAACAAATGCCCGGTATTTTGAGTGCCTACTACGGCTGTGTGAGCCACATGGATTTTCAAGTGGGACGTCTGCTTGATGCACTCGATGAACTCGAATTGAAACAAAAAACACTCGTCGTGTTCACCAGTGATCACGGATATCACTTGGGTGAACATCATAAATGGCAAAAGCAGCATTTATTCGAAGAGACGACCAGAGTTCCGTTTATTTTGAGTGCGCCGTGGTTAAGTGAGGTTCATGGGGAATCCACGCAACACATGTGTGAGTTAGTCGACCTCTATCCGACCGTCAGTTCGCTCTGCCATTTAAGCCCGCCGGAATATATTCAGGGCGAGAGTATGGTCTCAATTCTTAAAGATGTGGAGACGAAGTCGTGGACGAAGGATTCGGTGTTTTCGGTTTCCACTCGTGAAGGCGCGAGTCTAAGGAATGGTAGGTATCGCTATACAGAATGGGCGCGTGGGGCAAAAGGTGTTGAGTTATACGATTTGAAAAATGATCCTGGGGAATTTACCAACGTTGCCGAACTCGCTGAGTATCGATCAGTGCGAGAGGGCCTTGCAAATCAGATGAAAGAGAAGCGTAAATCGGCGTCGAGTGCGCTCGGGCCAAAATAGCTTTTTCGATCGACCTGTTCTAATGTTGAGAATTGAATGAATCGGTGGCAGGCTCCGCATCTTTTTTTGTAATTCATGTGGCGAAATCTTTGTTTTTTGTTTTGAGTGTTTAGTGTAGAGTAACCGAGACACCGGTTTGGCCTCGTGGATCGATCGCCATGGTGTTTCTTACTAGTAACCGTCGGGATTAATGGTGAACCAATGCCCTTCTTGAAAATCTTTGGATTCACATTTGTTTGTTGGGTTTTGATTCTTCGCGCTAGCTACGGTGAAGATGAAACGGTCGATTTCAATCGGGACGTGCGACCGATCCTCTCGGATCGCTGTTTTTTGTGTCACGGACCTGATCGCGCCAGCGCGGAAGGCAAGGCCACTGATTTACGGTTGGATGACCGTGCCTCAGCAATCGAATTTGGGATCTTTGATTTTGACAACCCGACCAAGAGTGAATTGATTGCGAGGGTGACTTCGGCAGACCTGGATTCCAGAATGCCGCCGCCCGATTCTCAAAAACATTCACTCTCAGGTGAGGAAGTCAAAATTCTCAGCCTCTGGATCTCGGAGGGCGCGAAATACGAAAAACACTGGTCGTATCTGTTCCCACAGCGTCCTGACCTGCCAGAGATCAAGAATCCAGCGAACTTTTTTAACGCGATCGATGCGTTTGTCGTGGATCGATTGAAGCTTGAGGATCGCAAGCCTGCAGGGGTGGCTGATCGGAACGCTTTAATTCGACGCGTGACATTTGATTTAACAGGCCTACCACCTTCGGTCACCGAAATTGAAGCGTTTGTAAATGACGAAGATCCTCTCAGGGTTGCTTATGAGAAAGTGGTCGATCGATTGCTTTCGAGTACACATTACGGTGAACAGATGGCGAGGTTCTGGCTGGACTCTGCGAGGTATGCTGACACGAGTGGTTATCAATACGATCGTGAGCGAAAGCAATGGGTTTGGCGAGACTGGGTGATTAATGCATTTAACACCAACATGCCATTTGACCAATTTACAATCGAGCAAATTGCGGGAGATTTGTTACCAGAGGCAACGGATCAGACACGTTTGGCTACCGGGTTTAACCGTAATCACCCAATCACGATTGAGGGTGGAGTGGTGGACGAGGAGTACCGGACGGAGTACGTCATCGAC
Organism: Mariniblastus sp.; assembly: GCA_028823415.1. Lineage (GTDB taxonomy): Bacteria > Planctomycetota > Planctomycetia > Pirellulales > Pirellulaceae > Mariniblastus. Next base: position 6,294 of record JAPKBL010000062.1, read on the forward strand.
CGCGTCGTAACAACGTCGACGGTCTGGTTGGGCCAGACGTTTACCTGTGCGCGTTGTCACGATCATAAATACGACCCTGTTTCCCAAGAGGATTTTTATCGGTTCTACGCGTTTTTTAATAACGTGCCTGAGCGGGGGCTCAATGGGTTTACGCCTAACCTCGTTGTCGCGTCACCGCTCGATGCAGCGCAAGAGAAGTGGGAAAATCAGGTTGCAAAGCTTGAAGAAAAATTGGCTGAATTAAATACTCCCATCAATCAGTGGGAAATTGATGTTCGCAAACAAGTTGCAAAGTGGAAAATATTGCCCCCGGTTAAGGTTGTCTCTTCGGGGGGAGCAACGCCGAAAACTATGGAAGACCAAAGCGTGCTGATGGTTGGAAAAAATCCAACTAAGGATGATTACGAATTTGTTTTTAAGACTGAGCAGTCGGTCGCAGCAATTCGGTTGGAAGCGATGGTTGATCCAGCGTTGGTTAATGGTTCAGCGAGCCGAGGGTTTAATGGAAACTATGTACTTTCTGAATTTGTTGTAGAAGTAAAGTCGGGTGATGATGCTTCTTATGAGCCGGTGAAAATTGCCTCTGCAAGTGCCGATTATGAGCAAAATCGATTCACGGTGGATCTCACGATTGATGGGCGTGTGGACGCCACGGGGTGGGCGGTTGACGGAAATACTCGCCCTGATAATCGGGTGGCGATGTACAGTTTAGAAACGCCAATACCGCCTGGAATGGCGGTTCGAATTAAGATGTTGCACCGCTATGGTAGCTCTCATCAAATTGGAAGATTCCGAATCTCAGCTTCGGCGACTGCACCCATGGTAGGCCCGCTGGAGGATTTGCTGGCAATTGACCTCGCAAACCGCTCTGTTGATCAAACGAACCAGCTAAGAGAATTGTTGGTGATTAAGTTTGGTTCTGAAGAGGCGCGGGAGATCGTGAAGGAGCTTCGGTTTGTCCGGGCAGAATTAAAAAAAGCCTCGATCGTACCGGCCACGATGGTGATGCAAGAGATGCCACAGCCACGCCCTGTATTTGTTTTGGAACGGGGTGAGTATGACAAACCAATCAAGGAGCGTCCGGTTTCTCCGGGCCTTCCTGCGGCGATTGGGGCGCTCGAAGTTGGCGGACCGCAAAACCGATTGGGGCTGGCCCAGTGGCTGGTATCCTCCGAGCAGCCGTTGACCGCACGTGTGACCATTAATCGATATTGGCAGCGGCTCTTTGGCGTGGGCATCGTGAAAACAAGTGAGGACTTTGGTGCTCAAGGCGAATATCCCAGCCACCCTGATTTACTGGATTGGCTGGCTGTCGAGTTTATGGAATCGGGTTGGGACGTCAAAGCGATTTTGAAGACAATAGTTTCTTCGAGAACTTACATGCAATCATCGCGAATTGCTGAGTCCGATTATCAATGGGATCCAGAGAATCGATTTTTGGCACGAGGACCGCGTGTGCGACTCGACGCAGAAGAGATTCGAGACAATGCACTGGCGGTTAGTGGTTTGCTTGATGGGAAAACTGGTGGCGCGAGTGTCTATCCTTACCACCCTCAGGGATTGTGGATGGAGGTTAATAACCGCCCCGGGTACTCTCGGGCGTATCCACATCAGACCCGTGCGGAACAACTGCTCCGGCGCACGCTATATACATTCTGGAAGCGCACGGTACCTCCGCCTTCGATGGCGACTTTTGATGCACCTAGTCGTGAGTATTGTGTTGTGAGGCGGTCGTCCACCAACACGCCGTTGCAGGCGTTGGTGATGCTCCATGATCCGCAGTTCGTGGAAGCTGCGCGTTTTTTAGCGAAACGAATGCTCGATTCAGCTCAGCCGAGTGTGGAATCGAGGATTGCTTTCGGTTTCAAGTGTTGCACATCGCGTGATCCGACGGGCGCGGAACTGAAGATCCTCGTTACTGCTTATCAGCAACGGCTCGATCAATATCGGACAGATTTGCCTGCCGCGGATCAGGCTCTCGGAGTTGGGGGAATCAAAATTACGGCAGTCGTGGATCGCGCGGAGTTGGCCGCCTTAACTCAGGTTGCTCGCATGTTGATGAATTTAAGTGAATTTTTGACCAAGGGTTAATACCGATGCATCCATTCGATGATTATTGCCAACGCCAGAATCGCCGCCAATTTCTCGGAGCTTCCTCCCGGGTTGGTATTGGGATGGCTGCGTTCTATTCGTTGATGCGTTCGGGGAAACCCCTAACGGCGATGGATGACCAACAAAAATCGTTGGCGATTTCTAATGGACCGGGGTACGGGCCTGGAAATCCGGGGCCGGTACATTTTCCGCCAACGGCCAAACGCGTGATCTATCTTTGTCAGTCGGGAGCACCATCGCAAATCGATACATTTGATTACAAGCCGACGCTCAGTAAGCTCAACGGTCAAAACCTTCCCGATTCGATTCGCAATGGTCAGCGGCTAACGGGGATGACTTCTGGACAAACGAAATTCCCTGCAGCCCAGTCGATTGCCCCGTTTCGTCAGCACGGCAAGAGCGGCCAATGGATCAGCGATCTTCTGCCACACCATCATAAGATCGCCGACGATATCTGCGTGATTAATTCGATGTACACCGAGGCGATCAATCATGATCCCGCGATTACTTTTTTTCAAACGGGACATCAGCAACCGGGGCGACCATCGATTGGTGCCTGGACCAGTTACGGTTTGGGGTCGGAAAGTGAGAACTTGCCAGCCTATGTCGTTCTGCTTGATAAAAACAGTGACCCGGAAGCACAGCCGAATTATTCTCGTTTATGGGGGTCGGCATTCCTGCCGAGTAACCATCAGGGAGTGAAATTAAGAAGTGAGGGCAATCCGGTTTTATATTTGAAGGATCCCACGGGAGGATCACTGGCTCAACAGCGGAAGATGCTAGATGGCATTGCTCGGTTAAATGATTTGCATAAGCAGCAAGTGGGGGATCCAGAAATTGATACTCGAGTTGCGGCCTATGAGATGGCGTATCGTATGCAAACATCGGTTCCTGATTTGACGGATATTTCAAGTGAACCTGAGTCGACTTTTAAGTTGTATGGTGACGACGCTAAGCAGCCAGGAACGCATGCTGCTAATTGTTTGCTGGCCAGACGACTGGCCGAGAAAGGTGTCCGTTTTATTCAAATCTACCATCGTGGGTGGGATCATCATTCCGGGCTTCCCTCCCGCCATCGCAAGATAGCGAAAGAAGTTGATCAGGGATCTGCGGCGTTGGTAATGGATCTCAAAGCCAGGGGAATGCTAGAGGATACGCTGGTGATTTGGGGAGGAGAATTTGGGCGGACGGTTTATCGGCAAGGCGGAAATGAGAGTAACTTCGGGCGTGACCACCACCCGCGGTGTTTTTCAATATGGATGGCCGGCGGAGGGATCAAGCAAGGTTATCGACACGGAGAGACCGATGACTGGTGTTACAACATTACCCGCGATCCAATGCATGTCCATGACCTCAATGCAACTCTGTTGCACACGTTGGGGATTAACCATGAGGCATTAACCTATCGTTTCCAAGGGCGAGATTACCGGTTGACGGACGTCCATGGAAAAGTGGTCCAGTCGATTCTGGCTTAATTGACGGAAGGCGAGCTAACAGGGCCAACGGAGTAAACGCAGTTTTGGAGATTTAATCGATCTCACTGGAAATTTACTTGCCAGTAAAGCTAATGGTGCTGGGATTAGGTCAATCCCGGAGATGGGTGATATTTATCAACGCTTTCAGGGTTCTTGAATTAGCTTAGGAAGAAACAGCCATAGACGCTAGAATTGGAACAGCAATAAGATCAACAATTCAGTTGAGATTTGGATGATTCGATTTCGATGTAAAACCTGTGGGAAGAAACTGAAGGCCGACGAGCGGATTGCTGGTAGACGCGTGCATTGCACAAAATGCGAGAGCGTCGAAATCGTCCCGCAAGAGGCGACCTCGACCAAGGCTGTGGGCAAATCCGAGACCAGCCCCCAAGACCTAGAGAAAGAGCCAGAAAACGCATTTGGCAAACAGAGCGAAATGAGAGCTTCCTCGGGAAGCGGCAATTTTGAATTTGCGTTTCCTTCTTTAAAGAAATCCAGCGATAAAAGCCTGCTCGGGAAGCAGTCATTCAGTAAGGGGCAGGACTTCACCCCGCAATTTCAGCTGGCCGGCAAGAAGGTCTCACACACTCGACGGGTGGTGATGTTTGGCATGATTGGCAGCTTCCTACTGGTGTCAGTTTTGGTGGCGGTGAATTTCGATCGTTTGATGAAAGCGCGTAAAATGCTTTCCACGGATTACGAGGAGATGGCGGAGGTTGTCTACTATCGCAACGCCGTTAAAAAACTAGAGAAGTCTTACCGGATGATGGATATTGCCGGACGAACCTATTTGGCGATGAATCCGGATGATCAGGATTCGGCAAAGGAGTTTCAGGAGTTGAAATCTGCAACTTTAAAACGGACGCGAACTTCCGATTTGGAGGAAGATGTCGAATCTTATTTTCGCCAAGGGGAAGACATTAAAGCCAAGGCGCTGCTGGTAAATACTGCCGTGGAATTGGATGCTTGGCGCGGGGGAGTTGATCTCAAAACCAAGTTTTTTTCTGAGAGAAGTTACTAGTCTCGGGATCGCAGTTTCTTGAGAATTGAAAGAACGCCCCCACGTTTAGTCATTCAAAGGCAAATCGGATTTCCCAAAGAACATCATGTGCTGCCACGGCAGTTTGTCAAATTCTTTGACGAGTGTAAATCCGTTGGCATTGAGTTCTTTGCTGACTTGTTTTTTGCTCATCTTGTGAAGCGGTTTAATAGGAACCTTGGGGTCTTCTTCGCGGTATTCCACGAGCACGACAAGTCCATCCGGTTTCAAGCTCTTGCGAATCGATGCGAGCATTTCTTTGGGGTGCGAAAACTCATGATAAACATCCACCATCAGAACAAGGTCAGCGGTGTTTGGGGGGAGATGCGGGTTGTGGAAAGAGCCGAGGATTGGGACGACATTTTCGACACCCTGCGACTCCATCCGTTCACGTAAAAATCCAAGCATCTCGGGTTGAACATCCACTCCTAAAATCAATCCTTTTTCGCCAGTCATTTTCGCCATTGCCAGCGAATGAAATCCATTTCCGCAACCCATGTCGCAAATAGTCATGCCTTTGCGGATGCCCAAATTGGCAAGCATTAACGAACATCGCTCTTCGCGTTCTCGCTCGTTTCGGATCAACCATTCGGCTCCCAAGTAGTGCATCGTCTGGGCAACACGGCGCCCCATGTAAACGTCAACGCCTTTGGGGACTTTCGATTTCTCTTGGTCGTCTTGGGAAATGTCTCCGTTGACATTTGGTGCTGGCACGGTGGACAAGGCTTTGCCGTCCGACGGTTCCTCTGCCTGTGAGGTACTGCCGTTGAGTAGAAGGCATAGAAAGGGAATGTATAGAAAACTGCAAATCGACATTACCGGGTGAGGTCTGGAGGTTCTGGACATGGTTTTTCTATTTCTGAAGGTAAGTATGCCTGGGAAATTGGTTGACGCTAATTCGATGTAGATGAGACTCGCCACCTCGAATTGAACATCCGAAGCATTGCCAGGAAGAGCAAGAGGTTGAGGTAAATGGTAAAGCAACAGTAGCCAGCGAAATGTTTTAAGTCACTCAAGCGATACCCGAAGATGTTGCCGCTTCTTGACCACCGATCGTTGGTGGCCCAATTGGTGGATTCATCCGATACGTCGCTTTCGACATACAGAGGAACCTTGAATGCCGCTGCAAAAGGACTTGAAATCGTTGCCGTATTGACGATGGCAGTTCCCGGGGTGCCGGGGAAATATTCATTGCCAAAAAAACTACAGGCCACTGGCGAGAGATAAAGTGCCAAAATAATGACATAGGTCGCGATTAAACTGGTAGATGTCTTGTTGAAGACCGTGGAGCAAAATAACGCAACGATGGCCGTCGTCAGGCAGCTCAAACAGAAAATAATGACGTAACAGATAATGCTCGGAACATTCGTCCAGTAATCTTTCACCATGAGCGTCGCCAAAAATACTGGCCAAAGAAGGAATGAAGAGAGCACGCTGGATACTCTCAAGCCCGAAAGGAGCTTTCCCCAAAGTAGTTGCCAAGGAGTAATGACGGTGGTGAGCAAAAGATCCAGCGTTTGACGCTCGCGTTCCCCGGTTACGCTTCCCGCTGAAAAAACCGGTCCAATCAGAATGTTGAATAAGACCACGTAGGCAATATACCACGGTGCTAGAGGTCGGAAAATATAAAGGCAGATTGCCATCAGCGGAATCGCAAGGACCATGCTAATTTGAATCGCCAATCGCAGCATCAAAGTTCCCTGCCCAAAAATTTCGCTGCGCATTTCTTTGTCATAGACTGGGTTGGTCCCGTCTTCCATCAAAGTTTCGCGTTTGGGGGGGGCAAAGAGTCGGTCTGGGAATTGATCTCGCTGGATGACAAGTCCAACGGCTTTCTGGGATTCTTCCTCGAGGTCAATTACTTCTTTGCCTTCACTTCCAAAGTCGGGAGGATACAACATCCGCCCACAGCAGACATAAAACAAATAGATGGTTAGCGCGGCCGAAAATCCTGGAACGATCGTGATCGCTATTTCAATCCGAGTTTCACCAAATTGTCTTAAGTAATACCAATACAGGACGACGATGATTGCGATTGGCAGAATGACGATGTAGGAAACGACCAGCGCAGAGCTTGTCCTGGGAAAAAAGCTACCGCACGCGACGCTAATCATTCCGAAACAAATGATACTGGAGATCAGAACCAGGTAGGCTGCTAAAACTTCGTAGATCGAAACACCACCAAGTGGCAGGCAGAGCATCACGATGGGAAGCGAGGCAAAAACAAGAATCGCTAAATGAGTCAAGGCTGCAACCAGTTTGCCCATGACCACGGCCTCGGGGCGAATGGGACTGGCAAGCAGCATTTCGTAGGTGGCTCGTTCTTTTTCTCCGGCAATCGCGCCGGCGGCAAAACTGGGAGCCATCAATGCCGCAAGGATGTACTGCCCAAGAAAAAAAAGATCGACTAAGTTACTTGTCGAATCGGGACTGCCGGTTAGATCTAGCCGCAATTCATCCTGTGGCCATGCAAAATAAACGACGGCCGCGAGGATTACCTGATAGAGCAGAAGTAAAATAAAAGAACGAGAAGTACGTAAATTGACGAGTAGTTCCCGTTGGAGTACTGGGTTCTCTATGAGGTACATCGTTTTTCCGTCGCGTTGCAGTTCTTTAACGATTCATTGTAGTGATTCGCATCTGATTTCGCATCCCATAGCGGTAGGCAATGTGTACTTCCCTAATAATTTCGAGGCAAAACGTTCGCTTGAACGCGTCCTGGGAGGCCCTGGATTCTTAAAAACCCTTCAGCATCGTCTTGATTATAGGAACCGCCGCCCTCCATTGTCGCAATCTGATCGTCATACAAACTATTTGGGCTTGAGCGATCAGCGACCGAAATATTGCCTTTGTATAGGTCGAGCGTGACGCTTCCGGTGACCGGTTTCTGGGCTTCTCGGTTAAAGGCGAGCAGAGAATCGAATTTTGGGCAGTACCAAAATCCGTAATAAACCATTTCTGCAACTTCAGGGGCAAGCCGGTCGCGGAGGTGCATCAGGTCGCGATCCATTGCTAACTGCTCGATGTATCGATGAGCGTCATAAAGAACGGTCATCCCGGGAGATTCATAGACTCCCCTGCTCTTCATCCCGACGAATCGATTTTCGACCATGTCGATTCGGCCGATTCCGTTTCGGCCGCCAATGTCATTTAATTTTTCGACAATTCCCAAAGCGGACAGTTGCTGCCCATTGACGGAAACCGGTACTCCCGACTCAAAAGTGATGGTGATGGTTTCTTTTTCATCGGGGGCTTCCGCTGGAGAGACACCCATCCCGAATTCGACCACTTCAACACCATTAACGTCCAGATCTTCAAGTTTTCCCGCTTCGTAACTAATGTGCAGACAATTTTCGTCGCTGCTATAGGGTTTCGCTGTAGAGGCTTTGACTGGTATTTTCTTTTCCTCGCAATAAGCAATTAATTCAGTTCTACCAGGGAAGGAATCGCGAAATTTCTGCATTCTCCATGGTGCAATGACTTCGATGTTTGCATCGAGTGCTTCGGCAGCTAATTGGAATCGGCATTGATCGTTTCCTTTCCCAGTAGCGCCATGAGCATAGGCCGTCGCCCCCACTTCGCGGGCGACCTGAAGGCAGACCTTTGAGATGAGAGGCCGTGCGATGGACGTTCCCAGTAGGTAGGGGCCTTCATATTTTGCCTGCCACGCAAGCACCGGAAACGCAAAATCTCGGCATAGTTCTTCGCGTGCATCAACGATGCGAGCTGATTTGGCCCCAGCATCTTCCGCCTTTTTCAGGATCTCTGCTCGGTCTTCACAGGGTTGACCCAAATCAACGTAAACCGCGTGGCATTCGTAACCTTGATCCATTAACCAGCCAAGAATGACCGACGTGTCCAGTCCGCCTGAATAAGCAACGACGCAACTTTTCATCTTTTTTACCGTAGGCTTAGTCGCGAAACCATTAAATCGGAACGCGATGAATGTTAAAGATTTAAAAACCGCGATTGTAGTTCAAACAGACGACTTGTAACATCGTAGATAAGTCTATTTATTTAGGTTTTCGACCTTCGGGTTTTCGTTCTTTCGCCGGATATTTTCAATGATCAACTCTCACCAGTTTCAACAAGCCGCTAAGCAATTTAGAGCCGGAAGGATCAGCCTCAAAGAGTTCACCGATTTGGTGATTCACAATCAACCGACGCGGAAGCCCAATGAAGCGGCGGCAAACTCCAAAGGGAGCGAATCGGGCAGTCCCAGCCCTGTCGATAAATCTGAGTTAACGCCTTTGGGAATTTCTCCGCGGGCTGTTGATTCTCACAAGGGGGATTTTGGGAGGGTGCTGGCGATCGGTGGTTCGACCGGGATGGCGGGTGCGATTGGCTTAACCGGTATGGCAGCGTTGAGATCGGGTGCCGGTTTGGTTCGAGCGATGGTGCCCCATGAGATTCAAACGGTCGTTTCAGGGTGGAGCCCTTGTCTAATGACCGTGGGCGTAGACTCAAATAACGGGCAAATTGGAACCGGCGGTGGTCTTGCTATCGAATCCCAACGAGCGTGGGCTGATGCGATTGCCATCGGCCCAGGAATGGGGCGATCGGGTGACCTTAATCAATGGGTATCTGAGGTCTATCGCGACGCAGAAGAACCGATGGTGGTAGATGCAGACGCTCTGAATGCTTTGGCTGAATCCAACGCTAGTCTTGAGGCACACGCTGGTTCTCGGGTATTGACCCCGCATCCGGGTGAGTTTCAAAGGCTTGCAGGAACGAATTCCACTGACCGTCGAGAACTCGAAGATCGAGCGAAGCAAATGGCGACTGACGCATCGATCGTGATCGTTTTAAAAGGTAGTCGGACTTATGTTACTGATGGGAATTTGGATTATCGTAATTCGTCGGGGAACCCAGGGATGGCGACGGCCGGATCGGGGGATGTGTTAACTGGTGTGATTGCGGCATTACTTGGACAGGGGATGTCCGCTCTCGACGCAGCGGTCACTGGTGTGTTTTTGCACGGAAACGCGGGCGACGTCGCCGCTGATTCGACGGGGCAAACCTCGGTGTTGGCCACCGATATTCTTGAGAGTTTATCCGTTGCGTTCAAAAAACAAGTAAAAGTATCAGAGAAAGCAATTGGGTTTTAGTTACTTTCCGAGGCGCGTTGAAGAATTCACTCAATTGGAGATGGCCGCCTAAAAGCCAATAGGTCACGCGGGATTAGAGATAACAAGTGTGCCGCAGACGGGCTTGTTTGTGCGTGTTTTCGATTAACGTAATCGTTACACTATTAGGTGTCGGACTGGAAGGCTAAGTCTGGTGGCAGTTGCTCGCGATAAAGAGCTTGCCTTAATAACTTTGTAATAAACTAACTTTGTAATAAACGCTCTTGCCTTGATTAAAGGGTTCCCACGTGATCAATCGGTGTATTCAACAAATTCTACTTTTGGCATTGGCCGTTTTTATTAGTTTTGCTTCTGAGCAAGTTCAGGCTCAGACAAATAAAGCAACCGATTCTGGCGGAGCAAAACCAGTAAAGGTCTTTATCCTTGCCGGGCAATCAAATATGGAGGGCAAGGCAACGGTTGCGTTGTTAAAGTATCAAATGATGCAGCCCGAGACCAAAGATTTGTTCGCTCATTTACATCGGAACGGTGAGTTAATTGAACGCGACGATGTTCATATTAAATTTCTAGACCGATTTGGGAAGTTGACCGCTGGCTTTGGAAGTCCGAATCGTATTGGTCCGGAATTGCAATTTGGTTTCTCAATGGGGGATCGGTTCGAAGCGCCTATCTTGTTGATCAAAACTGCTTGGGGTGGGAAGTCATTGTTTCGAGATTTCCGACCACCCAGTGCCGGTTTGCCGGATGCCGAGGTGTTAAATTCACAGTTAGTCAAAGAGCGGAAACGTCAACCAGAAAAAACCTTAAACGAGGTGAAGGACTCGTACGGATTTTATTACCGTGAAATGATTAACGAGGTGGAAGAAACTCTCGCGAACATCGGGGATTTTGTTCCCAGTTACAATGCTGAGCTAGGCTATGAGGTTGCTGGTTTCGTATGGTTTCAAGGCTGGAATGACATGATGAAGCCGGAGTTTGTGGCGGCTTATGCCGATAACATGGCTCACTTTATCCGCGATGTTCGAAACGATTTACGTCGTCCTAGCTTGCCCTTTGTTGTTGGAGTGCTTGGCGTTGGTGGAGTTCAGGGGCAAAGGACTAGCGAAAAAAAAGAAGAGTTCAAACGGACTCAAGTTGCTGTTGGGGCAATAGAAGAATTTAAAGGTAATGTCGCGATCGTGCATACCGACCGACTTTGGGATACGGAAGCTGATGCGGTTTTTACCAAGGGCTGGAAAGAAAACTTAGAAGAATGGAAACGGACTGGATCGGATCGCCCTTATCACTATCTCGGAAGCGTGAAATGCTACAACCGGATGGGTGGCGCATTCGCAGACGGGTTACTGGAAATATTAGACGGTAAAAACGAAGCGTCGAATTCGGTGGGTGAGTTGCAAAATTTTCTCACCAAAAACTTAATTGCCTGGTGCATTGTTCCCTTTGATGCCAAGAATCGCGGTCCCGCCCAACGCGCGCAGATGGTTCGCGAACTGGGGTTGAGGCGAGTTGCTTATGATTGGCGAGAGAAACATATTCCTGAGTTTGAGCAGGAAATCATCGAGTACAAAAAGAATGGACTTGAGTATTTTGCGTTTTGGAACTGGCACGATTCCATGGCTCCACTGATTCGGAAGTATCAAATTAAGCCGCAGATTTGGGATATGTTTCGCGGGAAATTACCCGAGGGAACGGAAGAGGAAAAAACGAATTTCGTGGTTGACCAGTTCTTGCCGAAAGCCAGAAACGCAAAGGAACTGGGTTTGAAGTTCGGTATTTATAGCCACGGGGGATGGGCTGGCAAACCTGAGAATTTGGTTGCCGTGTGTGAATGTCTCCGTGTTAAGCACGGGCTATCGAATGTTGGCATTGTTTACAGTTTTCATCATGGGCATGAGGACATTGCTGATTTTTCAAATGTGTTTGCGACCGTTCAGCCGTTTTTGTTTTGCCTAAATCTAAACGGCATGGCGGATCCAAAAACAGTCAATCGAGGAACTCATCTCAATCAGATATTGCCAATTGGGAAAGGGTTGCACGAAGCAGCTATGATTCGCGAGGTAATTAAGGCTGGCTATGACGGGCCAATCGGGGTCATCGGCCATCGCGCTGACGTGGATGCGAGAGAAAGTTTGAGTGCGAACCTGGATGGGTTGGAAGCGTTGATGATTGAAATGGTGCCGTCGCCCGAATCCGGGAATTGATTTGCAGTCTGACGGCCGTTCTTTGAAGATATTTATGAAATACAGATTATGACTAAAAATCCGAAACGAAGTTTGACGGAACTTGAATTTGACAATCGGTTTGTAAATGAGCTGCCCTCGGATGCTGATTTGAGTAATAGCCGGCGGCAGGTCATTGGTGCTTGTTATTCAAGAGTTTTGCCGACGCAGGTGATAAATCCGACCTTGATTGCGCACGCGACTGAGGTTGGAGAGCTTCTCGATCTGAGTGCCGATGAATTTGAGTCAGAAGCATTCGCGCAGGTTTTTGGTGGCAATCAATTGCTTGACGGGATGGATCCTTATGCGATGTGCTACGGCGGACATCAGTTCGGAAATTGGGCAGGCCAGTTGGGGGATGGGCGGGCCATAAATTTAGGCGAGGTGGTCAATGCAGACGGTGATCACTGGACTCTGCAGTTAAAGGGTGCGGGGCCAACGCCCTATTCTCGGACGGCAGATGGATTAGCAGTGCTTAGATCATCGATTCGAGAGTTTTTGTGCAGTGAAGCGATGTACCATCTTGGAGTGCCGACGACTCGGGCCCTGTCGCTTGTCTTGACAGGCGAGCAAGTCATGCGGGATATGTTGTATGACGGCAATCCTAAATACGAACCGGGCGCGGTCGTTTGTCGAGTGGCTCCCTCGTTCACACGATTTGGGAATTTTCAGATTTTTGCAGCCCGGAACGATGTCGAGAATCTGAAACGGCTGTGCGATTTCACGATCAAGGATTGCTATCCACATCTACATTCAGATCAACCTGGGAAGTATTCGGATTGGTTTGAAGAAGTCTGTCTGCGAACGGCAGAGATGATCATTCATTGGATGAGAGTGGGGTTTGTTCACGGCGTGATGAACACTGATAATATGTCGATCCTCGGATTGACGATTGATTATGGCCCTTACGGTTGGCTGGAAGATTACGATCCTGGCTGGACTCCCAACACAACGGATGCTGCCGGGAAGCGATATCGTTTTGGAAACCAACCCTCGGTGGCCCATTGGAATTTGTATCAGCTGGGAAATGCGATGATGCCACTGGTAGATGATGTCGAATCTTTGCAGCGTGGCCTCGATGTTTACCTTGATACGATTGAATCGGGATCCAGTCAGATGATTGCTGAGAAGTTAGGCTTAGCCAAGTATTGCGCCGCCACAGATGAGTCGCTCAAAACAGACTTGTTCGAAATCTTGATTTTGGTTGAAACTGATATGACGATCTTCTTTCGGTGTCTTGCAGAACTCAGCCTTGAAGATCAGTCTGACGATGAAGTCATGAATGTTCTTCAAGATGCGTACTATTCACCGCAGTATTTGGTAGGTGAAGTTCGAGAGCGAATTGTGGGGTGGGTCGGAGATTACAAACGCCGCCTTCAGCAGGACGGATATTCTAATGAAGAACGAAAGGCGAGAATGAATCGAGTGAATCCTAAGTATGTGCTGCGGAATTATCTCGCCCAGCTCGCGATTGATCGATCAGAAAAGGGCGATCATGAGATGATTGGGGAGCTGTTGGAGGTGCTTCGAAATCCTTATGTAGAACAGCAAGGAAAGGAAGCGTTCGCGGAAAAACGGCCGGAATGGGCCCGCGATCGCGTCGGGTGTTCCATGCTCTCCTGTAGCTCTTGAACCACTGGCGTTGGTGGTTTGCGCTTTGAAAAAAACTTGAGCGGTTTCGATTTGGGGTATGGGTTGTCTCTCGATCAAATAAGATGGGTGGGTCAACAAAGTTCGGGAAATTGCATGAACAAAATTATTTATCAATATGACGTGATCGTAGTCGGTGCCGGGCATGCGGGCACCGAAGCTGCTGCCTCTGCGGCCAGACTCGGTGCGAGGGTCGCTTTGATTACGACGAACCTCGATACCGTTGGTCAGTTGAGTTGCAATCCGGCGATTGGCGGTGTGGCTAAGGGACATCTCGTTCGGGAGATCGATGCGTTAGGTGGCCTGATGGGGCAGGCGATCGACGCGACTGGAATTCAATTCAGGATGCTCAATATGCGGAAGGGCCCTGCGATGCACAGTCCGCGTTCGCAGGCTGACAAAAAAGGTTATCAGAACTGGGTGAAGGCTGCGATTGAACACCAAGAGAACCTAGAGCTGCGTCAGGAAGTCGTCTTGGATATTTTGACAGAGCCAGATGAGAGTCAGAGTGTCTCCGGTGGTCAACGGGTGATTGGAGTTCGCGTATTGGGTGACGTTGAATACCATGCTCCAGCGGTGATTCTTACCACGGGAACGTTTCTGTCCGCCTTAATGCATACCGGCGAGGCGAAGACCAAGGGCGGTCGAGCCGGAGAAGGGACAACGACCGGGATTAGTGCAGCCCTAAATCGGCTAGGATTTGAGCTTGCCAGATTTAAGACTGGCACGCCGCCGAGATTGAATGGGAGAACGATTGATTACAGTCGGGCTGAAATCCAGCCCGGCGACGACAATCCACAGCCCTTTTCTTTTTTGACTGATGATTTTTCAGTCGAACAGGTTCCCTGTTGGATCACATTTACGAACGAAAATGTACATCAGTTGATCCGGGATAACCTCCATCGCGCTCCGATGTATAGCGGGCAGATTCAAGGGAGCGGCCCACGGTATTGCCCTTCGATTGAGGACAAGGTTGTAAAATTCTCGGACAAAGATCGGCATCAGTTGTTTTTGGAACCGGAGGGACGCGATACGCTTGAGGTTTATGTCAATGGAGTCTCAACCAGCCTTCCGCGCGATGTTCAGGACGCGATGTTCAAGTTGATTCCCGGCCTTGAGAATGCGCAGATCATGCGATACGGATATGCCGTCGAATATGATTTTTGCCCGCCCGACCAATTGCGACCGACCTTGGAAACGAAAACCGTGGCCGGCCTTTATTTTGCCGGACAGATCAATGGGACAACGGGGTATGAGGAAGCAGGTGCTCAGGGATTGATGGCCGGCGCGAACGCGGCGTTGAAACTAGCGGGAAAACCGGACTGGGTGATTGACCGAGATAAAGGGTACATCGGGGTGTTGATCGATGATTTAGTAACCTGCAGCGTTGATGAACCTTACCGAATGTTTACCAGTCGCGCCGAGTACCGCTTGCTACTCCGGCAGGATAACGCTGACCGTCGGCTTACGCGGGAGGCCTTTGACTTAGGGCTCGTTGGTTCCGATCGATTCGACCGACTTAATGCTAAAGAATCTGAGATCGTCCGTGTCAAACAGTTGTTGGAAAGTCATCGAGTCGAAGGCGTCACACTAGAAAAACTTCTAAAGCGAACTGAAACGCAATGGGCTGAATTAGAAAGCCATTTGCCAGCGTTGGAGGAGGTGCCTGAAGAGGTTAATCTGCAGGTTGTCTATGACATTAAATATTCCGGTTACGTCAAACGTCAGCAGACCACGATTGAAAAGCACAAACGATTGGCAAAGAAGAAGATTCCCGAGCATTTTGACTACGAAGGGCTTTCTCATTTGAGGAAAGAGGCCAAAGAGAAATTAGGGCGTTTTCGTCCGGCTAGTTTAGATCAGGCACAGCGAATTAGTGGTATCACGCCGGCGGACATTGCCATGGTGATGCTGCATTTAGAAGGCAAGTCTCGGTCTTAGAGTAATTTCAAGAGACTTATTGCGAGCTCGGGATTGGGGTTTGCGATGCAAATTATTCCTAACATTTAATTTTATACTGAGGTCAATTGTGAAAATGACACGTCAAGAAAATAGGCTTCAACTTGGGTTCGTGCTGGGGTGTTTGGCGATCATGTTTCCAGGAACAGCGATTGCCCAGCAGGATATTCCTGCTGCGTCGATTGCGGTAATTAATGAGAGCATCGTGACGTCCACGGTTTCTTTTTTGGCGTCTGACGAAATGAGAGGTCGTGACACTCCATCCCCTGAGTTGACCATTGCGTCTAGCTACGTCGCAGCACGTTTTCTTGGTGCAGGGTTGAAGGGCCTCGGCGAAGATGGTTCTTTTTATCAAAATAATGAAATTACTGTTTCGCAAGTTTCTGATGGAGCATTGCGAGTAAAGCGGGACGGCGTTGCGATTACGACTTACGGACTGTTGTCTGCGAGTGACGAGTCGTTCGACTATCAGGGTGAAGTCAAAATGTTGACCGCTGAAAATTCGAATGATGAAAAGTTCGATGGACCTGTTTGCATTGTCGCGGAAAAGTTTAAATCGCGGCGAGATCAGAGTAATTTAATGCGTCGTCTTGCGCGTCTTCGCGAAAATGGTGCGACGGCAATAATCGTGCAGGTCGAACCCGATCACCGCCTGGTTGGGATGGCGTCCTCCAGTGGCGCGCCGCGCATGCAAACGGGACGAGAATCCAGTTCCGGGCATGTTGTTCTCATTGAGAAAGGTGTTGTTGAGGGGGATTATGAAATCTCATTACCTCGTCAAATGACTTCGACGGCAATAGTTCGAAATGTGATTGGGATGATTCCGGGGAGTGATCCTGAATTGGCCAAAGAGGCGATTATCATCTCCGCTCATCTTGATCACGTTGGAATCAAAGGGAACGTTGGCGATGTGATTTGCAACGGTGCCGATGATAATGCGTCGGGCGTAACGGCCGTTTTGAGCCTTGCAGACGCATTTGCAGTGATGCCGCAAGGGCCAAAAAGAACAGTGATTTTCATGACTTTCTGGGGTGAAGAAAAAGGACTCTTAGGCTCGCGATACTATGTCAGCAATCCAATTTGGCCGCTCGAAAAGACGGTGGCAAACGTAAATATTGAGATGATTGGTCGGCCTGAGGCGGGAGCCAGTGGGAAATGTTGGTCGACCGGTTGGGATGAGTCGGACATGAGTGAGTTGATGAGCGTGGGGGCGAAAGAAGTTGGCGTTCTGATCTTTCAGCACCCTCAATTCAGTGGTGATATGCTCTATCGTTCCAGTGACAATTACCCGTTTGCGCAAAAGGGAGTGATTGCCCATAGTTTCTCGGCAGGAAGCTTGCATGAAGATTACCACATGCCGGGGGACGAATCTCAGAAGCTTGACTTTCGCCATATGACGAAAGTGATTCAGGGGCTTTTTGCAGGCACACTACCGATGGCCAACGGCGAGGTTACACCTAAAAAGAAGTAGTCGATTAACCCCACGTCTGAAGAATCTGAGCGTTCCAACAAGGTGAAACCTCCGGTGGCTATTCTAGACTGGGCAGTCTTCGCCGCCGTGCCTGGTGAAATTTTCTTTGGTTCATGAAATTTCCTTGGGGAGAAAATTCATTTCGTTTTTTTGATTTCGTCTTCGTAGTTTGCGTTTTGAATCGGCGGTGGAGTATCTTTGGACGAGTCGTTTAGCGTGTTGGGTGATAGTTTTTCAAAGACGTACTCATTGCCGTATTCAATGGTCTTGGCAATGGGAGCCAACGGTTTATTCTTTTCGCGGTTGACTAGTAGATTTTCTCCGGTCATTACATCGAGGTGAGGTGCGGGGGGTAATTTCTGACCGGCAAAACGCATGCCCTCGTAAATTGTTCCCTTTTGAAACGGCCCGGCCCCGAGGTACCATGTGTTGCTACTGGTAGATTCGGCTTTGGCGATTCCGGATTGCCATATCGGCGTTCGAGATTCACGGTCGTAAGCGAAGACAATCACTTTCGCGATTCCCGATTGCGCATTGCTCTTTCCAAATGAGAGTTCCGGGAGGGCCGGAAGTGGGGAATTTGAGAACATGCTTGCTGCGGAGGTGAGAGTACCAGCTTGCGGAATCCCGTAAACGACCTCATGTCCATCGGTCCCTAACGCACCGACACGTGGTTCGACGATGATATCTGCCGATTCACGGGTATCCTGAATCAGGCAACTTGATGCCGTCAATTGCTGCCTAAGTGAACTGATGATGTATTCCGAGTTCACGAACCCGACTCCTTTAACAGAGTGCAGGTACAGTGTGTCAAGAAATACCTTTTGGCCCCGTAAAGACTGGAAATCGATTTGGCTGATGGCCTGATCGACGGCATCGGACATCAGCAATTGCTCCGTCGCAGTCCGCGTTGTGGTGGTTCCACAGCCGACCAAAGCCACCAAGCAAAGGGGCAACGCCCAAAAGCCAAGGTAGTGTTGTTTGAAGCGATCGATGATCGAAGTTGAGCGAGGCGCGTATGTTTGCATTAAACCGACCTGCTTCTGTCTCAAAACAGGAATGAAGCAAAAAACTGAAAAACTGCGTGCCGGACTATAGAGAATTCAGTCGTTTCGCGAAAGCGAGGCTTGGTTAGGAAAAGGTTGCTACTTAGAGCAACCTCACAAAGCCAGTCCTTGTTTTACCTATTTTAACAATTGGTTTTTTTCATCTCGATTTGATATTTAATAATGGACACTGAAATCGGATGAAATAGCGTAGAAAGGATAGGAGGTATAGGATTAACAGCGCGAATAGAAAGAAAATAATTCGTAAATAGGTCAACCTCAACCACTCATTTACCGCAATTATGTTAATCTAATCAATCTTGACCGACCGGACAGTTTGTATATAATCCGGTCGTGTTGGCAAGATTGGCAGTTTCGGATGGAACGGTCAATTTTTTCAAATAGTAGGATTTAGTAGTTTGTGGTGTATGCGGAGTTGAGCGATGACCGCGTGGACTACGGGGGAACCCGAGTTTACTTTCGACTCCGTGAAGCACTCAAATCAACTTAGACGCGTCGGGTGGAGATTTATTCTTTCCCCCCCAACCACCTAGGGAGAGGATGGTTCAATGAGTACAAAAACAGTCTTTACAACCGGCGAAGCAGCAAAGATCTGCAAGGTCAGCCAGCAGACGATCATTCGTTGCTTTGACAATGGGAGCCTCAAAGGCTTTCGCGTTCCGGGTAGTCGGTTTCGCAGAATTCCACGCGAACTGCTCTATTCATTTATGAAAGAGAACGGAATTCCAACGGATGCATTGGAGAGCGGCAAGCGAAAATTGCTGATTGTCGATGACGATGTGGAATTGGTTGAGTTGATGGCTGACGTGTTTGCACGAGATGGTCGTTTCGAGATAAAGTCTGCAAATAATGGCTTCGGAGCGGGCATGTTAGTCAAAGAATTCCGGCCTGATCTTGTCATTCTTGACGTGATGCTACCGGATATTAATGGCAAAGAGGTTTGTCAACGGGTTCGCAACGACCCTTCGATGAAGACAGTAAAGATTATCTGTATCTCCGGAATGGTAGAGCAGGATAAAATTGCTGACTTGAGAGCCGCGGGTGCGGATGATTTTATGAACAAGCCATTCTCGGTTGATGTTTTGCTCGAACGCGGGTGTCAGATGCTCGATATGGACAGTAACAATACGGCTGTTGGCTAGAGATTGTTGGGGATTGCGAAATCGCAAACGCGTGTCAATAACACAACGAGCGCGTCTCGGCATTGTCTGAGGCGCGTTTTATTATGGACTTGAATCACAGGTGCGGCCGTGCGTTGGTTACCAATTGGATTGGGCGAACAGGATGATCGCGTGGCAATTCGTTTGCCCTGCCTCGAAGCTGATTTGGTTAAATTAGTGACGGCTTGTACGTCCCCTGCCTCAGTTCATCCATTGCATCGCTTGCTGCGTTCAAATCCGACGTTGTTGTTGTTTTCTTTATCGCATTACCACGAAATCCACCGCCAGCCCCCCTCTTCGGCGCGGCAGTTGATTGAGGCGGTTTCTGGAAATCTGCTCGATGGATTGGGCGCTGTCCGCATCGGGCATGGGCCGGCGATTGGCAAAAAGTGTCCTGAAAAAATACGGGATGACTGGTTCATTCAATTCAGCCGTGCCCGTTCCAATAAAAAGCTGCGACGGACGCTCGTGAAATTTGTTCAGCTGTTTGGGTATCAAAAGAAACGACAGAGTAAAAGCTTCGTTTTGAAACTGATTGGGAAACACTTACGAGCGGATCACTTCACTTGCCCTGGGATCCGGCGAAAAGAAACGCCGATTCGATTGAGTCGGCGTTGGTCAGGTACGCGAGGGAGCAAATTGCCAGTTACCAAGTTAGTGGAATTGGGGAAAGTAGCGCTCGAATCGTCGGCGAGTTTTGGGGACCGTTTGCAGCGGGATAAATTGGCATCGATGAAGCAGTTGGCATATGGCGCGAGTCACGAGATCAACAATCCGCTTGCCAATATTGCCTCGCGAGCACAAACCATGTTGGCTGTAGAGACGAATCAGGAAAAAAAGTACAAGCTTGGAGTAATTTATGAGCAGGCGATGCGTGCTCATGAAATGATTTCGGACATGATGTTATTTGCCCATCCTCCCGGCGCACGCCTTGAAACAACTTCGATCCGTTTGATGATGGCGCGCGTTGTTGAGGAACTGGGTTCATTGCTCGCTAGGCTTCCCGACGCTGTGTTTCGGGTGATCATCAGTGCCGGTGTCGATCGGGCGCAATTGGACGCCACTCAAATTGCTGTTGCGATCAAGAGTCTTGTGCGAAATTCGGTTGAATCGCTTGAAGCAGCTGGTCTTCAGCAGCCGGAAATCGAAATTCGCATCCACCGATCAGATCCTGGAATGATCCAATTTACCGTTTCTGACAATGGCGCTAAGATTCGAAGTGAGATAGTAGAACACCTGTTTGATCCATTTTTCTCAGGGCGGGAGGCTGGTCGAGGCCTCGGGTTTGGACTTTCTAAGGTTTGGGCAATCGCTGAGATGCATGGTGGGATAATTGAATATTCAGCGGAGCGAGAGGCTGGTCCGCAGTTTATTTTGTCGGTGCCTCTTGATCCGAGTACGATTTGCATGGGAAAGTCGATCACATTGTCACTGTCGAAGGTGCATCGGATCGAGCCGGGTGAAGGTGAAGCCGCGTGATTGCTGTTTCGCTCTGATTCTGGATTTTTCTTTGGGGCGCCCAGATTGACAACGCGAAATTGTCATCAAAGAATATTAATCAACGATTGAGCTGCAATCGTTAATTCTGCAGCCGTTTTGTTTCAACCATTGGGTACGATGAATAATCTCGCCAATCAAGCCAAGTCCCCCTCACTGTGGGCGGCCCTGCTCCCTGTTTTTGTTTTGATCGGTTTGTTGGGGCTCAACGTTTACCTGTACGGGGAAGATTCTTCTTACGGCCCCAACCAGATTGCCCTGTTGATGGCCGCGGGTACTGCTGCGATCGTTGGGAGGTTGTACCTCAATTCGTTTAAGAAAATGCTTTCCGGAATTGAGCGAGCGATTGGGTCCGCTTTGGTGGCCATGTTAATCTTGTTGTTGATCGGTTCTTTGGCCGGTACCTGGATGATGAGCGGTGTTGTGCCTGCCATGATTTATTATGGTCTCGATGTTCTGAGTCCGCAGAGTTTCTTGGTTGCAACGGCTGTGGTGTGTGCCATCGTTTCTGTTGCGACGGGAAGTTCATGGTCGACGGTGGCAACCGTTGGGATTGCACTTCTGGGAATCGGGATGGTCCTCGGGGTCAGCACTCCACTGACTGCGGGTGCAATCATTTCGGGCGCGTATTTCGGCGATAAAATTTCACCACTCTCGGACACGACCAATTTAGCGGCCGCGATGGCGGGAACTGATTTAATCACGCACATAAAATACATGCTGTGGACGACCGTCCCGAGTTTTATCATCGCACTGGTGATCTACTTTTTGATTGGAATTGGGGCGGAACCGACTGAGATTGCAGGTAAAACGGCGGCCTTAAAACAGGAGATCCTTGCCAATTTTGATACCGTAAGCCCAGTGTTGTTTATCGTGCCACTAGTTGTGCTGGCGATGGTGATTTTCAAGTTCGATGCCGTTGCGGCATTGTTTGTCGGCGCGGTGTTGGGCGGCGTATTTGCAATTATTTTTCAACCGCAAATGGTTTCGGAAATTGCCGGTCTCGATGACGTCGAGGTTGTTTCGTCGACTGACGAAGTGGAATTGGTTCAGCCCAGTTATGCAAAACGCGCGTACGTTGCATTTATTAACTCAATGGCATTCGAAACCTCTCGTTATTCGAAGGAGGATGCAGCTAAGTTCGGTGCGGAATTCGAGCAGGCAAAGCTGGAGTTGGAGGAAGTCGAGTTAGCGACTGGCGGTTCTGTGGATTCGGCTCAGGTTGTTTCTGCCCAACAAAAGGTCGACGAAATGCAAGCAAAAGTCATGGCCGTTAAATTACTCAAAGGTAAAGGAATGGATGGAATGCTGAACACCATCTGGTTAATCATTACCGCAATGTGTTTCGGCGGTGTGATGGAAGCCTGTGGGCTCTTGAAACGAATTACCGACCCATTGATCGGCATGGCGCAGTCGACCGGGTCCCTGATAGCAACGACGGCGGGAAGTTGTATTTTTGTAAATGCGACGGCCTCGGATCAATATCTGGCGATCGTGGTTCCCGGTCAGATGTTTCGTGAGACCTATGCCAAACGCGGTTTGGCGCCTCAAAACCTGAGCCGCACACTGGAGGACGCTGGTACGGTTACCTCGGTTTTGATTCCGTGGAATACCTGCGGCGCAGCGCAAAGTTCCGTGCTCGGGGTCTCTACCTTTGTTTACGCACCGTTCTGTTTCTTCAACTTGATCAGTCCCTTGATGACAATTGCGATTGGCTTCGCCGGGATCGGAATTGCCAAGCTAAAAAATCAAGCAGACGATTCATCTGAGAGTGAATTGGAAGATTAATTTTAGTCATTGCAACTTGGATGCGTTGCCTTCAGGCTTGCTAGCGGGTGGGTCGTCTGCGAGAGCGTCCTCTCAACCACGCCTCGCATTGAGGTTGGCCCGATAGAAGGGATCTGCTAATTGATTTATCGAAAGCGTCGATAAATATAGGATTACCGCGGCTTGTAACTGAGTCAGCGATAGTCGGTGGGTTTCTTTGCGAGAAGGTAATGAACCGAATTTTCTTTTTACTGTTGATGACGGTGGTTGTTCTTTCGTGCGGCCAGTTTGAAAGTCAGGCAATCGGACAGATCGACTCGGTGTTTTCTACACCGCCTTACGTGCGTGCGGGTGCTTTTAGTCCCCACAAGGCTCAGCCTTATCAAATGAGTAGTAGTTTCGAGTCCAAGTTTGTGCCGTTATCGAGTAAGGAGGTTGGGAACCTTTCCCAGTTTGCGAATCCTCCATTGTCGGCAAATGCGTCGGTGCCGCCGTTTAATTTGAATTTTCCATCGAACACTGCAGCGGTTAATCCCAATCCAACGCCAAGCCTCAACCCCAATCCGCTTTCGATCGTTCCTCCACAAGTCCTCTCTCGCCAGCCGCAAATGACGGCTCAGCGGGCGGTCGTCGGGGCCCCACAAGTACCGATGAGGCTGAGTTCTCGGCGTTCTGTTTTGCAGTATCAGGCATCCACAATACCCGCTCTCGATATCAAAGATGGAAAATCGATTCAGCTGACATCAGCAAGTTTTCCAAACCGGTCGGCGAGTCAAGTAGCTTTTCAACCCACGGGGTTGGCTTCCGCTCCTGCGGTTCAACAGACATCCATTCGGCAATCGACACTTGGGCTTTCACCGCCTCGGGTCAGTGCAATTCCATCAGGAAATACCGCGTATCCATCCACCGCTTCAACTAATTTGAAGACGACCGTTTGTTGTCTGCCACCAAGTGCTTACCAAAATGTAGTTGGAGCATCGACGAGCCAATCGGCTGGAGTAACGCTTCAGAATATGCCACCGGGAACTTATGTGGGGCGTGGACTGATCGGCCAGCCGGCGGCGTATATCGATGGACAGCCGCTGAGAAATCTGATTCGCTATATTACGTTTTAGCTACAGAGCCAAACGCTGGGTGTCAAATTAATCGCGTTCATAATGCGTTTCTACCGATCCGCGCAAACAAGCGGCATCGGTTACTGTTCACACGGGCGTTGTCCCGTGGGAAGGTCGGTTTTCTGACAAAACGGACATTCTTTTGGATTGGCTGTTTCGCCATCCATCTCGTCACTCCTGTATCCGACTGTATCTCGCCAGCCGCAATCTAGGCATTTAAGTTCCCAGGCATCGATGGTTAGCTCATCTCCGTCAAAATGGTTATACTTGCAGACCAACGGACATTCAGCGCGGTCTCCTTGGAGGCATTTTCCATTAGGGGGAATGAGTGGTTTCACAGCGGTTCCGATCGAGTGAATGAATCGT
Organism: Mariniblastus sp.; assembly: GCA_028823415.1. Taxonomy (GTDB): domain Bacteria; phylum Planctomycetota; class Planctomycetia; order Pirellulales; family Pirellulaceae; genus Mariniblastus. The sequence goes on from JAPKBL010000062.1 coordinate 30,278, forward strand.
TTTCAGTAAATGTCGAGCTTAAAATCTAGCTGACTTTTTGCAGTTTTGACAGATCGCTTCACGCGATCGATATCTTACGAGGATTATTAATGAGCGTTTCTATTGGCAATTATAAAAATGCGGGACAGATTGCTGCATTCGCGGTTTGGGGAGGCATGTTTTGGGGAGGCATGTTT
>JAPKBL010000173.1 GCA_028823415.1 Mariniblastus sp.
GCTTGAGTCTGATTGCTTGAGTCTGATTGCTTGAGTCTGATTGCTTGAATAGGATCGACTAACCCCATTTGATTTTGCTGATTAGAAAATTGCAACTCGATCCTCGCAAGCGAATGGCTAAATTTTAACTGTGTCGGCCTGCGGTTCGACGGCTTTTGATTTCATTTCAGAAAATTTGGTTTCAATTTCACTCAAAAGACGGCAGAATATGAGGAAGCTGGGAAATGTTATCAAGACAATGAAATGGATCCAAATATGTCCCCATTGAATAGACGAAATTTTTTGACGAAAGCATCGGTTGGAGCGACGGCGATTGCCGCGTCCGTTTCGGGAAACGCATTGGGCGGATTGAAACCGAATGTTGGCGGTTCAACCGAATCTGCATTGGAATCCGCCCCTTTTGTTCCTAACCGGATTGCCGTTTCGACTTACTCGTTTTTTACATTTCGAGATGGCTCCAAATTGACGATGCCCGAGTGTATCGATACCGCGGCGAAAATGGGTTTCGACGGGGTCGAACTATTGCTTGTGCAAATGGAGGACACCTCCGATTCAATGTTGCAGAAGCTGAAGCGTCGCGCTTTTGTTAACGGTCTTGATCTATGCGGGATGTCGACGCATCAAGGTTTCCTGCGACCCGACAAAGACTATCGCGATGAGAATGTCAAAAAAACAATCGGCCAAATCGAGATGGCCTACAAGCTAGGCATCCCGACGATTCGCGTGAACACGGGTCGATGGGGAACTTCAAAAAGTTTTGAAGAGCTGATGAATAACAAGGGAGTTGAACCCCGCCTCCCCGGTTGTACGGACCAAGAGGGATTCAAGTGGGTGATTGACGCTTTAACCGAATGTCTACCGGCGGCCAAGAAATGCGGCGTTGTCCTCGGGTTGGAGAATCATTGGGGCCTCGGAAGCACGGCCGAAGGGGTTTTGAAAATTGTCAACGCGATTGATTCCCCTTGGCTTCGAGTAACGATGGACACCGGTAATTTCTTTGAGCGTCGGTACGAGCAACTCGAAATGCTTGCTCCGGAGGCGGTTTTTATTCAGGCGAAAACCTATTACGGCGGCGGCGTTTACTACACGCTTGAAATGGACTACGACCGGATTGCGAAAATCTGTCAAGGAGCAGATTATAAAGGGTACGTTGCTCTTGAATTCGAGGGCAAGGAAGATCCCTGGACCGCAGTCCCGAAGAGTCTCGCTGCCTTGCGATCCGCGTTTGGAAAACAGCAGACTTGAACTTGAAGGGGTCGTCTACCTTCCGCGAATTTCGATCTCGTCAAACGCGTTCATGTCGTCAAAGGATCCAAGGCCAATGCGACCTTTGCCAAAGGTAGTGTCCTTGACTGACATGTGTGGTGTCTCCATGTCGTCGAAATAGATTTCGATGGTTCCTTTTTTGGAATCACGAACAAGTTTCACGTTATGCCATGAATCGTCCCACGGTGTTTTCTTTTCGTTTTTGGTTAATGCCAGTCGCGGCGCATCTTTCACGATCATGATCTGGCCACTGTGAGGGTCAGGTTTGGCTCCGAGGTGCACGTAATAATAGTTTGTAGGATTTTGGTAGCCGAAAAAGACGCAACAATCTCGATGGTTTCCTGTGTCCTTGGTCGATTTAACTTTAAATGTAATTACGAAATCGGCTGCCTCGACGTCTTTAACGAGTGCGATGTGGCGTGGACTGCGAACCTTTGGCGCGTATTCACTGTTTCGTCGAATAATACTCAGGCTCTTACCGGCACCGTGTTCCTCAAGTTTCCATGACTGGTCGTCGATAATTTCCCACCTCGCTAGGCCTTTTTCAAAATCTTCTTTGAAAACGACTGGCAGTTCATCGACATGACTGGCCTTGTTGCGCTTGACGTTGGGTGGGGTGTTGTCGGTCGTTTGCCCGACCCCCCAGGGTGCCCCAGCGAAGGAAACGATTAGGAACATAACGACAGGAGCGATTTTTAAGATGTTCATCGATTAACTTTCGATAGAGGTGGACTGTGGATCGATGGTGATTGAAAAGGTTTAACGCATCGAATTTATACAGGTTTATATTTAACCCAAGACACTAGTGGCCTTTTTTAGCCGATGTAATCTGTTACGTAAAAGAAACACAACTATATTTAAGGTCGTATTTAATTAAAAAAGTCTGCGGCAATTTGTTACCCTCTTACTATATCTAACGCTCATTCATAATTCTACGAGCCGAAAAGGCGTAGGAGTTTGAGGATCGTTGCGATCTGACTCGAAGTCTGCTGTTGAATGAACGGTGTTGATACTGATGATTGGTTTTTAGCGTGATAAGTATTGATCGAGCGGTGAATGATTTGATCTGGGCGGTCAACAGTCCGTCCCTGCTTTGCGATGTGTTTTTGGGTTCAGGGTCGGATCGTGAGGCGATCGAAAGCCTCCGTCCAATAGAAGCCTCGCAGATTTCGCGGGCGCATTTTGGTGACTTTATCCATTCATCTGACGGGCGACGTGTCGGTCGTTATTTTGAGCAACTCGTGCTGTATTGGCTGCAATACATCCGAAAAACCGAATTAGTTGCGCATGGTTGGCAAGTCCGCGAGGGAAAGCAGACTCTTGGTGAAATTGATTTCTTGTTTCGCGATGAACAGCGGTTGTTGAACCATTGGGAAGTTGCGATCAAGTTCTACCTTTACGATCCGGATCATTCCAAGAATGGAAGTCATCATCTGGGGCCCAACGCAACGGATAATTTTGAGAAGAAAACGAAGCGAATGTTCGAGCATCAGCTGCTGCAAAGTCAACGGGATTTTCCAGACGTTGCCATCCGTCGTGCATTTGTAAAGGGCTGTATTTTCTACCCAATGGGGATGAAAGGCCGGCCGGTGGCTCCGGCGAAACTGGCCGAGAGTCATTTGACCGGCTGGTGGATTCGGGCGTCGGAGTTGAACCGTCTAAATCAGGCGAATTGTCTGTATCGCGTTCGAGAGAAACCGCATTGGTTGGACGATAGTCGAGTGAGCCCGGAAGCACTTCAAACGCCAGAGGAATTTTCAAAACAGTTGAAGCAGCATTTTGACACCGAGGGCTACCCTGTTTACGTCAGCCAGTTCCGGTTTACTCACAATGAAATTCAAGAATCTTCCTGTGGCTTTGTGGTTCCTGAGGCCTGGCCGAATAACTGATTGACTGCGCCCTGACGGAAGCGACTGGTTGTGATGAGGGATACCTAAGATCATTTCTCATGACGCGTTGTCCTATTGGCCAGCGGGAACGGAAGTCGTGTTCTTGTCGTCATTTTCTCTGTTAGGAAGGGCGGCATTGTCAAGCTGAGATGCACGTTCGAGACGTTCTAAAAGGTCTTCCACGATCGGGGAGTTCTGATCGGCGACATCGTTTTTCTCTGTGGGATCTTGTTGAAGGTTGAACAGTTGATGTTTTCCGTTGGGCGCGTTGTTAACGATCAGTTTCCAAGGGCCATGGTGCAGTGATGCCGATTTTGCTTGGACGCCAAGCGAATAGAGTGTTCGCGTATCCCAGGCGACTGGGGCGCGTTGGCCGGTAAAAAGTGGCCAAAGGTCGACTCCATCGATAGGGTTTGCGGGATCAGTTTTGTGGCCGATCATTGACGCAAGGGTTGGTAGCCAATCGGTGACGTGAATGGCTTCTTCTACTCGACCTGGGGCAAGACGACCCGGCCAGTTGATCAGGGCGGGAACACGAATTCCACCTTCCCAGAGTTGTGTTTTCCAGCCTCGTAATGGTTTGTTAAGGCCCTGAATTAGCGTCGTTCGCTGCGTATCGGGATAGGCTTCGCTATCGTCTCCGTTGGTGCCGCCATTATCGGACAGAAAAATAATGACCGTGTTGGCTCGTTGGTCGGTTTTTTCGAGAGCGTCAATAATTTTTCCGATGCTCTCGTCGAGATGAACACAGGACGCGGCGTACTGGCGACGTTGGTCACTGATATGTTCGCAGCGAGCGAGGTAGGACTCGGGTTCATCGAAGGGGGTATGAACAGCGGTGAAGGGCACGTACATGAAAAAAGGAGTCGACTCATCTTTGTTTCCAATGAACTCAACGGCTTCACGCGTGATCAGATCGGTGGCATGTCCTTCTTCGTCAATCAATTGATCATTGCGGTGCCAAGATTTACTGTAGGCACCGGTTTTATAAAGATGTGTCCAGGGGTTAACACCGCCAGCGAGGGAACCATAGGTTTGATCAAACCCGAATTGTTTTGGCCCCCAGGCCGGTTTGGAACCGAGATGCCATTTTCCGGAAATGCCAGTTCGATAACCGGCCGATTTAAGCAGGCTTGCCAATGTGGGAGTGCCCCACGGTAAAACACGCAAATTCGACCACTCAGTGTTTCCAAAGCGTGACCAATATCGACCGGTTAGCAATCCCACCCGTGTCGGTGTGCACAACGGTGCGACGTAGTGTCGGTCAAGCTCGATTCCCGTTTTACATAAATGGTCGATGTTGGGAGTGGGTATCGGCGATCCATGATAACCCACGTCTGCCCAGCCCAAGTCATCGGCGACAATCAAGAGGATATTGGGATTCGGCTTTTTGCCATTGGAAACAGACGTTTCTACTTGAAAATGTTGCCTTATTTTTTCGGGTCGGTTGGTTGTGATTGACTCCGTTCCCCAGCGCCAAAGTTTTGCTGCAGTTTGCGGTTGATCTACCGTCCAGACGTGGTGTTGATATCCTGCTTTCTGAACGCTGCGAATTAGATCCGAGCAAAGTTCCGCGTGATTGGTGCTGACGCCATCAGTGCCCGTTCGAGAGAGTGTTTCAAGAATGGTATCGAGCGTTGGAGAAAGAGCTCCGGACTTCTCTTTTTTTAATGAAGTCAGCCAATAAGTTTGGAGAAGCGGGTCTTTTAATTCGACTTGCCTGATGACTTCAGCGTCAAATGAAATGATGACAATTTGATCCTTGCTTAGGTCCGCCTGCTCAATATCCTGAAACAAAACCGGAACAATCGAAGCATTGCATTTTACCTCGATATAGATTTTTTTGCCGGCCGGAACGGTCGCCATTGCTTCGACGAGCGTTGGAATCGTTGTTCCGGCGAATTTTGTATCGAGCCACGATCCAACGTCCAGAGCACGAAGGTCTTCTAATTTGGATTCCCGTATAACGAGATTTTGGTCCGCTACTTTTTTTGTGTCTTTGTCGTGAATGCAGACGATATACCCATCGGCGGTAAGGTGGCAGTCAAGTTCGATTGCGTCTGCGCCTTTTTTCCAAGCCAACTCAAATGCCGGGATGGTGTTTTCCGGCGCGGCGGCGGAGGCACCGCGATGGGCGACGATTGGGGGGATCCGTAAATGATTGTCTCGGAACGTTGAGCCTGGTGAAAATTCACTGACAGACAAAGAAAACGGCCCTGCTGGCAGCCCGCCCTCGTTGAATAGTTTTACTTTATTTTCTGGAAACCCCTCCCAAAGGTAACGCACCGTCGACGGCTTCTGTTTCCGGTAGTGAAGGGTGACGCTATTGGGAGCGGACAGTTCCGCATCAACGGCCATAAAATCTCCAGCTTCATCACCAATTTCGAATCCATTCAGTTTTCCTTCGATCGGTAAAAATCCATCGCCGCAATTTTCAAACTTAATGACAAGCCGATTTTCCAAAAGTTGAATATTGTTGACGGTTGGAAAGCCGAGTCGTTCAGTTTCTCCGCCAATTTCGTAGACATTGTTAAGCGCTAATCGAAGTAGGCGATCTCCGATCGGACGCTTGTCTTTTGGGTGGATATTTTGCTCATCGCCGAGATCAATGGCGACCACCATCCCTGTGTCAGGAATCGATAATTCGGTGCGTCGCTGGCTTTCCCGAAACGCCGGCCAGTCTGGATTTTTGAATCCGGGCAACTGCACAAAAAGAAAAGGTAACTCGCATTGATTGAAATGTTTTCGCCACGATTCAATTAGCAATGGGAATAGCTGGGCAGCGTTGTTTGCGGCGGTATCACTATAGGCGTCAGATTCTCCCTGATACCAAAGGACTCCCCGGAACGAGAGGAATTGAAGCGGCGCGATCCCTGCTTCAAAGAGAAACCCCGGTTCGCAAAGCCAGCGGTACTGGGTCTCTCCAATGATGTAGGGCTGGTTCGTTTCCAGGCCCGGTTTCATGGCCTGTTTCGCCCGCGTCCTGTGGGCAGGGTAGACCGCCTCATTGTTCAGCCAGTCACCTTGATAGAGTGCTGCAGTGATCGAATTTTCACGAGCTGCTTGAGGAGGAATCCAGTTGTTCATTGCCGATCCACCCACCGCGATTTGAATCAGGCCGACAGGCACGTTAAGTTTCTTTTGCAATTGCTCTGCAAAAATCCATCCGACTGCGGAGGCGGTTGCGGCAGATTTTGAGTCGCTTTTGAGCCATTCGGTCTCAAAGAAATCAACGGGATTGCACCGCTGCAGTTCGCGTTCGGTGTATCCGTCTTTGGCAACCAAGCGCAATCCTTGATGACGCATGATTCTCAGGTGCGGGTTATCCGCACGGCGAAGCATTTCATTCCCGCTGTCGCATTGTTTTAGAGAAAATTGCATGTTCGATTGGCCCGCACAGATCCACACTTCACCAATCAAAATATCGTCAAACTGAATTTCATTGACGGTCAGGGTGAGCGGTTCGAAAGAAGCTTTTTTCGGAGGGAATACGACCGACCAATTTCCATCCGTCGATGTCGTGACACCGCGGTTCTGTGCTCCGAGTGTGACGCTGATTTTATCACCGACTGCAGATGTCCCCCAAATGCGGATCGGCTCGCCACATTGCAATACCATGCCGGTTCCAAAAACCGGCGCGGTTTTGAGTTTCTCAAAGGTGGCTGCATTTCCAATTTGTGCCCCGATGGAGGATGTTAATAAAAGCAACATCATCAGGGAGGAATTGATTCGGCATTTTGATGTCAGGTGCATAGAGGCGGCTCGTTGGCGTAGTGATCTATCTGGTTCTAGTATAGCCTAGGTATCAACTTAGAATGGAAGCTGGGAATCCCCGCGTTTATTTCAGTCCATTAGTTTTTCAAACAAAGGTGAAAAACGGCGAGACGCCTGTGTGAAAAAGAGTAAGGCATTGCCCGGGCCGGGTATGGTTCAATTTCTAGAAACCAATGAAGGTCTATCTTCGTGCAAATTAATTGGATAGTTGCTGGATTAGTCCTGTTGTGTGCCACTGGCCTGCAAGCCGATGACTCGGTTTCGATCAAGCATGAGATACCTGTGGTGCAGACGCTGGATTAACTGCGTAATGTTCCAGTATTTGCCTGCGGCGACTATGGAAGTGTTCGCATTGGAATCGAATCGAATCAATGTCCGCAGCGAGGCGGTGTTTTAGTTTATGCACTCGTTCAGCGTAATGAAAAAACGAAAGCCTCAACACGAGATGGCCATGATGGTGCGCTGGGGCCGCTCCAGGTTTTGCACGATTCAGATAGCCAACTGAATTGCGCCAACTGAATTGCGCCAACTGAATTGCGCCAACTGAATTGCGCCAACTGAATTG
>JAPKBL010000174.1 GCA_028823415.1 Mariniblastus sp.
CCGGTACGATCTAAAACCCGGTACGATCTAAAACCCGGTGTTATTATCGATGTCGAAGATTGCCTGTTGGGGATAGATGCTGTAGATCGTGTTGGTGAGGTAGAGTTCAACAAATTCCGATACTCGCTGGATCGGTTTTTTTGGAATCAAGACAATGTCTGAATCCCGAAGCCAAATCTCATCCGACGGATGAGGGCGTTTGCCAAGTAACGCGCCATTGAGATCTAGCTTTGTCGCCGTCAGTCGCCAATCTTGGTCGCGACGGAAAACAACCACCTCTCTGACATTTCCGCCCGGCTTGAATCCCCCTGCCAGTGCGATCGCCTGCATCACAGTTGTTGGGCCAACCATTTCAAATCGTCCGGAGGTGGGAACCTCGCCTGCGACGTAGATATAACTGGGTGCCCGCTGGGTAAGAATTGGGGTGACTTCGATGCCCCCCTGCCGCCCTTGGTAACGCGCGTTAATTTCTCTTCCCATTTCCTCGAGTGTCAGCCCGATTGCCGGAATACTGCCGAGTCCAGGAAGTTGGATTGTCCCGTCTGGCGAGACCGTTGCCGCGCGACCGGTTCCCCCCTGCCCCGCTCTTGCATCTACTGAATTGATGATGTCCTCTAGAGGAGTTTCGCCTTTGATGAGTTGGACTAGCATCTCGGGGTTAATGACCCAAGCTTTATAGCTTTCGTCGAGTTCTTGTTGGAGCCGTTCGACGGTTTTGCCGGCCACCATCACCTGACCAATTAACGAGAGCGAAACCATGCCATCGGATCGAATGACAAGGCTCTCTGCATTTAACGATGTGTCAATCGCTGATGAAATGCGTATCGAATCCCCGACAAATAGCTGATAGGGTTTCACCGATTTTTGACGGGTTCGTAGATATACTAATTCTAATTCATCGTTGACACGTAACCGGTATTCGCCCATTGCCGGCCGACGGTAGGGGCCAATGTATTCCCCATACGCCATAGACTCCCATGGCACGCAGGTGCTATCTCGCCATTTTGCCTCGGCCCCCTTGCGACCGAGAGTGAATTGGTCGACACCCTGAAGCGAGCGTGTAGGTGCGGCATGAATCGTCGCGGGTGCAACGTATCCGAACTGGCCATTGTTAATGCCGGGGATGACGTTGGGGCGGGCAATTTGGCTGGAACCGTTGGAATCGTATCCCTGGCAAAGCTGAATTTGACCGTCTTCGATGGTTGTCGCCCCCGCGATGGCGGGAGTCAACTGGGAACGACTAAATTCCGGTCCTTGAGGCTTGTCCCGGTCGGTAGCGCTCAACCATAGAGCACCGACCAGTGCACACCCTAGTACGCTCGATTTGATTGATGTCGTGAGCCTCATGATTCACTTGTTCCTATGTGTTTTTAGATTCAACAGCGGCATGAAATAGAATCCGAATCGATGGATTAGAAGAATTCTTTCAGTCGGTCAGTCAGCGTTTTTCCGGGAATTGAATCGCGTTGATCAGCCGAAATTGCGGCGGGTTGATTCGTCTGGCGGGGCCGGTTTTCATTGCTGATACTGTTGCGGTTATCGGAGTTCATGATTGGGTTAGCTTGATTGAATTGGCTGGCCTGATTTTGGTTAAACGAAGCATTTTGGTTAAACGAAGCATTTTGGTTAAACGAAGTTTTGGGGACCCAACGGATGGACGATTGGTCTTTGGTGAGTGGGGCTTGCATGAGCGAGAGGTATTGGTCTTGTGCCGCTTTTGCCAGCTCAAGTTCGCCCTTCTGTTGGTGAGTCTTCGCCAAGTTCTTCCATGTTTGAGGCGTTTGGTTTTTCATTAAACTTTGTTGGAAGAGGGCCACCGCTGAATCAAGTTGTCCTATTTTGGCCATCAGGACGCCGAGTTCATTTGCGCTGCGAGAATTGTTGGGATCACTTAAAAGTGCAGCGCGATGAAACGCAATTGCTTTGGCGACCTCCATGGCTCCAAGCGACGATTCAGATTGCCTCATCGAGGTGTGTAATTTCCCAAGGCAACAGAAGGCTTCTGCCGAAACTACGTTTCGCCCCCCCGCTTGATCGAGGCGGTCTTGGGCAAACTGAAAGTACTGTTGGATGGCTTGTCTTGGCGACATTTGATCTAAATCGGCTTGATTTATAATTTTACTTAGATGGGTGTCAACCGTCGAAGCGACACTTAGGAACGCTTCTGATTCCAAGTCGGTGCCGACAAAGTCCCGCGCTTCTTTCATCGCCAAGGCAGCTTCCGCGAGGGCCAGGCTGTAGTGGTTGGTGCCGGTTTGTGAATCGTTGGAGCTCGCAATAATACGGAGTGCGGCGTAAAATTCTTGCTGGGCTGAATAGGAAGAGCCGCGTCGAGAAAGTGACTTGCCGTATTCGATGTGATGCACGGCCTGATGGGCGACTTGCTCGGGAAGCGGTAGTCGCAGGGGCGTGGCAGTTCGAGGTGCCGGTGTGCTTACTTCATTGCTTACTTGTCGCACAATGGTTTGCCGCTGATCGGTCCCGTCTTTAAGAAATGCCGTTTGGCTTTGAGGAGGGGACTCAAGGCTAAGGGCGGTTGCCTTTTGAATCTGTTTTTTAACCTCAGCTTGGACGGTTGATTTTTTCACGGCCACGTTCTTAACGGGAGACTTCAATGGCTCGGGAATTTCAACGGGAGGTTTAGTCGTGACTTCCGCGACGGCGGTCATGGTTGGCAAGGCCGAAATTTTTTCCTCAGGCGTTGTTGTTCTTAGCGACTGTTGGAGTTTGGCTTCTGCAGTCGCTTTGGCGATTCTCGCTTTTTCCAACGCCGACGGGTTGTTGCCTGACGTCGTTGTCATCTTTTTCAATTCCGCTAGAGGACTGGCGGTAGAGGGAGGAGGCGCGAGAGGATGCGGATTTTCAAAGGAAGAGATCGGCCGGAAATCTTCGGTTTTCGTTTGAAACGTCACCGATGTTTTCGCTTCCGGCGAGAATGACTGAATCGCGAAACTCGTCACAACGGCAACACAGATGCCGATGGCAATATAATTCTTAAGCTCACGTGACATTTCAAACCTCAAGAGAACAGTTCTTGTTGCGAGTGAATCGTGATAAGGCAGGCACTAGCCCGACCTCTCAACTTGAATGCACTCGCCGCTGTGTTTCTCTCAAATGCATCGTCAATTTGTCTTCGGCCTCTTGCTCGCGTTGTGCAGATAATACGTTTTTTTGCGAATGTAAGGGCAGATTGATCCTCATATTTGTTACAGCTTAACGCCTCTAAAATGAGGCCAGCAGGATTAGCTGCCTAGTCGTTAAACTTTGACTTTGCTCCAACCAAACGTGGGCTTCGAGAATCGGCAGGGCCTTCCTAGGGCTGATCCGACCGACAGAGATCATTGCAATTTGGTGCTCAGTCGTAACAGCAATCGCCGGTGAAGGGACTCAGGGGCTGCCACTGCGAGGGCTTCTTTGCCTTGTTGCTTGTTCTCCAAAACGAGCCCAGCGGGTTTTGTAGCTCTGGGAAAGGGGATCGGTTTTCGCCAGTCGGGGTCAGCATTGATAAACGGTGGTCAACACGAGCGTTGAGTCGCATTGTCGCGGCTTTCGATCCGCAAATACTCGTTTCTCATGGGAATTGAGGATAAACCCGGAGCCCTATGATAAATTAGGGGAATCTGTCATAATCTTAGGGTAGGGGTCGTATTTGGCCTCTCTCGTATATTTGACTTATACAGCTCAATGCCCCGTGGACGAGCGGTTCCCGACTTCGGAGGGCGAACCGATGAATTGTTCTGCGGGAGGTTCTGATTGAATCCGGCTCATCGAGTGTTCGATGTGTTGGCGTCGCACTGGGTTTAAAGATACTGAACAAACAAAAGTTAATGACCGAGTTGGCTTATTTTTGCCCGCCAACGCTGGTCCCTAGGGAGAAAATTTGCAAGTGTATAAAATTCTAAACAGTGGTGGTCTCGGTGTTGCTGGAAAACAAAATGAGCTAATTGAGTTAGCCTTAACTCACGGTTTCAACGGAGTTGAAGTCGACATGGTTGATCTTGTCGGACGCCATGACACGCTGGGCAAGCAATTTGCCTGTCAGTTTTTACAAAGTGCAAAGATTGATATGGGAACCTTTGAGTTGCCGGTCGATCTTGGTGCCTCGGATGATGATTACAACACCGCGATGGAAAAGCTTGACACAATTCTGGATTTGGCAACGACCCTCAATGCAAAAGGTTGTTACGTCAGTGTGGCTTCTAGTAGCGGATTATATTCATTCCAAGAGTGTTTTGAAAAATATCAGCAGCGACTTCAGGAATTGAGTGAAAAGTGCACCGAATCCTCATTGAACATTGGATTGTGGCTTCGCGGAACTGATTGTGAAGTTCCCGACGGCGAATTTAAATTCGTTCAAACCGCAGAAGAATTGTTGACGCTTGTCAAAGCAGTCGGTCAGCCCAACGTGGGTGTTTGCGTTGATGCATTTCAGTGGGCTGCAGGTGGTGGCACCGTGGAGCATCTTGTTGCAGCCGGTTTGTCGGATGTCGTTTCAGAAGTTCGACTGGCAGACATCGTCGAGGGCGCTGACCTGTCGGCTCTGAAAGATGCCGATCGCACATCGTTACCTGGCGATCATCTAGATTCCTTTTCGGTAAAACTTTGCCGAGCACTATCCGAAGCCAGCGTCGAAGTTCCGATGTCTATTTCCACTGACCTAGGGACTTTTTCCACGGGCACTCGTGATTCAATCGTCGGAAGCATTACCAAGCAAATTGATTTGCTTGTCTCCGGTGAACATCCCGCCGAAATCAAAGCCGCCGCAGAGGCTGCCGCAGAGGCTGCCGCAGATGAAGTCGAGGGAAGTGATGCCAAATCGGGCGATGCCAAATCGGGCGAGTCCAAATCGGGCGAGTCCAAATCGGGCGATGCCAAATCGGGCGATGCCGATGAAGCTGCCCCAACGGCTCCTGCCGCCACTTCTTAGGGCGTCTCCGTTTCCATTTGAATCCACCAACCTCAAGTTTTTAGCTTGAGGTTTTTTCGTGGGCATTGGGAGGCGAATCGCCGTTGGGCCACGGCAAGCGGGGGTGTTTATGCCATTCGGTTAAATCGGATTTTAATTTCCCAAAATAGCTCGTTATTCGATTGAAAACCCGCGCCCATTTGAGATGCTGTTAGCCTGAACCGAAACCAGTTTTGTTGAAATAATTTATGTCCAGCCAACTTAATAAATACAGCAGTCGAATCACTCAGCCCAAAGTTCAAGGTGCATCTCAGGCAATGCTTTATGGAACGGGGCTGACCTCGGACGACATGAACAAGCCCCAAATTGGGATTGGGAGTGTCTGGTACGAGGGAAACACTTGCAATATGCACCTCGATCAATTGGCTGCCGAGGTGAAACAAGGCGTTGTGGAATGTGGAATGGTGGGGATGCGGTTCAATACGATCGGTGTCAGTGACGGCATTTCAATGGGAACCGATGGGATGAGTTATTCATTGCAGTCGCGCGACCTCATTGCCGATTCCATTGAGACGATCATGAGTGCCCAGTGGTACGATGCCTGCATTGCCCTGCCCGGTTGCGATAAAAACATGCCCGGTTGTTTGATCGCGATGGGGCGACTGAACCGTCCGTCTTTGATGGTGTATGGAGGAACGATTCGGGCGGGAATCATGGGGGATCGCAAACTCGATATCGTTTCGGCATTTCAGTGTTACGGGGAATATGTCGCGGGTTCGATTGACGATGCCACCCGATCAGAAATTATCAAAAAGTCATGCCCTGGTGCTGGAGCTTGCGGCGGAATGTACACCGCCAATACGATGGCAAGTGCGATTGAAGCACTTGGCATGTCGCTCCCTTTTAGTGCTTCGATTCCAGCAGAGGACCCAGATAAAATTGGCGAATGCCATGCCGCCGGCGCCGCGATTTTGAATTTACTGGAAAAGGATATTAAACCTCGGGACATCATGACCCGGGAGTCATTTGAGAACGCGATGGTGGTGATCATGGCGCTTGGCGGATCGACCAATGCCGTGTTGCATTTGATCGCGATGGCGCGATCGGTAGACGTCCCCTTAACACTCGATGACTTTCAGACGATCAGTGACCGAGTTCCGTTTCTGGCGGATCTGAAACCGAGCGGCCGTTTCGTCCAGGAGGACTTGCATGCGGTCGGTGGGACACCTGCAGTGATGAAGTTTTTGCTTGGGGAAGGAATGCTTCATGGAGATTGCTTGACCGTCACCGGGAACACGTTAGCGGAGAACGTCGCAGATCTTCCAGCTCTCGCACAAGATCAGGAGATCATTCGTCCGTTAAGCAATCCAATCAAGGCGACTGGACACATTCAGATCTTGAGGGGTAATCTCGCCCCCGACGGGGCGGTGGCTAAGATCACGGGCAAAGAAGGATCTGTATTTAAGGGAACCGCTAACGTATTCGATTCCGAGGAAGCGATGGTGGCGGCGCTGGAGGCCAAACACATCAAGCCGGGCGATGTTGTGATCATTCGTTTCGAGGGGCCTAAAGGCGGACCGGGGATGCCGGAGATGTTGACCCCGACCTCAGCGATCATGGGAGCTGGCTTAGGGGCCGAAGTGGCATTGCTGACCGACGGTCGTTTTTCGGGTGGATCGCACGGATTTATTGTCGGTCACATCACCCCGGAGGCTCAGGAGGGAGGGCCACTTGCGCTGGTTCAGAATGGGGACATGATCACCATTGACTCCAATAAACATACGATTGACGTTGAGATAAGTGATGAATCCATGGCCGCGCGGCGAGCCCAATGGACCGCGCCCGCGCTCAAAGCGACCAGGGGAACGCTTTATAAATACATCAAGAACGTCAAATCAGCGTCCGAGGGCTGTGTGACCGACGAGTAGTCCTTTAGATTTTTCGAAACGAACCGTTTGGGCATTTGGCCCGTAAATGTTAAGGTAGAGAACGGTTGGCCAGTCGGGCTTGAGTTGATTCTTTGGATTCTGCTTGTGCTTGTTTCTGATTAACTGGAGTAATTGTTTGAATTGTTGTGATGATTGATTTGCGGTGGTTCGAATAGTAGTGGAGAGATGCTTTCTTTGGAAAGTTGTAAATGAAGTTTGTTTTTTAGGGGGCGAATTGGAATCGACCGGATTGCTTGAAGTTGTGTTGGCGTGTCGTAGCTGGTCAGAGGGCTACGTAAAAATCTGACCAAAACTTTTATTTGCAGAAGATAACTCTTTCGCAATGGCTGCCTAGAAATAGGCTGCCCCGGCTGATAGGTTTTGCTGGAGAGCCTAGACTGCTGGTCACCAATTCCAGATCGCAATCAGTCATGTTTGACACGCGGATTGTTAAATCAAGTTTCAGACTAGTTTGAATTTCAGGGTGTCGTTGCCCGGTGGTTCGAACGAAATTTAAATCGACGACTACACACGTAGAGGATATAGCGGATTCATCGCGGGACGCGGGTTCGATCCCCGCCGCCTCCACT
>JAPKBL010000175.1 GCA_028823415.1 Mariniblastus sp.
GCAAAACAGTCGCTCGCAAAACAGTCGCTCGCGAAACAGTCACTCGCGAAACAGTCACTCGCAAAACAGTCACACAGCCGACGCCAAGGGTGGGCTGTGTGATAGGCCACCCTTGCTAATTTCACAATTGCCAATTTAGAAGTACGTGGGCTAGTTTCCCGATTCGAGCTCAAAGAAAATGCTGTCTGGCAGATCAAAGTTGTGATCCTTGGCAGCCGACCGAAGCTTATTAAGAGCCCGGGCTTCAATTTGCCGAACCCGCTCCTTCGTGACCCCAAGTTGCGCACCGACCTCCTTCAAGGTCTGCGGCTCAAAACTATAGTCCAGACCAAACCGGCAAACGATGATTTTTTGCTCTCGGTCATCAAGGATCTCAAGAATCGAACTGACTTGCTTCTTTCTCAAGTCCTGCTCAGACTCAAGTAAGTAGCGATCGGTTCGCTGATCAGCCTTGGCGAGGAAGACTTCTTCGGAGGTCGGCCGGAAACGATCACGCTGCTTAAACGCCCCGGGAATTGTCCTCGCGAAATTCTTCATGATCGCCCAACTCGAATAGGTGCTGAATTTGTTACCACGAGAGTAATCAAATTTCTCTACCGCACGAATCAGAGACATGTTCCCATCACTAACGAGCTGAAAGAAGTCTTCACTGGCAGCCACGTGCCGTTTGGCAATCGAGACCACCAACCGAAGATTCGCCTGCACGATCCGGTTCTTGATTTTCACAGCATCATCGTACAACTGCTCGATTGTATCCATTTCGGATGACTTTGCGTTAGTAGGATCGAGCTTCCCTCGCAACCGACTAGCCTGAAACTTAAGAAAGTTATACTTCCGGAAAAGGTATTGCTCCTGCTCCCGAGTCAATAAAGCGACCTCGTAAAGCGACGCCAGATAACGAGGCAAACCAGCTGGTGGCTTGGTTCTACGTGTCTTTGTTTCAGGAACCGGCATTTCCGGTTCCACAATCCGCTTCTCGGCAGCTCGGCGGTGAAACTCAGCGTTATCCATGAAATCAAGCGGAAGCTCCATGATCAAATTCGCACGGACTTCGTTGATAACGCGATAGACCGTCGTTTTCGTTCTGCCGTAACGTTTCGCAATCGAATCCGCTGATCTTCCGGCACTAAAATCAGCGTAGACACGCTCTTTCATTTCAAGATTCAGTGGTCCGGACTGGTCTGGGAATACGGCAATTGTGGGATTGTCACTGTCGAACTGCTTGATCGTGTAGCGAATTGTCTCGACGCTTCGATCCATGTGCTTGGCAATTCGACGCGTGATATCGGCGGGGCATCCACCTGCCTTCGCAAGCCGGCGAGCCCGTTCAATAATCTCATCTTTGTCTGCTTTTCTCAGCTGGCTGAACCGCGCGCCCCGCTTCACTTTTTGCCGATTTCGTTTGATAAACTGATCCACACTGGTGTGCAAAAAACCGACTCGTCGGCGACCGCCATTGAAAATGAATTTGCGGCTCACTAAACCCTGCTGCCGCCATCTCGAAATTGTCTTGGTCGAGACGTTAAACATCTTGCTCAAATCATCGACGGTATGCACGGGTTGGCCAAACTCTTCAGCGCTGACATTGGCAGAATCGGAAAGGTCTTCGATAAAACAATGCAGATCGTGGCGTAGGTTCTCACCTTTGATTTTCACAATCGCCGATTTTTCGGGACGGAAACCGGTGATGCGGAAACAAACAAACTCAAAATTATAATCTCGATCGAGCTGAATATCGCGTAACAGTTTTTCGGCACAATCGACTTGCTCAATCTTTTTGTCCCGCGGCGCAAAACGAACCTGTTGATCGCGTAAATCTCGAATTGAATCACATTTGTAATCGGAGTGCATGACAAGCCTTATTTCTTTTGTGCCTCATCGCTCAACTCAACCGCGACTGTGAGATCGCATCAAAGCTAAACTCCGAGACTCCTAACATCTTCGATCATCCTGATCATGTAAACCGACCGAACCTCAGTGTTCTTACGGTTTGAATTACGAGTAAATCCAACAATAGTTCGATGCACTCGCTTGCGTTCCCTCCGACGCCCGTTCGGGCACCGCGTCCATCCCACTGTTAGCAATTCTGCCTATCACTCCCAATTCTACGAAAGTCGCTAGCTAAAAAGCCTCAGTTTCGCCGAAGTTCACGATTTATTACCTGCAAAACACGTTCCAATTTCCCCAGAAAACTTACGAATAAACACGATTTACCTGTTTTTTCCACGCGAAATTGAATTTCCCCTTCTCAGCCGACGGTTTGGCATCGATGGCAAAAATTGCGAATCGAGACGAGATTGTTCGATTTGAGACGAAAATTGGTCGATTGTTGACCAAACAGCGGTAATTTTGAACACACCCATAATTCGCGCCTTTTAAACGACTTCTTGGAAAGAATAATGCTTGAAACCCAACGATTTCCGACTTTTTGCTTCCAATTGACTCTATTTGCCTTCGTATTGGTCGTTTTTGCCTCTCCCGCTGCTGCCCAAGAGGCCATTGACCTCAAGGTCAATTTCAAAAAGGGATCCCAAAACCGCGTTGTTTGTGACTTTCTGCATAGCGGTACGGTGACCATCCCCAAAGAAGAAACCGGAGAAATAGTGTCGTTGCCACTAAGCGTGGATGCAAAATTGTCGTTTTATCAAAGAACGACCAGCGATGAACAAACGATCCGATTCTTCGAAAAGGCGAGTGGACGCATCAAACTTGATCGGGGAACGACGAAGCCTGAACTAAGCCCAGCCAACCAGCTGATCGTTGCCCGGCTTAGAGAAAAAGGTGGTGGTCAAGTGGAGTTGGCGTCCATGACTGGAATCCTGGATCAGGTGGAACTCGAGTTGATTCAAAATCCGGCGGACCCCATGACTCTCTCTGCGGTTTTTAGCCGTCAATCGGTCAAAGAGGGAGATAGCTGGGCACCCTCCGTAGAATCCCTTGCCAAAATGCTCCGGTTGCACCGTATCGAGGAATCAAAGGTAAGGATTCTGCTGAAAAAATACGATTCAAAATCGGCGCGTGTGTACATCATCGGTACGTTACTGGCGGATGTGAACGACGTCGTTACCGAAATGGAACTCAGCGGTATCGCAATGATCGACCGCGAAAACGATTTGTTGTCGAGCCTGAAATTGACCATTCGCGAGCGTCGTGGGCCTGGTCAAATCGCTCCGGGATTCGACGGAAAGACCAAAATCGACATCCGAATCACGGACGCCGCAACTGATAAATTATCCAACGAGGCACTTGCTAAGTACACCGGGAAGGACAACAAGATTCGTCAACGTGTCCGATGGCAAAGCGAATCGGGGAATTTCTCGGTGACCTACGAACCCCGTTGGAAAATGATCGCTTCCGAACAGGATGCCGCCGTACTTCGGTTCATCGACGGGAGTGAATTGCTCGCGCAATGCAACATTGTACAGCTTCCCTCACGTCCGACCGACAACCCACTCTCCTTGGAGGATTACAAAACAGAAGTCGCCAAAATTATCGCGGCGGACGAAAATGCCGTTCTCTTAGCAGCGACGAGTCTTCCAACACTCGCCGGAGACATGGCGATGCAAGTGGTCGTGGGCGGCGAAGAAGAGGGGGTTCCAGTCAATTGGCTCTACTACCACGTCACTCACGAAGACGGGCGAAGAGTGACGCTCGTCTTCACTTTAGCAGAATCGGTTGCCCAGCGTGTTGACCCGATCGCCGCACAACTCGTCAACGAATTTGAGTTTCAACCGGTGCCGAAAAAAATTGCCTCAAAAAAACCAGAAGTCACCGAAACCAAGTAAAAAGCTCTGAAAACTAAACCACGTACGCTTTTGTAGCCACCGTTTCGATCGATGTTTCAGGTTGGTTCTACCGATAGCCACTTGAGTTCTAAAACCCGCTTCGGTTAGGTTGTTGCGCTGAACTTCAAAACTCAGGGT
This sequence comes from Mariniblastus sp., assembly GCA_028823415.1. GTDB lineage: Bacteria > Planctomycetota > Planctomycetia > Pirellulales > Pirellulaceae > Mariniblastus. The sequence continues at coordinate 3,924 of JAPKBL010000175.1, forward strand.
ACAGTTATGCTTGATTTGTTTGATAAGATCCAGGAATCCGTCGCTTTCATTCAATCCAAATGGTCCCAAACACCCAAAGCAGGGATCATTCTCGGAACCGGGTTGGGCTCTCTCGTAGAAAAAATCGACGTCGCCGTCTCGATTGACTACGCCGACATTCCTCACTTCCCGCAGTCCACCGCGATTTCCCACAAAGGTCAACTCGTTTGTGGAACGCTCAAGGGCCTTCCGGTCATCGCGATGGAGGGACGGATTCACATGTACGAGGGCTATCCGCTCAAAGAAATCACCCTGCCGGTTCGCGTAATGAAGGCGCTCGGTGCCGATCTGTTGGTCTGCTCCAATGCGGTAGGTGGATTGAACCCTTACTTCTCCGAGGGAGACATCATGTTGATCGAAGATCAGATCAACCTGATGGGTGACAACCCGTTGATCGGTATCAACGACGATCGATTGGGGCCACGCTTCCCTGACATGTGCGAACCCTATTGCCATCAACTGATTGAACGGGCCCTTCGAATCGCGCGGGCTCAAGATATTGTCGCCCATCAAGGAGTACTCGTTGCCGTCGCCGGGCCAAATCTGGAAACCCGCGCCGAATACCGTTTCCTTCGCACCATCGGCGCCGACGTGGTGGGCATGTCAACCGTCCCGGAGGTCATCGTCGCGATCCATGCGGGAATGCGGGTCGTCGGTTTTTCGATCATCACCGACATGTGTCTCGCCGACGCACTCAAACCGGCAAACGTCGACGAGATCATCCGGATCGCCAACGAAGCCGAACCCAAATTAACGGAATTGGTACTCGGGGTTTTGGCAGAAGAAGCCGGCTAGAAACAACTCGCGACGCTACCCACAATTTCCCTAACGCCGTCACCACGTTCCCTCTTCATTCAAACAGTAGTTTGCGCCGTTGGACTTTCCCACACAAATCAACAAAGCAGCGGATTACATCGCCAATCAATGGGGCACTCGCCCCGCTTTCGGCATTGTTCTGGGAACCGGTGCCGGACAAGTCGCCGACGAAATCGCCGTCGACTTAATACTTCCCTACGAACAAATCCCGTTCTTTCCTCAAAGCACGGCAACCGGCCATCAGGGGCGACTGGTTTGCGGGCGACTCGCTGGGGCCAATATCATTGCAATGCAGGGTCGATTTCATCTTTACGAAGGCTACCCGGTCGACCTCTCCACGCTCCCCATTCACGTGATGAATCAACTAGGCGTGAAAACACTTTTCATTAGCAACGCTTCCGGGGGAATTAATCCCAATTATCAAAGCGGCGAAATCATGCTCATCGAAAGCCATCTCGATTTCATGTTCCGCTCAACGGTTCATCTCGCGCCCCCGACCTGCCAACAACGTCCGACGCAGTTAAGCGATTTGTACGACCGAGAATTGATCGAACAAGCCATCGCCTGCGCCCGCAAGCAAAATTTCGTTTTACACCAAGGCGTTTATGCATCGATGCTCGGCCCCAACTATGAAACCAAGGCTGAATATCGATTCTTGAAAAAAGTGGGAGCCGACGTCGTCGGAATGTCTACGGTACCGGAAGTCAATGTCGCGAGCCGCTACAGCATGCGGGTGCTTGGCATGTCAGTCGTATCCAATGTTGCCAAACCAGATGTGCTCGAAGCAACCTCCGGACAGGAAGTCATCGACGCCGCCGCAATCGCCGCCCCCAATCTTAGAGCGCTGGTGGTCAATGCAATCGACGCAAACGAAAACCCGTCGCTCAGTTAGCCCCCCTACCCTGCAATTTGAACATGCTAGCGGTTCGATTCACCTAGGTCACCCTTAAGCGAAGTGATAGACTCAGCCCCGCACGAAGATCCCGTGCGCGACATGAAAGGCTTTGATTCAAGGAAGAATAAATGCTTAACGGGTGTATCAACACAACACTGGCTGTTTGGTTGCTAATGATTACCAACTCGGTAATGGCTCAAACTCAGCTACAAGAAACGACCAGTCAAACCGCTTCGAGCCAACTGAAAAAAGTTCAGCTCACGCCCCAACAAATGGCCGCCACCGCGCAGGCTCAACAGCAAGCCTTGGCTAGTCCAACACGGCAACCGCCCGGGTTCCCACTGGATCCTGAGCATCAGAAATATGTCAATGACCTTCTCGACTTTTGGGAACAAAATAGCAAACGCGTTGAGAAATATCGCTGCGGTTTTGTGAGATATGAGTACGACAGTGAATCAGTTAATTGGCGAGACCCGCGAACCAATCAACTAGCCGCTCACAAAATCACCCAAGGGCAGATTAGATTTGCAGCCCCGGATCGCGCCCGCTATGAAACGACCAATGTACTTCAATTCTCTCGTCCGCCACAAATTCCAAACGGGGATGCCGAATACAAACAAGCCAACGATGCGATGTCGCAAGAGCGTTGGATCTGCGACGGTAAGAGCCTGTTTGATTTTGACTTCAGTACCAAACGTCTCTACGAAACTAAAATCCCCCCGAACATGCAGGGCAATATTTCAGAGAGCCCTCTTCCCTTTATTTTTGGCGCAGAGAAAAAAGTAATTCAGGAACGATACTGGGTGCGATCGGCGACCCCCGAAGGTGTTCAAGATGAGTACTGGCTCGAACTGTATCCGAAACGGACTCAAGACGCCAGAAACTATTCCAAAATTGAAATTGTGATTGCTCGAAAAGACTTCCTTCCGTCGGCGATGCATCTCTATTCGGCCAACTACGATCCAGCCCGCGGCGATGAAACCAGTCGATACTTTCAGTTTCAGGAACGTGAAGTGAACAATCAGCTGTTCAAGCTTCAGGATTTCTTCGGAGCCTTCGTTCGTCCAAGCGTTCCACTGGGTTGGAAGCGGGTCGATACGCAGGTCGAAGCCTCACCTCGCCAGGCAGATTCAACCAATGGCGCGCTCAATAAATAGCGAAATTAAAGCCTCAATTGGTTCACTCAATTGCCACTTTAACGGCGAATGACTGAACTCGCGTAGCCCACGGCGAGACCTACGATTAGTCCTACCCCGTGCGCCCAATTGGCGACATTGGTGCCAAACCCGATTCCAGCCCGCATCTCCGCCGGCAGCATACAGAAAAACAACCACCCCATCAAAATGATGACCGTTGATTGTGAAAGTCGGTAGCCAAAATTTGGGTCATAAGTTGATTTCATCCAAATGAAACCAAACAGCCCGTAAACAACCCCCGACATACCGCCAAACGCACTGATCCAATAACCTCCTGGAGTAATCCCGGGAACGCTTCCTCCTATCGAGCCGGGGACTGTTCCTTGAAGTAGGCTAGAGAGAATTGCCGTCGCCAAGACAAGTGCCCCGAACTTTAAGGTGCCATACCGATTTTCAATGAGAGTTCCGAATTGAAAGAACCAGACCATATTGAAAACGAGATGAAAGATCCCGTAATGAATGAACACATTGGTGAACAATCGCCAGATTTGGCCTCGGCGAATACTCGCAAGGCG
>JAPKBL010000258.1 GCA_028823415.1 Mariniblastus sp.
TTGAGCGTGTTTGATCGCCTGTACAGCGTTCATGCCGCCCAACTCATTTGGATCGACTGGTGGTTGCATCGAGAGGTTAACACTAGACGTGTCGTCATTCTTCACGAAAAAGCGGACTGTCTACAACAACTGCGATCGTATCTACAATTCGGTAGTTGTTTTCCGCTGATTTCGCCATGATTTTTTCGATTTCGGTGTAGTTGTCTGGCTCAATGCCATTCGCATAGGTCAGCAATTTAGTGACAAAGCATCGCACAAATCGAATCTTGTTTTCGTCCGTCATCATGTACTTGCGGTGGCCAAGGTTGTTTCATAACCTTCGTGCGAGCCGACAGACGGAGCTTGAAAACCAGTTTCCTACCCACGTTGTCTGCAAGTGGTTGGGAAACACACCAGGTGTCGCCAGCAAACACTATCTTCAAACGACAGAGGAGCATTTCAAAACGGCACAATCCATTGATCAAAGTGGTGCAGATTTGGCAGCAGGTGAACCCAAAACGGTGCAATGTGGTGCAGATTTGGCAGCAGCGTGCCAAAGCACGTTGGAGCTTGAAACGAAAAAAGCCTCGACAATTGCCGAGGCTTTTCTCAAATGTGCTCCAGTAGACTCGCTGATGCAAATCTTAAAAGCTCCCCCGGTAGGGCTCGAACCTACGACAAACGGATTAACAGTCCGTTGCTCTACCAACTGAGCTACAGGGGATCACGCAAAGACTAGCCGAGGCACGCTTTGCAGGTTGCTAAGTTTAGAAAATGTGATTTCGATGGGCAAGGCCGTTTCGAGGCAATTTGGGCGCAATTCTGTATTTCTCAATCTCGGAGCCAAGCCGATCCGTTGAATCCGACAGGATCGGAACGGCCTGCTGACCAGGTGGGTGTGGATTGTCTGTCACTTGAGAGCCGCCCGGTTGATTACCCTTGCCGCGGCTTAACGAAGATGAATTGCCCGTAGGGTAGGCAGGATGGGTTTTTCTAGCCATTTCCAGGTTCGAAATCTCGATCCTTCCAAAGGATTATCCTAATTCAGGCTCGAAGGATTCCCGGGACCGATAGCCAACCTCGCGGACGGTTTGATTCACATTAGCTCGGTTTCCGTGCTTTTTTCTCAGTGACCGAATATGAACATCGATGCTTCTTTCGGGAGCTAACGTGTCGAGCCGGCGAAAGTTACTGAGATAAATGGCAGAAATGAGTTCCATCGGAAGGGCGATCATCGTTGCGATTCCGGTGATTCAAAGCGTGCCCGATCCCGTAACTTAGTTCGCCTTGCGTCTGTCCAACAGCCCGAAGTCGCTTTTCGTCTTTGTTGCCAATCACTTTGACGAAATAGTCATGGGCCTCCGATGCGATTTCAAGAGCGTAAATCTCGATTGGTTTGTCCGACCACGCGTCGTTGACTGCTTTCCAGGTCTTCGCAGCGGGATCTTCGAAGAAAATCTATTGGAACAACTCAAACAGATTTTTCGCATAGAAGTTTTGTAGGGCACATTTTTGATATACTCAATCAGTGATGATCCAGAACCAGTGCACGAGCACTTTTTTGAATCGACGATCATAGCTCGACGGGCTTCTTACCCTGAAATTAAATCAGGAGTTAAAACGTCCGCTGCGACCTCAAGGAAACTGGTTAAGCCATTGGGTTACCAACTGAGTCTCTCAACGGAATTTTGAAACAACGGAATTTTGAAAAAAATGCATTCTTCCATAATCGT
>JAPKBL010000063.1 GCA_028823415.1 Mariniblastus sp.
AATCCGTCGAGGACAATTTCAAACGATCAAAAGCGTTCCGAGTTTTCGGAACGCTTTTTTTATTTCGACGCGGCTGGGTAGCGATCCGCAACTCCCTAGGAGATGACCGTCAAAGCATTATGCTCTGCTGGATTAGCGGTGACCTCCCCAATCACACAGGTCTCCCCAAACCCTTCGTCCCCGAGAAATTCCAGAATCTGTTCTAGGCGATTCTCTGCAGTCCCGAACAATAATCCACCGCTTGTTTGAGGGTCAAACAACGCCGCATTGGCAGCCGCCGCCACGTCTCCGATGAACTGGACTTTGTCAGTGACCAACCGGTTGTCAGGAGCCAGGGTGCTCTCAATCCCGGCATCAATCAACGACTGGCAACTCGGAAGGAGGCGGACATCTTTCATTTTGATCGTTGCCGATTTCCCACTTGCTTTCAACATCTCGGCCAAATGCCCGGCCATTCCAAATCCAGTAACATCGGTTATCGCCGATATTTGATAATCCTCAATCAACCGAATAGCAATGTAGTTACTCTGAAGCATCGTGTTGACCAGAGGAAGATAATGCTCCCCCGGTAACAATCCCTGCATCAAGGCCGCCAACAACACGCCCGTCCCGAGCGGTTTTGTCGAAACCAAAAGATCTCCTTCCTGAAGCATCCCCTTGGTTTTAGGATCCGTCAACTGGCGCCCCAGCACTGTAAATCCAGCCGTTAAACGCGGGCCTTCAATCGAGTGGCCCCCGACAATCGTTGCGTTCATCTTTTTTAATTCCGCCACGCTCCCCGCCATCAACTCCCGCATGACCTGCAATTGGGCACGTGGATGCCCCAATGGCAGTTGCACGATCGCCAACGCCGCGGTCGGTTGTGCACCCATCACGCAACAATCACTCGCAGAGTTTAACAGGGCAATCCGCCCCACGAGATAAGGGTCGTCCATCGGGCTGGCAAAGAAATCGGTCGTGACGGTAACCTGATCGCCATGCGTTCGCACAACAGCCGCATCGTCAGGATTTTCCAATCCAATGATGACATCCTCGTGCTCTGGAACCTCTAACTCTTTCAGAACTTCGCCGAGCAACTTGCTGCCGATTTTCCCTCCACAACCAAGACAACGCATCGCGTCCTCAGGATCGACCGCCACATCCCCCAATCCGATCTCCATGGGCGAATAATCTTGATACATTTTCATGAACTTCAAATCGATTCGATTTTTTAAAGCCCAACACCATCGTCCCTGAAAACTTCTGTTTTTCATTTCGCCGATTGCATTACCATCGGCCGTGTTGATCAATTTTAAAAATCCAGTCTGTGGAACGTAATTGACTAACTTGCGATTCTCCACAAGCCTTCGAATATTGTCCCACAGCACCGGGCCCTGACGGACCGCAAAAACACCCGCTTTGACTAACGGCCGATCTTGAATGGTCCCAGAATCACCGACGGCAAAGATCTGATCACTTGAAATGGACTGCAACGTCGATTTCGTTAAGACGAATCCCCGGTCGTCGCTCTCAAGAGCGAGTGACTTTAGAATAGGCGGCGCGATCGCACTGGTCGCCCAAATTACGACGTCGGCTTTTACCTCGGCACCATTCTTTAGTAACAAACCGGAAGCGTTCACAGCTGTAACCCGTGAGCCCGTAATAGCGCTGATTCCGCGACGCTGAAAATGGGAATCGATTTTATCACGCGTCAACTCCAACAACCCCGCGCCAACCCGACTTCCTCCAGTCACCAGACTGATCTCACATTTTTTCCCCGTGTTGATTCCCAGGCTGGCCGGATCGGTTTTCAATCGCTGGTCAAGACATGACGCAATTTCGATGCTACCGATGCCTCCCCCAACCACCGCGATCCGAACGTGACCATCGCCCTCCAAGGCCGCCAACCGATCTCTCAAGCGAGACAAAAATGTCTGCATCGGTTTCACGCTGATCAACGGGTTCTGATCCGCTATTTCAACATCGCCGTAGCTAGGGATCGAGCCGACTCCAATCGAAAGTGCATCATAAGCGAGGGATGGACGGTTGCGGAATAACAAACGCTGCTCCATCGAATCGACGCCTACCACCTCGTCGAGAATCAGTCTCACCCCCGCCGATGCACACAACCGCACCAGATCAATTTCCATTTTTTCGGGGGGGTATTGTCCCGACAGGACCCCCGGCAACATCCCGGAGTAGGTAGAAATTGGAAAATTGGAAACGCACACTAGCTCTGCATTTTCCAATGGTTTCATTTTCCATTTTCGCAGAACATGAGCATTAGTATGCCCAATGCCTAAGAGGACAACTGTATTTCTACCTAGTTTTTTTTGCATTCAATTCAGCAGACAAACGACAGGGTTCAAAATTCCAACAATTCAATCATAATCTCCTAGCACCGGAGAACGACCACGCTAAATTATATCAACAGATCAATTAAATCGCATCTGGACAGTTTCGCTGGTATCGCTCTTTACACACATCATCGGCAATCGCATTACTCGGATACATCGAACCTTGACAAGATTCTCATATCCACAGATTAACCGAGGCGTCGCCATTTCGACAGTAGAGCCATTAGACAAATCGCTCAATCCGGTTCGAAGCGACAACAAGATCGCCGCCCCCGTTCAGTCGGTTTTATGGAGGAGCATCGAAGTAATTCTGATCTTCGGATGTCTGCTGACGTTTGCCGGCCAGATTCCACCAGATGTGAACGAATCTCATTATTTGCCCAAAGCAAAACATTTCTGGGACCCTACCTGGTGCGCCGGCGATCTGTTTCTAGGTTCTTCATTTTCCCATTGGCTGTTTTATGTCACAACCGGATGGCTAACCCGCTTTTTTACCCTCGCTGCAACTGCCTGGATTGGACGCATTGTCACCTGGCTATTATTTGCTTACGCATGGCAACGCCTGAGTTGGAGGGTCATTCCAATCCGCTGGCTCTCCATTTTTTCCGCGATTCTATTTCTGCTGTTGAACAATCGTTTTCACATGGCCGGAGAGTGGGTCGTCGGCGGATTTGAAGCTAAGGGAATTGCCTATGGGTTTGTCCTGATTGCGCTCGGAAACCTCGTCTGCAAGGACTGGCGCTGGGTCTGGCCATGGCTTGGCGCCGCCGCCGCTTTCCATGTGCTCGTGGGAGGATGGGCGATGATTGCCTGTGGCTTCACATGGCTCTTGATACAACTCACCACCACACAGAGCTTCGCGGCCGTTTTTAATGCCGCTCGCCAACATACACTTGCCATCGCAGCCGGTCTCTCACTTGCACTGGTGGGCGCTCTGCCGCCGCTCCTGTCCGATCAATCAGCAGCCCCTGACGTTACGGTTGCGGCAAGAAGCATCTATGTGAACCATCGGATTGCCCATCATTTGACCTTTGACGCGTTTCCGACATTACACGTCGCGCGGTTCGCATTCCTCGCCGTAGTGTGCTGGCTTTTGAGCCGCTGGATCTTCTGCTGCGCCAAGCCAATCCACCAAAAAATGAAACCGCTATTCCTGTTTGGGGCCGGAAGTCTCTGGATTGCCCTCGGCGGCCTGATGTTAAGTGGCCTTGCAGAGCAGGGAAGGGGAGTGAGTCCACTGAGTGAAAACCTCTTGAGGTTCTACTGGTTTCGACTCGCCGATTTCGCGATCCCCGCCGTGGTGGCGATCGCCTGTTGCGCCGTGGTTGGTCGCTGGTATCAGAACAGTCGACAACCGTCCACTCGATTCGCCTGCCTCGCGCTTGCTGGTCTACTGTTGGTCGCCGATGCAGTCGCGGTCATGGAAAATCATCAAGACATTAGACCGAGGGCGGACCAGAGGTCGCTCCCTGAGTATGATGACGTTCAACGAACCGAAGAAACCTACCGCAACTGGAGGCGCGTTTGCCAATGGGTAAAAACCGAAACACCGAAAGACGCCGTTTTTATTACACCCGCTGAGCAACAGACTTTTAAGTGGTACACCGGGCGCTCCGAAGTTGTCTCGTGGAAGGATATCCCTCAAGATGCCGTTAACATTTTGGAATGGCAGCAGCGATTAAATCAACTTTACGAACCTCAGCGCAGATACGAGAACGGTTTGATGTCTTATTCCGACGCGCAACTGAAGGAGCTTGGGAAATATTACGGAGCCGATTACCTCATCGTGCCGCAGTACCAAGTCGACCTCGCCGGTGTTCCCACGAAACTGATACGCGTCTACCCAGAAAACGCAACAGATAAAACCACGTACGTTATTTTCCAGTTGTAATGTTTTCCAGTTGTAATGTTTTCCAGTTGTAATGTTTTCCAGTTGTAATGTTTTCAAATCAAACATTTCCCCGCTCTAACGCACTCAGGAAAACCAAGTCGACGCCTGCAACCGGACGACCCTCCGCAATCGATTCCCCTACGTCGGTTCGCGAATACTGCGATCCATGTAACGTAATAGCGGATAAAGAAAATACTCAATCACCCTGCGCCTGCCGACTTTAATCTCAGCGGTAGCGGTCATCCCGGGCATGAGCCGAAAGTTATCTGGGAGATAATTCAATTGGTTTTCGTCGACAATTTCGATTAACGCCTTGTAGGTTGTAACTCCGGAACTCCCCCCGCCCGGGACTTGCTTTTCAAACGATCCCTCGCTAATGGTTCTCACGAACCCATCCAGCGTGCCATGTTTTTGATACGGAAAAGAGGCAAGTTTGATTCGAGCGTCACACCCGGAGGGTAGCTTACCTTCCAGTGCTTCGCTAATTGTGGCGACATTGAGCAGCGCCACATCCTTTCCCTGAACTTCTACCTCCACTTCCATCGGCACACCAATTGGCACCAACTTGAACAAAGGTTCACCCGGTTGTGTCGTGGACCCTACCGAGAAGTCCGCAATTTCAAAAACGACAAATTCTTTATACGGTAGATCGTCGGGAACCCTTAACTCGACAAACTCGTTGGATCGGTAAGCTTTATTTAGCTCCTGAGCGACCGCTGCAAGTTCTTCGGTGTACTTCACCAACTCGGTTACCAATCTAGTTCGCCAGGCAGCCTTAAACGCCTCCAGTGCCGCGGTGTTGGACTCCAGAGATTTTTCCAGTTCTTTTTTCTTACTAACACCGGCCATGACCTTCATTTTTGCCTCCGCCGTTTGCAATTCTCGACTTAAGACATCTGCGTCCGACTTACTCCGTCTTTCGTAGAGCGCTTTAATTTTGTTCTCAAATACAACAAACTTTTCATAAGCTTCGCGGCTACTCTCGATTTCATTTGTCGCATTTTCACTCTGCACCTCGTACATACTTTTTTGGGAATCCAGTTTTCGGATTTCTGCGATGTACTCCCGCTCCCGCTCTTTGAAGACTTGAAATTGCATCAGCCAATCGGGATCATCGAGGTGGCCGTCAATCGCAAACCCCGTCTTATCACGCTCGCACTGCAATCTCGCAATGGCAGCATTGAGCGAATTCTCTTGGGCTTGCAACTGACTGAGGTCGGCCGACGAAAACGTCGGATCAACCGTCGCGATCACGAAACCGGCTGATACACGGTCGCCAAACTTGGCGTTGATTGAGCTGATTGGGGAAGCCAGTTTCGAGTCAATCACCACGGAGGCCTCTGCCGTCACCAGCTTGCCCTGTGCGGTAACGACTTGGTCGACCTCCGCCCAACTCGCCCACAAAATGAAAGTAACAATAAGACCGGAGACCGCGTAGAGGGTCCACCGGGCGCCACCCGGGATGGAACGTTCCTCGATTTCGACCGCGTCGGGCTGGAATTCAATTAGCAGCGCATCATTATTGTGGCGCTGCCGATGAGATTCAACTCTCGACTCTTTCCGCCGGCGTTCACGCTGCTCTTTTACGGTTTCTTCTGTAACAGTTTCCATAACTACCCCCGTCCCATTTGCTGATTCCAGAGCTCTTGGTATACCTTGCACTTGGCCAGCAATTGCTGGTGAGTCCCCATCGCCTCGATTCGACCACGATCGAGCACAATAATTCCATCACAGTCGATCAAAGTAGACAATCGGTGAGAAACTAAAATAACGGTTCGGCCATCGGCAATTCGCTTCAGGTTCGCTTGAATGATCGCTTCGCTCTCAGGATCAAGGGCACTGGTCGCTTCGTCAAAAATCAGAATCCGTGGATCCTTTAACAAAGCTCGGGCAATCGCAAGTCGCTGTTTTTGCCCACCGGACAGATTCGCGCCATTTTCTTCGAGCATGCTGTCGTAGGATTGTGGCATTCGCTCGACAAATTCCGCCGCCCCCGCCAGTCGAGCGACATTGATCACCTCAGAAAAACTACAATTCGGTTTCGCCATCGCGATATTTTCACGAATCGTACCCCGAAACAAAAAGTTATCTTGCAGCACCACACCGATGTTCTGTCGAATGTGAGAGATATCAAGCTCACGCAAATCAAGGTTATCAAACCGCATTATTCCGCCTTGAGGTTGATGCATTCCCTGCATCATTCGCGTCAACGTCGTCTTTCCCGATCCGCTTCGACCGACGACACCCACCACCTTGCCCGCTGGAATATTGAAACTGACTCCATCGAGTGCCGGGGGCAGCGTCGGTGCGTATTGAAAGGTTACCCGTTCAAATTCAATCCGGCCTCGAACCTCCGGTCGCAAGCCCCTTCCAATCCCGGGCTCCTCTTTGCGATTCATCACGGTACCTAGCATTCGGACTGACAAGGCACACTGTTGATAGGAGTGCACCAATCCCACCAGCTGAACCAGTGGACCGGTGACACGCCCCGAAATCATTTGAAAGGCGACCAGTTCACCTACCGACAGCTGTTTACCAATGACTAGCGAAGCACCGTACCAAACCACCACAACCGTCAGTAACTTCTCAAGGAACTTGGAAATTGTTGTCGCCGTAATTGAGATTTTCCCAACTTTGTATTGCATTGCGACTGCCTGCGCAGAACTTTGATCCCAATTCTTTCGCTGCACCGGTTCCATGCTTAACGCCTTCACGGTCTGGATGCCGTGAATGGTCTCAACCAACATCGCCTGTCGTTCGCCCTCGGCGTTATAAAGTGCCTCCAGCCGCCTTCGATAAGGCCCCAGCAGAACGCCAATGTTGATCGCCAACATCGCCGCGAATAATAACACGACCCCTGTCAGTGAGGCACTGTAGAAATACAAAATCGGTAGAAAGATAAAAAGCGCAGTGGAATCAAGCAGTGTCAAAAACAGGCTACCGGTCAAAAATTCTCGAATCTGATTGGTCTGTTGCATGTGTTTGGTCAACACACCGGCAGTCGTCTGCTCAAAGAAGTCCATTGGCAACCGCAGCATATGCCCGAACGTTCGTGTTGCCACACGAATGTCAATCTTACTAGTTGCAAATAACAGCAGATAACTTCGCATAAAACCCAGAATCGCATCAAACACGAGGGCGCAACAAATGCCGATCGTCAAAACTCGCAACGTCTCCATCGCCGAGTTGACCAATACCTTATCGATCACGATCTGAAAAAACAGCGGAACGACCAACGCAATTAAGTGAATAAAAAATGCTGCCACAGCCACATCAGTAAATGCGGTGCGCTGCCGGATTATTTCGGGAAGAAACCAACGCAGACTGAAGGGCTGGTTTTGGTCGAGTAACGAGTACTTGCGTTTCGCAAGAATCACTTCACCCTTCCATGCGCTTTCAAATTTCTCCTGATCGAGATAAACAAAACCGGACTGGTCAGCCATCGGATCAAATAACGCCATTTGTTCCGATTCAGTTCCATCGTCATCCTGAATCAAACGCAAGCCGACGAGAATGACATAATTACCATTGTCTAGCTTTCCGATCGCCGGAAACGCCTGATCCATCTTGCCAAACTGTTTCCACGTCATCCGGGCATGTTTCGCCTTGAGCCCGTTATCCTGAGCAATCCGCAGCAGTCGTCGAACCTTAGGTTCTTCTTCTTCCAAAGAATAATCATGAATCAATCGCTTCGGACTAACCTCCAATCCATGATGCCTCGCCAGAAGTGCCAAACACTGAACGGCCGTGTGCTTCATCGACGATCCACCTTCGCCCAATGGATCGCCGGGCGATACGGACTCCGCTTGGAATTCCGAATCTGCCTGACCGGTTTGCGACTGGCTTTCATCTGGTTCGACCGGAGGCGCACCCGATTCCGCATCCAGCTTCAAATCGGGAGTCTCGGAATCACCAGCGCTCGCCGATGGTGATTGACCTTGCGACCCAGAGTCCTCAGAAGGCATCCCCTCCTCATTCAAATCGGCAGAATCTGGATCGACGTCGTCGTCACCGCGACGGTCATCATCTGGCAAATAGCCCTCAAAGGCCTCAGAAAAATCAGGGGGGTTGGAATCCGACATAGTTATCCAGATGACGACATGGGGGCTGTCTCGCCCTCAAGGGCGGTTAAGCGATTGGCTGGCCAAACCCCAAGATATTCTTCTAGTGCAATTAGCTCAAGGTCGACCCGACATTTGGGACGATTTGCATAAAATGAATCAACGAAAGATACCCAATTGACGCCAATGAGGTCATAAAGTTCCCGATTGTCCAGACCGGTGCGCAAAAAAACCCCCTTGGGATCTCCAAGGGGGTCTATGGTTGCTCAATTGACAGGGTTCATGCAGTCAAAACAATTCTCAAATTCACGATTAAGCTAGGAAACGCTCTACGGTGAATCCGCCGTTGGCTCCTAAGACATCGGTCACTTGGAACCGAGTCGGGATGTTAGTCGCCTGCTCGGCAAGCGAAGTCAAGTCGATGTTCACGCCCACTTGTTGGCCAAAGAGACCGAACATGCTCATTAGTTCGACCTGTGATTCAATCTCACTTTGATCGACGATCGTAACCGTCCCTTCACCCGGACCTTGATCGGGTCCGAAGTTGATTCTGAGATTGAATACTGTCGCGTCGCTTCCGGGTGTGAAGCTTTCCTCCCTGACAACCAGGAAGTCGTCTTCGAGTGAATCCAGTTGCCCCGATGGATCATAAAACTCGATCGTATCCAATCCACCATTTCCTTCTTCACGGATGTAATCTCGGCCATCACCAAGACTCCAAATGACAACGTCGTCACCTGCTCCTGGACGCATGACGTCATTGCCACCGCCACCACGAAGAACGTCATCACCATCATTACCAAAGAGAAGGTTGGCGGTCTCATTTCCGCGGATGTTATCGTCCCCCTCACCTCCACGAGCATTCTCAATCTGAGTGTCGTAAGCAATCCGCAAGCTCTGAGCCAAACCGTTAATAGAAGACCAGGTTCCGACCCTCAGGTCGATCGTTTCATCAGCGACGTGGCTGGTGTAATTCAAAGTATCAATTCCACCACCATCCCAAAGCGTCGTCTGATGCTGCACGCTGTTGGTCCAGAAGTGAGGCTTTGCGCCAGCGAAGTAGTTTCCGTAATGGGTGTTACCCGAGTTGAAGTCAACGTTCGCTCCATATTTCTCTTGGAGCCGGACCACATCAAACAGCATCACCGTGGATGCCGGTTCGGGATACGTCGGGTAGGGATTGTGAACACTGTCAGACGTATACGACATTACTGTATTGTATTGAAAGTCGTTAAAGATCGACAAAATCTCAGGGCCAGATTCAAGATCAAACGAATGCTTGAATCCCATCGTGTGGCCGATTTCGTGAATCCCAGTGAAATTAAAACTTTCTCCGTAACCAACGTTGGTGAAATTCGCGAGGTTGTTGGGATCATAAATATCCGCAGCGAACCAGACATCTCCTGATTTAGAACCTTGCCCATCTCCACCTCCTGGGTAAGCCCATCCTGCAGCACCCTCCAAAATAGCGGAGCCAAACACCATTCCGGCGTTAGCACCATCCGCAAACGGTATCCCCAATGTTGGGAAGTACGCGACTTCCCTAAACTCCAAGTTAGCGTAGTTCTCATAGTCGCCTAACATGCGACGCACAGCTTCGCGTTGTGGCTGATTCAACGGCTTGTCTTCACCTGCTACATTGCATTCATCATCCGCCGGGATATCCGGATCAGTCATCGGAAATTCAGGTTCACATCTGTAGTAATACGGTGCGGGATGGGCGGTATTTCCATCGATAAAGGTGTACGTGATTTCGAGGGTCTCGCCGGGGACGACTCCCCCCCAAGTCCCAAGGTCCCTCAAAGAGTTAGCGCCTACTGGATCAGTGGTGACGTTAACTCGTTCCCACTCACTCCAACCCGAAACGCCATTGTCGGCGCGAACGAGAAACGGGTCTATCTGACGTCCGAAGTCTGTCTCCGCCCCTTTGAAAAAGAGACCATTAAAATCGGCGGCTGGTAATGTGTGTACCAACCCTTGCTGGAGATCCTCACCGTTTAACTCCAGTCTTCCCGAGCGAACGTCTGTGTTCCCGTCATAGACCTGCCACTGAATGGGTTCAGGTCCCCCATCAAGCTGAGTAAACATCGACGACGACAGCACGCGCTCGATCGTGTCAACAGAAATATCGTTTTGATCCGCGTCGACAACAGGTGGGGCATAGGCATTGACGATCGTCGAAGCATCGTCACTGACGGTGCGACCATCAAACAAACGCATCTTAACTTCTTCAGCACCTGCAACATTTGAAACGCGATACTGGATATTGTGTCTTTGATCCCAGTCAAAAGTCAGCCATGTTCCAGAGGGCTGAGCAATTCCGTTAAGTGTGAAAAATCCGCCACCTGCAAGAGGATCCTGGATACTGAAAGTGTCAATTGCGTCGCCATCGCCATCCGACCAAGTAAACATTCCGGTCAGATTCAGTCCGACGTTTAACTTAGCTTCCACATCAAAGAGGGCGAGCTCAGGCGCAAACAGGTTCGGCAGCGTGTCAATGGTGAACTCGGACGGCGCGCTCCAGATACCGTTCGAATGCGCCAAGACTGAAATCTGCTCACTCTGCGGGCCAAAGCTACCACCGCGGTAAAACAGTTGGTCAAGATCTTCTTGCTGAATGTAAAAATAGGTCGCATCAGGCATCTGCTCGCCTTTGAAGACGAAATGGCCGCCGTTGGTGTTGATCGATCGAGAATTAAACATCAACAGGTCAATTTCATCACCATCGGCATCGAGGTAATCAAGGATATCCATACTGCCGGTCACGAGGCCATTGGCTGCATTCTTCGTTCCACCGGTCGCCATGTTGAGGTAGTGACCCCGCTGAATCGCGACATCTTCTCCGGATACCTCCGGATAAGTGACAGTGTTGATGTTAAATTTACCAACGTCACTGAACTGGTAACCATCAAAGACCTGTACGCCAACCTGCTCGGATTGAGGCCCCGACGATCCACCAACGTAAAACAACTTGTCGAAATTGGTAGCCAGCACAGTAAAAAATGTCGCTGATGGCATCGCGTTGCCATCGTATTCCCAGTAACCACCATCGGGGTTAATGCGGTAGTCTACAAAATTTGCACTAAACAACGAATCGCCATCCGCGTCCACTGCCGTAAACAGTTCTGTTGCCGGTCGTTTTGCATCGACGAGGACTTCTTCGGGCTCACCAATGACAATCGGCGCCGTTGTCGTCGCCATGCTGAACTCGGCAAGTTCGCTCCAACTGTAACCATCCCAAGCCATGATCCCAATCAACTCAACATCCCGGCCTTCATCGGCACCGCGATAACGCAACCTAGCATAATCACCAGCTTCAACACTGAACCATTGGGCCTGAGGTTTCGCAACACCATCTAGGAAAAACTGACCGCCGCCAAAATTGTTCCGTCGATCGACCAACATCATCTTGGTAATAGGATCGCCGTCCCCGTCCGTGATACTCACGAATTGGTCGATATTGATTTCGTCGGTTGCGGACAATCGTCCGTCAAAACCTACGGCAACAGGCGAGACATTGCCCGTCGTAATTGGCGCGGTAGCTTGGTTACTCCAAAGACCGCCGTCATATACTTGGATAGTGAACGTTTCTTGAGTAAAGAAAGAAGCACCATGATAATTCACCGATTCAAGCTGGAACGCTGGAATCTCATGAAAGACGTTAGCGTTCAGGATGTTTCCACCGAGCTCAAAATAGCCTCGCCCCAAAACGTTATCGCGCACACGCACACGTGTCACCTCAGATTCCTCATCGAGATCACTCACCGAAAAGAGTGTAGTCAACTTTCTTTCCTGGTTAATTGGTATGACACTTGGCTGTGTTTTTACGATTGGTGGATTACTCATGGACGAAAAACCTCAAAATTGTCACAGGTTAAAATAAGGCAGAATTCTATTCTTGTTCACGTTGACGCAAGACGCCGAGCCATAATTCCAATTATATTTCGAAATACAGCAAAATTTCAATTTCCAACTAGAAATTTGGCGAATTTGCTCCATCTTCAGGGGCGGGTTTTGAGGCTGATTCCGGCTTTTCGCCATCTCGTGGCTTAACCAGCCCTGCCTCAATCAATTGTTTCACGAGATTCTCCATCGCACTAAAGCTCCTCAAGAAGCCGTCTGGAGGCATCACGATCCGCTTGGACAATTCCAAACGAGGTTTGTTGTCAGGGTTATTTTGCGATCCTACCAACGTAACGAGATCCATCCGAACCATCCCACCGGCTAAAGTGATTTCGCCAATTCCGTCTGCGAAATAATCTCTCTGATCTGACATCTAAAACTCCTGAGTTTGGACAACCCTCTTGAGGCTTGCGGTTTTATCGGCATACATCGCCGTTTTTTCAACGACGAGGAAACATGTCTTCTAGTTTTCCCAAACAGTCAATGTCAAGGAATTGGGATTTCAAACTAGCTGAAAAAACGTCAGCTCACAAACGGTCAACTCGTGTCATAAGAAAAATCAATACATCTGAAATTAAAATTCGACAGCCAACTCATTTTTGATTAGTTTTTCAACGGCGGATCCCTGAACATTCTTAAATAACAAATTCTGCCACTAAACGCTAGACTGCAAAACACGCATGCATCCGGAATGCTTGCACTACAAAAACGTTCGCTAGCACGCAGCCTCGCGCCGTTCGCGCGCCATAATTCGAAAACACTGGCGATAGGCTTACCTGAACTACCATTTTCAAGAATGAGCGATAATCGCATCGACACAAGTTCGCGATTTCGGTACAGAAAGTCTCCCATCTCATGCCGAAATAGCAATACTGCAGATTAGACGGCACCGGTGAGCCTTTGATTTTTGACCAAACCACTACTGCAATGATGCGAATAGAATGACATTTCTCAACAAAGCTTGGATTTCGTTAAAAGGAACCGTCAAAGGTTTCGACTCTCCGCGGCAATTAGCGATGGGAGTGGCGTTTGGAATGATGATCGGGCTGATCCCAAAAGACTCGCTCCTCCCTTACCTGATTGCTCTGTTTGCGTTACTCACTCCTTCTAACCTTGCGTGTCTAGGCATTTCCGGATTTGCATTTCATATCCTCAGTCCGAAACTTGATCCCGTCCTCCACCAGGTCGGCAATTGGTTTTTGACATTAGATGCCTTAACACCTTATTGGCAGTCGATTTTTGAGTACTCGATTTTCAGCTGGATGCGAATCGAGAATACGGTGGTCACAGGCGCATTTTTGGTCGGACTGGCAGCCTTTGGGCCAGTCTTTTTAATTAGCAAATTCGCGTTTGCCAAATTCGGTTCAAAAGCACATCAGTTTCTTGCTCAAACTCGCCTAGCTCGATGGCTAGTCGGTAACAACCAAGCCCCCCACTTACAGAAGAGCTAGACTATCATGGTACGTTTCTCGTATCTAATTCCACGCATAATTATCATCGCGTTAATCGCCATTGGCGTTTTCATGAGCCAAGATCCGCTCCTGCAACGCCTCTCCATTAATCAATTGGAGAAAACGACCGGTGCGAAGGTCGAGATTGGCGAACTCAAATACGATCTTTCAACTTCAAAATTGATGATCAAAGAGTTTGCGTTGGCCGATCCACTTTCACCGATGCGTAATTTTTTCCAAACCGACATGGCCTATCTCGATGTTGATTTACGTAATTTCGCTGACAAACAAATTGTGTTTCGAGGCAGCATGGAAGGCTTAGTGTTTGGTGCGCCCCGAACCGACTCCGGGGCTCTGGCTACGCTAGAGAACAACACAACGGAGCCAACCACAAAATCATTATCGCCCCCCATAGACAAAAACACGTCACTCAATAGTGCGATCGCTTCCATCGGGCAAGATTGGCTCGATCAGTTCCCCGTCAGCCAAAAAATCGTTCCTCGCCTCGATGCAATTGAATTCCTTAAAAAACCAGATGAAATACCTCTAAGTCTAAAAAAGCGATTGGGCGACCAACTAAGGCAAATTGAATCGCTTCAGGCACAAATCAACGCAATCCACGCGGAACGAAAACTTGCCATCGACCGACACCCCAACCCGCTCCGCCCAAAGAACGATGACAAGTTTGAAAAAGATTTCGCATTGCTGGTCCAAAAATCACACACAATCAGCACAGAATTCCTCAACCTTGAACGAGAAGCCTTACAGTATCGAGAGCGACTCCGACTGGACTTCGGAAGGGAAATGCTCAAACTGCAAGAGTTTTCATCGGCCGCCCCCTTTGAAGGCAAAACAATTTCACGGCTGCTATTAACCCAACTGCAAGAAGAACGTGTTGCCGAAATCGTGGCCTGGTTCAAAGTATTCCGAAATTCAATCCCCGATCCTGCGATATCCTTCACACCAGTGCCGATCCGTGGAAAGAACCTGAAGCTACCGGGGGCCCCAGCAAAAAAACCAGGTCTTCTGATTGAGAAAATGGAAATCGATGGTGAAGGAAGATTTGCGAACGAGCACATGAAATTCTATGGCACCGTTGAAAACCTTTCACCAGAACCCCAACTCCACGCGTTGCCTACGACCATCAATCTTCGCGCCCAAGGCGCTCAGCATTTCATTGCAAGCTGCACGCTAGACCGCAGGACCCCGATTCCTCAGGATCAACTCAAACTCCAGTGCCCCCAATTCGAATTGAGTCAAAAACTACTAGGTGAAAACAATAGCTTGCTAGTCACGCTCGGTGGAGGCAGCCAAATCCAAGCAGATATTGAACTCGAGACGATCGGGGAGCAGCTCACTGGAAAACTGGTTTTCAGACACTCCAATGTCGCATTGCATGTGGATAAATTGAACAATCTCGTCGGTGGCAAGGATGTTGCACTGCAATTGAACCAAGGACTTGCGTCGGTAGAGTCGTTTCAAACGACGGTTCAGCTGTCAGGCACGATGGATGACTACCACTGTGAATTTACCAGCGACCTGGGATCAAAATTTGCCATGGCAGCCAATGAGATACTTCGAAAAAATGCGAACCGAAACATTCAACGCATCGAAAACCGGCTTAAACAAAAACTTGAAGCACAATTACTATCGCTCAACGAGGCCTTAATGCCCAAACTACAAATCGGTAACGAAATGTTGGGCGTTATGAACGTGCTCATAAAATCCACTAACGAAGAAGAAAAATTTCGGCAACGAAAAGCGGAGAACCTTCCTGAAATTTTCCGTTAGGATCTAGAATCACCCGGCGACCCCCGTATTTCGAAGCGACGAATAGGAACCGGACGATTCTCAGCAATAAAATCGTTCAATTCTCAATTCGATCGCCTACTAGCAGAATGCTATCGCCACTGCCCCAGTTCTAGGATTCAAACGGCAACGGATCCAAACACTTGCGATTCTATTAGGGCAATCAAAATGCCGTTCAGGCTCACTTGGCCTTCCAGACACCAAGTCAATTCCGATTGCACAACCTTTACGTCCACCATTACTGGGTTGCCACGGCTCAGGTCATGCTCGGAAGGCCACCGACTGTTTTAGAAAAAATTGAATTTCAATTACGCTGAATAATCTCATCCGCCGCCATGGGAAACTTTCACACGATTCAAATTTGTGTCCCCACCTCGTCGCTCCCCCCCTAGTCGCTCCCCCCGATGTGTCCGAGCCTGGACGTGTTCATTTTTTTCATCATTTAGGTTTACAGATTTTGTTTAGTCCGGCATACTTGGCGGCACGCGTTCACGTTTCTGGGTTCGCTGTCATTATAAGATCGTTTTACCGAACCTTTTTTTTTTCAGTCTGGTAAGCATTATGCGGATGGATGTTGATCCAAGAGTTTCAGTCTGTCAGTTTTCAACTTATCGTTGGTCTTTTTATGAAGATGTAATCCGCTATTCCACCCATGGCTTCAAAACAATGGGACTTTGGCGCCGAAAAATTGATGACTTTGGTAGATCGGCGGCCATTGACGTTTTATATGAAAATAAAATGTCGGTTTCGAGTGTGCATTGGGCTGGTGGTTTTACCGGAGATGGACGGACGTTCTCTGATGCGATTGAAGACGCGATTGATTCTATCCAATTAGCAAGCCAGGTCGACGCCGATTGCTTGATCATTCACCCCGGTTCCCGAAACGGACACACGACCAGCAACGCAAGCCGGTTGATGAATTCGGCCCTTTCACATTTAGTGCCGGTTGCTGCAGACTACGGTGTGAAACTGGCAATCGAACCGATGCTAACACGCAATGCTTCTTCCTGGACCTTCATGGAATGCCTCGAAGATTCATTCGAACTGATGGAAAAATTCCCAGCGCAATACCTTGGCTGGGTTTTCGACATGTATCATTTCGGTTTCGATGCTGAGCTGTTCGAAACACTCGAAAGCCAGATTCACCGGTTGCAACTTGTTCAACTGGCGGATCGAAAACTGCTTATGGAGAAAACGCGTAAATCCAGACAGGGACACGATTCGTTCCGGCTTCCACTGGGAAAAGGCGAGGCTCCCATTGAAGCCTGGCTGGGCAAGCTTCAGGGACTGGGTTACACCGGAAAATATGAACTCGAAATCCACGGGTCGAGCGTGAAGGAATTAGATTATTTCTCCCTTCTCGATGAGACGATTGACTTTTTCGCAGCTCAGAAAATCTCCGAGATGCTTGAGGTGCGGCCCAATAGCTCTCGGCCGGACATCTTGCAAATTGACCAGCGGCAATTCGACTAACGATTTCTGCAGCACCCCAATAAATTAGCGAAACTGCATCTAGTCAACTCGGCGGACGCTTTTAAAAAAACCGGGTTTCCAATTTGTTCGTTAACCGTTGTTGATTAATTGAAAACAAACGAGCTGGTTTTTTCCGCGAACATAGAGCATTCCGTTAGCAATTACGGGCGCTGCCCAACAAGGCGACTTAAACCGCACGCCGTTTTCTCCTTTGCCGGGCGAATACTCCGTTACTGGAGAAAACTCATCCGCGTCAGCCTTGATTAACAGGAGGCGCCCCTGTTCTCCAAGAACGACAAAGTGACCGTCAATGTAGGTTAGTGAGCTGCGTGCGAGCCCTCTCTGCGTCCAATGCACATCTCCAGTCTGCCAGTCAACACACTTTAATTCCGCCTGCGCCGAATGACGACCACTGCAACCGTACATGGCGTCCCCGATCACAATCGGAGTATTCCAGTGGGCCGCCATCGCTTTTGCGCGTTTTTGATCATCGCTCCAAATCACGGTCGGTTTTATTTTCCCCGCGACCGCCTCAAGCTTAGAAGGATCCAGTAACACCGAACCCTTGCCATAACACTCGGAAATTAAAAACTGGCCGTTGTGTACCACCGGCATACTTGCGTTGACGCTCTCGAGTATTCGAGCTCGCCACGGAAATTCAAACTTTACCTTCCCCGATCGGGGCGCCACTCCAAATAGAGAATCCCGCATCCAGGCCAAGAGGATAGGTTCCCCCTCAAAGGTTGTCAGTTTAAGCGAACAGTAACTGGCAAGATCATTGACGCTCGAATAGGCGAGCTCACCCGTTTTCTTATTAAACGCACAGATTCCCGAACGGTCTGGCTTAATTTGCCCCAAGGCACCCGGTGGCGCTTTACGGGATTCCTCGGGACTTCCACCGACCATCACCAGGATCAGATCCTCATAGATCACGGGCGTGCTCGCCACGCCAAAGAAATTCTGAATGACGCCAAAACGCTCGTTCAAATTCTGTTTCCAAACGACCTTGCCCGTTAACGCATCGAGGCAGTGCAGGATTCCCTCAACCCCGTAGATGTAAACCAGTCCGTTATCGATGACTGGACTTGTTCTCGGCCCGGAATCGTATCCATAGAGATCTTGGTAATCGGAATCGTAAGTGAATTCCCACTGTTTAACTCCGGTTACGGCATTGAGGCATCGCAAATTGGCTCGATTCTCAACCCTGCCGAAATGGTAAAACCGCCCCTTAGCAACGCTCCCCATCCCATAGCCTTCGCCCGTTTTAATTTTCCAAAGAAGTTTCAACTTGCCATCGGACCAGTCGGTGAGGATATTCTTTTCTGACGACTTGCCGTCTCCCGTTGGCCCCAGAAACTTAGCCCAGTCGTTGCCACCAAGGCTTTCAGTGGGTTGCTCGTTGTTCTCCCGGGGCGGGCCTTCGATTCCGCATGAAATTCCTGAAAGACAAAAACCGAACGTTAAAATCAGGAAGAAAACAGGACCGGTGCGATTCAACTTCATATCGTTTCTCTCTATGATGGGATTGCCAGCGAGGGCCAATCAGAAGCAAGTGTTGCCTTCGGTAGTGTTTCAGGGGTATGAGGCGTTCAAGGGAGTGGGAGATGCTAAAGGTTAACCGAAAAATCTCGATTCGTCTCGCGGAATTTAAATTCAGTTTCGCGAGATCCCCCGGACCGGGTGGACAAAACGTAAACAAAGTCAACTCGAAAGCGGTCCTCAAATGGTCCCCCGCAAAATGTAAATCACTTCCGGAAGCAGTCCGAATCCGTTTCATCAAAAAATATGCCAATCGTATCAATCAAGAAGAGGACTTTGTAATCTCGAGTCACCGGTTTCGGGATCAAGGGCGAAATGTAGCGGACTGCCTAAACAAACTTCGTGATCTAATCATTCAGGTGGCCGAACTCCCAAAACCTAGAAAACAAACGCGCCCCACCGCCGGGTCGGTGCGCCGACGACTCACGGGAAAAAAACGGCTATCGGATATCAAAAAATCCCGCCGAACCTTCCAAGGTGATGATTAAGTGACCACTTTTTTCTTCCGATCGTTGGCTCAACCCCCAAGCGTCATACCGACTTCCTGAAATAAATGAAAACTTTGAATTCCATATTCCCCACAACAAACGGCAGAAAATAATAGAATCCTCACCGGCAAATCACTGGCTTCCCCGCTCTGGGGAAAATAGGTTTTGCTCGGCATAGATGTTATAAAACAATTTTTTTAGGCTCAAGCTTTGGGGTTAGGACGATTCTTGCGATTATCTTTATGGCTTTGCCAGAGGAACCACGAGGTGGGCTTCACTTTTCCAACCCTGCCAACGAATAATGGTATAGTTCTTTATCGGACAGACTATGCGAGAGGAGAAAATGGAACGAAAACAAGACATCGATGAAATTTTAAAGCAATGGCCCTTTGACCCGCAAAGTGTCAATGTGCGACTGCTGGAGTCCGCTCAACGTCGAGTCCTGCAGATGCGTGTCGATATGGGAATCCTCCAACTCGAGACCGATGGACGTCCAGATGGAAATCGATTTCACGGTGCGACTACTTACTTTGACTTCCTGCGGGAACAGTCCTCTCAATCTGAGAAAAAATTTGAGTTGGACGAAGATAGCTGCCTCGAGGTTGATCGGGAATTTGTTCAATTTTACCACCGTCGTGTTTGCTGGCTTCAATTAAAGGAGTTTGATCTCGCTGTCCGGGATGCAGACCACACCCTCGCTTTAATGGATTTTTGCAAGCGGCATTCCAGCGATGAACAATGGACGATTTCACACGAACAGTATCGCCCGTTTGTTCTGTATCACCGCACCCAGGCCGCCGCACTGGCTTACATTAACCAGGATGAGGATACCGTCGACGGCGCGGACGATGCCGAACCAGTCGACACAGCGGAATTTGCAATTGACGAAGTTAACTACGGACTCATCAAGCTTCGAGAACTTTTCGCTGAGTACGATGCCGAAGAACAATTCGATGAGGACGAACTTGTCCAACGGTTAACCGAATTTCGCGAAGGCCTTCGTGAAAAATACGAGGTGGGGCAGACGGCAAAAGAACAGCTTGAGACGGCCATCAGCGACGAAGATTACGAAGCCGCCGCGCGACTTAGAGACCAATTGTCCAAACGGACAGATGAAAACTACTCCGCCTGACAAAACGGCGAACATCAAGTTGCCATTGAGTCTGCTATCACGTCTCAACTTGAAGGAAAGAGTTACAAAGTGTGAAATTATTTCACTATTTGAGACTCATCCGACCGACCAAGGACAACGCCAACAACGCTAGCACTGCCCCCTAAGTAGCGTTTTTCCATAGCTTTCACGTTGCACCTTCAAACTGGTCATCAGATTTTTCGGTTTGGCATGACTCCTGCAGTTGTATAGTTCATGACAAGACGTTTGTCATGTGACTTCTATTACTGTTCGCAAAGGAATGAAAGAATGCTTGTATTATCACGGAAGCAAAATCAAGAAATCATCATCGGTGACAACATCAAAATTACCGTTGTAAAAATGAAGGGAAATACAGTCCGTCTGGGCATCGAAGCTCCACGAGAGGTGAACGTGCTCCGCGGTGAACTTCCTCGCCACGAAAATCCGAACAACAAATTTGCAAATTCGGCAGAGCCGCAAGGCGAAATTACCGTTGTTTTCAGCAATCACGACGGCGACAAGTATCCCTCGACGAATCGAGAGTCTTTCGAATCGTCAAAAACCACCAATAGACTGACAGTTCGGGGAAGGCAAACGACATTAAAGGGGCCAACGCTTCAGTCGCCAAAACCGCCAGCCAACTCCCAAGCTGAAGCACATTCTTTGCGGTTCCGCGGAACCTTACCGACGCAACTTCAACACAATCGATTGAAAGAAATCGTCGACCAGTTAACCGCCAAGACGACGAAGTGAAATCTGCAACAATGACGTTGCTTGAGTCAATTTTTTTCTTGGCTTAACACAGACAAACGAACTAATCCTGCAGCACGGACGCTGCAATTAGTTTCTCTCATGACACACCCGCCTGGCCATTCGCCCATAAATCCTCAGCAATCATCCGCCTATCTATTTTGAGGCGGGCAGCGACTTAATGCTGACCAAGAGCATTGACTCAACGAAGAGTGCTGACTCCATCTTGGAATCGAAACTGCACACCTGTGCCATTATTAGTTTTCGCCGACGAAGCTGGGCCGGAGGACGGAATCACTGCAGGGCTCGCCGGATTCATACGCTGAAGTGCCAAATGTCCTCGCAGCAGGCGACACACTTCCTCGATCGTCTCAGGGTGTTGATGAACATGATTATGGTCGGAAGGAACAAATTTCTTCGAAATCGCGATAGGGCTAATCGCATCATCAACATCAACCACTCCGTCATCATTTGCGAACGTGGGTTCTGCCTTAGGAAAGATCGATTTTTCCTCCACCCGCCCTGCAATATTGTGCAAATTAACGTTACTCGTTTCCAACCGCGCGTTGAAGACATCGATAACGGAATTTTCCGGGTTCAAGGATTCGATACTGGTGGTAAATTCAATCAATGAACCTGCTTTCCATTTCCCTCGGTTTGGATCGATCAATTGATTTAAGTCACCTGGCTTAGATTTAGAAGCAGAGATGATTTTTTCACCAAACCACTGGGTCGCTTTATTCGAGTACCGGCTCCCTCCAAATGGAGTGGCAATGGTGATCACCCGGTCAATGGATGGATTCTTGCGAAAATAAAACGTATCCTCGAGCAAAGACAGAGTCTCGGGATCGCCTTGAAAATCGCTCAGTGCATAATCACTGTTTAATTTCCAGAATTCATGCCCACTGTCGAACGTCTGCATCAACGAAAGCAAGCCTCCCATGCTGTGCCCTACCATCACCGTTTGGTTTCGATAAATCGACTCATGGTGGGGATCCAACGTGTTAACCATTTGCTCGATGTCGCTGCGCAATTCGCGAGCGGACTCCCAGAATGGCTGCCCTGTTGGATACGAATAAAACCAAAATTGGTAGTTTTTCTGAAGATCTGAATCCCCTCGGAGTTCGTTGAGCATGTGGACCCAAGTCGTCGCGCTCGACCAGAAACCGTGCACAAAAATGACCGGTATCTTATTCGGATCAAATGGCTCCAGCATAAATAGCCCATAGCTTTCAGGAGAGTACTCCGAATTAACTAGGGATGCCGTTGCGTTCAACTCTTTATTTAAAAACGGGTCTTTCAACCCGTAAGCCAGCGGCGTTGTGGTATCAACCTCTAATTCGAGCCGATGCCGACCCACGGCAACGGTCGTTTGCTCGAGCGGATCGAACAAGATCAGCTTGCCGCGTAAGATTTTAGAATCTGCCGAACGAGTGAGTTGATTGGACGAGTCCTGCGTGCCACCAACCGTTGGAGCAATCTGAAAGACAGCTGTCATCGGCATCGGGAGTTCCGCAGGATAGTACATTTCCTCGGGGTTTGAATTCGATTGTTTTTTTCGAACCGCGATTAATGGAACGCCCCAACTAAGACCATCGGTGCGGTATTGGTTTTGAAATCGCCCCACTTCAAAATCACGCGAAAGAACCAACTCGGAAAAATCGGTGTCACGCCATCGCCCGCTAATCTCAAGATCAATTTCATATCCCGCTGACGAATTCGCGAGTTTCCCTGATGCGTTTCCCGGCAATTCATGGCGTGCCACTAACACCGAAATAAAGCCCTCCAATGATTGATTGTAGGTTTTTCGAATATTGAAATCCTGCTCGCTTTCCCCCATCTGATTCACCTGGGATGAATCAAAAATATACAGGCTGGAGAATTCAAGCGCGATCTTGTTCATCTCGAAAGCAATCTCAACCTCCCCAATCTGCTCGGCCCACTGGGCGTGCAGACCCGCTAGTTGTGCCGTCGCGTAGATACCTTCGAGGCGTGGAGAATTTTCAACAAGAGTTTGCAGTTCACGGGTAGCTTGAAGCGAATTCGCGAGATAGGAATTGGCAAGCCCGTACTGGTTCACGACGTTCATCACCTCTTGGGAAGCAGCCGGAATTCGAAACCGCCGCTTCTGCCCGATCCGCATTCGAAAAACGGAATCAGCGGGTTCGATATCAATCAGTCCCTTGTAACCCACACCGCTCAACCGCACCAATCTCAATTGAGTTCCCGCGCATCCGGCATTCATCCCAGCAAGACAAAATATTCCAATCAAAATCAGCCAAGGACCAACACCGATTGCTCTCTTAAAACTGTCAAAGGAATAAAGAAAGGGTTTCTTAGATGCACAAGAAAGTCTTGGATTTTCGAAAATATCTAGCTGAACTGGTCGGTTCGGTTTCACGATTGAATTCCGGGCAATAGATTTTCAGTTCAACAAATCATAGGAAATTGCATTTTCTGATAAGCTTTACAAAGTACAAGCTATTAGAAGAGAATGTAGGACTACTTTAACCGGTAACATTTCGTCAACTGCGATTACGCTAGCACTCGATCCACTCTCCCATCCGAACTGACGTTTCCCCAGCCAATGGCCATCAACCCACCATGTCAAACAAGATTACTCGCCGAACTGCAGTCGCCCGCTGCCTAGGTACTTTAGCGACTGCTGGGCTCTGCAAACCGCCTAGTCTTCCCTCAAAACCGACACTTCAGCCAATTCCTTTTGTGGAGGTGGCGCGCTCGCCGATTTGCGTTTTTACCAAGCCCTTTAATTCGATTAGTTTCGAGGCCTTGGCCGATCAAATCGCCGCCCTTGGTTTTGATGGAATAGAAGCCCCGATTCGCAAAGGCGGGCACATTGAGCCGTCTCAGGTATCGGACAAACTTCCTCAGTTAGTCGAAATTCTGGCGAAGCGAAATCTAAAAATCACGATTCTCACAAGTGATATTAATGACGCTTCGGATCCGGTTTCGCAAAATGTCTTAAAGGTCGCATCCTCTTTGGGGATCCAAAGATATCGCATGAAATATCTTAAATACGATCTCAATCAGTCGGTAACGAAGCAACTAGACAACTGGCGTCCCCAATTACTCGATTTGGCCGCGGTTAATCGTGAATTAGGAATTACAGCCGTCTACCAGAATCACGCCGGAAACAACACGTTCGGGGCGCCTCTTTGGGACTTAAGTATGGCGCTCAAAGATATTTCACCGAAGGAAATCGGCGTCGCCTACGACATCCGCCACGCCGCCGTTGAGGGGGGAAAGAGTTGGCCGATCACCTTTGATCTGATTTGGCCGCACGTCGACTCGGTTTATGTAAAAGATTTCGTATGGGAGGGTAAAAAACCTAAAAACGTCCCGTTGGGAACCGGATTAGTTCCCAAGGAATTTTTCAAACTGCTCAAGACCCGAAACTTCCAAGGACCGATCTCTCTTCACGAGGAATACCTTGACCACAGAGACCCTGCGTTGGTTCCACAGCATTGGAATGCAATCAAGGCCGATTTGAAAACGCTCCAATCGTTGATCTGACTTGGGCGTGTGAGACAAAAAAATTTGAAGCCCGCTTACTCGGGAACGCTGAATCAGCTTGCCCGGTGGGTGGGCACGGGTTTGCCGGGCCGAAAACTTTGCATTTGCCCAACGGTCAAGACAACGTTCAATTCGCACGCGAGGTCTTTGGCGACTTGAGTAACAATAGACTCCAATAGCTCCGGACTCGATGCCACTCTCGCATTAATCAATAAGTCTGCGGACAAAGTTTTTATCTCACTGGCCAAGCTAAGCTCACTCTCGGTATCGGACCCCACTCGATTGGCAACCGCTGAATCATTCATGGTTTGTCCCAAAACCTTCAAATGGGCAATCTCACTGCTCGAATTCTCCAGCTCCCGACCAATGTCGTCGACGATCCGAAGCACCAAACGATCCAGATCGAATCTGGCCTCAGCGGTGGCTCGAATTTGGCAATTCAGCCATCCCAGTTCGGCTTCGCCTTCGGCGTAAGTGACGTAATCCACATCCATCATTCGGTCGCGCTGGACAGGTTCAGATTCTACGGCTTCCAGCAGTCGGTCGAAACCGGCACCCTCCCGAGCACTGAACCCAAACACCGGTACATTTTCGAATCGACTGCGAACTAGGCTCAACAGTTCCTGTTGCACATCTTCAGTTAAGCTATCGATTTTGTTGATCGCAATCGAATCTGCTTCTTCGAGTTGCTTAAGAAAAATATATTCGGCTTTCGGTGAGAACCCCTTACCTTGGCTTTCCGAGAGAATTTTTCTACCGTGACCAGGCTTTAACAGCACAACGAGTGGCCCCATCTCGAATCGATCTCCAAATAATTCCCGCATCGGCTGAATCACTGTTGCGACAAGATCGGTACAACTTCCAACGGGCTCAGCAATCACAATATCAGGCGTTTTCTCTTTCGAGAGGGTACCAACGGTGTCAATTAAATCGTCAAATTTGCAGCAGAAACAAGCACCCGGAACTTCACCGACCTGGAATCCCTTTGCCCGCAAAGTTTGCGTATCTACTAAATCATAGGCCTGATCGTTGGTCACGAGGGCCACATTGAGCCCTTGTTGAACGTAATGAGCGGCTAAACGCCCGATTGTGGTCGTCTTGCCGGCTCCGAGAAATCCGCCGATCATAATAAAACGAATAGGTTTCATTTTAATTTCCGATGTGCTGCCGTTAAAAACGCGATTATACTTTATAATGAATTATAAACAGTACGTGAAAAGTAATCTCCTCAAGGCTCACGTAATACCGTTTAATTGTTAACGACTCAACAACTTAAATTCCCAGTGGTGACAAGTTGACCAAAGTAATGCTTGCGATCGATGGCGGTCCGCCTTCGGTGGATTCTGAACCGTTTCAGTGGCCATTCGCCAGTGAGGCAATCCGCAATGCTGTATCCGAGGCGATGAGTGACGGGTCATGGGGGCAGTACGATGGCCGTTGGACGCGGCAGTTGATTGAGCTCCTGAAACACAACTTCCAAACAGCCGAGGCCATGCTCTGCTCCAGCGGTACGATCGCAGTCGAGTTAGCACTTCGAGGTGCTGGTGTGCCACAGGATTCAGAGGTGATTCTGGCTGGATATGACTTCCCGGGTAACTTTCGTGCCATCGAAGCGATCGGCGCCCGCCCAGTCCTCGTGGATGTGGTCGCCAACGGCTGGGTGCTGTGCGCCGAACAATTGGCAGACGCATTAACGCCCCAAACATCTGCCGTAATAGTATCTCATCTTCACGGGCAAATTGCCGATCTCAATCAAATTCAATCGGTCATCAGCGAGCACAATCTCAATTCACAACAAAAGGTTGTGATAATCGAGGATGCCTGCCAAGTCCCCGGAGGTCAACTCCGCGGAAAACCTCTGGGAAGTTTTTGTGACGTATCTGCACTTAGCTTTGGAGGCAGCAAACTTCTCTCAGCAGGACGAGGGGGCGCTATCCTGACAAATCGCTCCGACATTCTTCAGAGGGCGAAAATATTTGCACACCGCGGTAATGACGCTTTCCCGATGTGCCAACTCCAAGCCGCAACGCTTTGTCCCCAATTTGAGACCTTGCCGGAGATGACCGAAGTCCGTCACAGGAAAGCTTGTCGACTAATCGAATCCACCTCCTCACTGGACGAATTAGTCGGGCTCAATCAAATCGTCGACGAGACAATCCCCGCCTACTATAAAATTCCATGGCTCTTAAAAGACCGAACACCGGGATGGTCGAGATCGGAATTGGTCAATGCGCTCAAAGCCGAAGGGCTTCCCGTGGGCGAAGGGTTCCGCGGTTTTTTGAGACGCTCACCGCGTCGCTGCCGAAAAACCGGCACCTTGGTCAATTCCCAAATTGCCAGCCAGCAGACGATCGTCCTTCACCATCCGGTGCTTTTAGAATCAGAGGATACCCTTGAACTTGTGGCGGCCGCCATTCACAAAGTTGTCACCAATTCACGTTAATTCTTAGAAAACATGACCGACGCCCAACCTGCCGCCGAATCAGGCTGCACTCGCGATTTACTAGCCTTGGCATTTGCAATTGCCTTGCCAACCCTCGTCACCCTTGTTTACTTCGAGTGGCTTGAGGACTTTAGCGCGCAATTCCAACAAGTTGCTTTCGCAATCGGAAAAATCATTCAATTTGGATTCCCACTGGCTTGGGTCTGGCTTTGGTACCGCAAGAGACTTCGCACTTTTTCGCCTTTTGCGAGAGACACCCGCCCAAACGCAGACGAAAAAATCAATCGCCACTGGGCCTCCCAACATGCCAACGGGATTGGCGTAGCCTTCGGACTCTTGGTCGTTACCGCCATGTTCGGAATCTACCTGTTCTTAATCAAAGGTACGGAATTAGGCGACGGGCTCTCAATCCTTGTACAAGAAAAAGTAATTGACATGGGACTCGTGAGCTATTGGAAATATATCTCGCTTGGTGTTTTCTATGCGCTGTGCCACTCGTTCCTTGAGGAATACTACTGGCGGTGGTTTGTATTTGACCTCCTGAAAAAATTCGTTCGCCCTGTGTTTGCGATGATTATTTCAGGCTTGGGATTCATGGCCCACCATGTTGTTTTACTGGGCACCTTTTTTAATTGGTCCGTAATGACCTACCTATTTTCAATTTGCATCGCGATCGGTGGCGTGTTTTGGGCCTGGCAATACGAAAAAACCGATCGCCTAATGGCACCGTGGTTGAGCCATATGATTGTCGATGCCGGCATCTTTTCCTTGGGTTTCCTAATCGTCCACTCGATTCTTGTTTGACACAACCTTTGGTTTCCACCGCCGGGCGGCAATCGAACTTCACGCCAGATAAAAACGTCGTTATGGCTGAATGAACAGAGCTCGCTTTTGGTTAGGCAGCGAGTAATCAAAACCACAGGTCAAGAACATCTCATCCGATGTCGAGATCGCCATCAACTCTTTGACTTTTTCTTCACGCGCACGCTCGACGCAGCGACTTACCAGAATCCCGCCCAATCCTCTGCGTCGATATTTCAAATCTACAGCGAGGCACTGAATCTCAGCGAGCTTCTTTGAATATATCTCCAACGCACAAAATGCGACAATCCGGCCATCGGCCACCGCCTTAAAGGCGTGCTTGAGTAATAGTTCCAACTCGAGTGAGGTACGCCTCAGCAATTGTTGATCGTCCAAATATGGCTCTAGAAATGATTGCACTTCACGAATTTCATCCGGACTGACGGCAACGATTTCGACTTCGCTATTATCCATAACCCTCGCTCTTTTCCGATCTATTTCCCACAACACCAATGGCGAATCATCTTGGCATACATATCGGTGCCAAGAGAAAGCTGCTCCAGTGAAATCCATTCATTTACCGTATGCGCTTGCTCAATGCTGCCCGGGCCAAAAACAATTTTGTCTGCAACCTCCGTGAATACCCCACCGTCAGTTCCATACGAAACGGTTTTCGATTTCGGCCGATGGGCCAGTCGCAGTGAATCTTGAACAAAGTCCGAACTGGGACTGGCAAAAAAAGTATTTCCCCAGAGGTTGATTCGCACTGTGACGTCGTGCCGCTGGCCAGCCTGCCGGACTCTCGTCAACAGCGGGTCAACATCGATCCCGGGCATGGGCCGAAGATACATACTGCAAACGGTTTTTCCAGCGGTGACATTCAATGCTGGTGAATCGTCTTTGACATTAATATTCCAGCTGAGCGTCGGCGGATCGAACATATCATTCTGCCACTTTAATTCAGTTTCAACCTCATCGTAAATAGCTTTCATCTCTTGTAAAAAAGGGATCATGCTAAGATTCGCACTCACATTTTTTCGACTACTTGAATGGCCAGCAACCCCCTTTGACGTCGCTATAATTTCCACCGAACCTTTATGGGCGTGGACCACCTCGAGACTGGTTGGCTCTCCAATAATCCCCTTGGTTCCGTTTTCAACTAATTCCCGATAAAGCTGACTCTCTTCCACCACGCAACGCGCGCCATGGAACCCGACTTCTTCGTCAGCGGTTACGACGAAGTATAGCGGGGCGTTTAAATCATCCCACGCAACGGTTTGCGCCGCCGTTAACATACAAGCGATCGAACCCTTCATATCACAGCTACCTCGACCGTAAAGTCGTTCACGTGCAACCGCCGGCTCGAAAGGGCCGAACTTAGGGCTGAACCACGTTTCCGCTGGCACAACATCGGAATGACTAAAGTACGCTAATCCCCCAACGCCGGCCCCCTTCTTGGCGACAAGATTGACTTTAGGAACATTTTTCTTGTCACGGTACTCAATCTTTTCAACCACAAAGCCATGCTTCGTGAGCTTCATTTCGAGATATTTGCTGATCAAGCCATTCGACAAATGGCTCGTCGAATCGAAACTGACCAATCGCTTAGCGTATCGGAGTGCTTTCACATTAGACTCATAATGGAAAAGGACGAGGAAAGGCGGGGTAGCCGCTGGACACAAAAACGTTTTTTGTCCAATCATAGCTTCCCCAATTATATACAAAACGCCTGCCGTTCGATGCAAAATCCTTTATGATTAAGCTACGGAATCGAAAAATTCGAATCAAACTTGCCTCCATGGTTCATCGACCCAGTAAATGGTTCAACTTAGCCAAGAAATTCTGGATAGAGAAAATCGCTCCCGTTTGAAATTTTCGCTAATCAATTACGTCGTAATCAATTACGTCGTAATCAATT
>JAPKBL010000259.1 GCA_028823415.1 Mariniblastus sp.
AAACCTTCAGACAGGATTTTCTCAAAGGCGACGAAGTCACCTTCTTTCTTGAAGACTGATAAGGATTTTGTCTTCAAACCGTTCCCAATCCGCTTTTATCGTCCACTGGCTTCCATTGTGCCAAACGTATTCGATGTATCGCACCTGCTCGTATTCCGCTTCCGCCTGCGGACATTGCTGATCATGGTCACCGTTTTGTGCCCGTTCGGTTTAATTTGTTTTCCATCGAAAACTTCACTAGAATTTGCGGCGTCTAGACGGGAATAATTATTCGTTATCCTGCCCAAAAATCACTATCAAACGATTCGCTTTAAATAAAACGCGACGCAGCGGACCAAAACGAAAAGATGGGAGCGACCAATGAGTAAACGAAATCTATTCGAGGAGTATTTCGCAGCGGTCATGTTGTTTATCGATACGAATGCAAAAAGAGTCCATGCACGCGTTGAAGCCACGATGGTTCGACTAAATTTGAGCAAACAGCAATTCACGTTATTGCTGATCGCCGTCGGTGTGGTGATGGCTTTCTCAATTTTCGTTAGCATCTTAAGGCATGGAAACGATTTCTCTAAAAGACTAACGCAACAGTCTGAATACCGAAAGTATCGGTCCACAGTCGGGCTGCTAAACGACACCGCTGACTGGCCGAAACCCTTTCAAGAACTTCATCAACAATTGATCATGTCTGGTTGGCCGGCATCGTCAATGTCGGTTTGCAATGCAATGGGGCGAACAAAGGATGGACAACGAATTGTCATGTGTAAAATTGCGAGTGACGTTGCCATATTGAAAGTGGTTCGGCAAAAATTTGGACTCCAGCGACACGGTCCGGGCTCTAAATGGCGGATGGAGTCATCCAGCGTTCGCGGCGACTCTATTTGGTGGCCGCGAGCAGGGGAATCGGCCATTTACTATGCCAACGAAGATTTCCTCAACGGTCGCAAGGCAATTCACTTTCAAGCCGCCCATTGCGAGGACACCGTGATGTTCGTTCATTGCACAATGCCGGGTCCAGTTCCAGCGGCGAAGAAGTGAGGGAGCCAATTGTTGCAACAAAAAACGGGCCGCGCGTTAGAACCAGCCGTTGGGTGTTCTACATAAATGGAAACACAAAAACCTCGTCGTCGCTGGTTTCGTTTCCGCCTGCGGACATTGCTGGTCATGGTGACGTTGTTGTCGATTCCGCTTGGCTGGGTTGGCTGGGTTGGCTGGGAGCTCGATAGGTTAACGAACCAACCATGACCAATCAATGAGTCCTGACCCCTTTGTTTCCCCCAGGAACCATAAAATGACTGACACTTCGTCTGAAGAATCAAATTCAACTCAATCAATAATGAGCTTACTCACAATGAATCGTTTCACCTTTTTCCATTCGCTCGCCATTGCTGCCGTGATGCTGCCTTTCACGGGTTCTCTGGTTTTTGCCGATTCACTGACTTTGATCGAAGAGGGCCAGCCTCGCGCCGAAATCATCATCGCTGAAAAGCCACCACGCATGGTGAACCTGGCCGCCTTTGAATTGCAGCGTTATCTGCACAAGATCACCAAAGCGCGCTTGCCCATCGTGCATGAGCCTACCGACGGAACTCCGGTTCAAATCTACGTCGGCCGCAGCGGCCACACCGACAAACTGGGCGTCAATGCCGAAGGACTCAAGTACGGTGCCTACCGCATCGCCTCGGGCGAAAACT
>JAPKBL010000176.1 GCA_028823415.1 Mariniblastus sp.
TGCGTTAACCGGATCTCGCCTGCGTTAACCGGATCTCGCCTGCGTTAACCGGATCGGCCTGCGTTAACCGGATCGATCAAGATCCCAACAAGTGGATGCGGCCACATGGCAGGAAACAGTGAAAAACCGACGCTACCCCTCAACTGGGGCTCCGGGCAATTAATTTAAAGGAATCCACTTAAAGGAATCCACTTAAAGTGGCTATTAACACGCGCCAAACCAGCACTCAATTTTGCGATCAGCGTCCTGAGCAAAATGCCAAGACCCCCAGAGTCTTTGCAATCGCGGCCCAATAACCCGCCGATGAACACTCGCACTTGACTCCCAATGCGAGTGAAACCCAACAGAAACACGGCGCGGAGCTTCCATCTAGTCGCCCACGCAATGCCTATATTAGGGAACACGGGCCTTAATCGCCCATTCTTCCTAAACTCAAAACGTCAAAAAGAACTACTTCGAGCAGCCACGCCCTAAATAATCTCTGGCGTTACGTTTTTACCTTGGTTTTTGCGTTGTTTCCTGAATCGTTCGGACTTACGTTTGATTCAACGAGCGCACCGAGGCTAAGTTTTAGCGCGGGATCCTACTTCTCCCCGAGAAGAATTTATTAAAAAAAAACGATTTCGTTTCTAACGCGCACAAGCGGCAGAAACCCCACAAAAAGCACAAAAACACCACCAAATTGCAATCAAGGGCACTTATTCCAACACTAAACTGGTATTGCAATCAATCCGGATTTTTTACCTCTTTTTTTTCATTTGTTTAGCCGGCAAAAACCACCCATCTTATTGACAGACCCTAAATTTCACGTAAAGTTTCAACTGTTAAATCAACCTTTACATCGTTTTCGATTCTAAGAGATAGGAGACCCATTTCATGAATCGCGTTATTTGTTCGCTGATCGTATTCAGCTTGTTCTTGGTGGCCAATTCAGCTGACGCTGCAGGCCCACTTTTTAAGAAGCGCTGTTGCGCTCCTGCCCCTACTTGTTGCACTCCAGCTCCAGCGACTTGCTGCGATGCGGATCCTTGCTGCAAAACTCGCGTTGGTCTTATGGATCGACTAAAAGCACGCAAGTGCTGCCAGCCTGCACCAGCTCCTTGCTGTGCTGCTGTCGCAGACCCTTGCTGCAAAAAGCGTGTTGGTCTTATGGCTCGCATGAAAGCACGCAAGTGCTGCAAGCCAGATCCTTGTTGCGCTACAGCAGAAGTAGTAGTAGTTGAAGTTGTAGAAGTAGTAGAGCCAGTTCCTGCGGCCCCAGTTGCTGAAGTTGCAACTGCATGCTGCGAAGCTGATCCTTGCTGCAAGAAGCGTGTTGGACTCATGGATCGTCTTCGTGCACGCAAGTGCTGCAAGCCAGATCCATGCTGCGAAACTGCTCCAGTTGAGCCAGTTGCAACTGCATGCTGCAAGAAACGCGTTGGCGTTGTTGCTAAGCTTAAAGCACGCAAGTGCTGCAAGCCAAACCCTTGCTAATGCAACCTTAAAAATTGCAAAATAAATAAGCCGGGCCTGAATTCAGGCTCGGCTTTTTTTGTAGCGCCCTTTTTTGTAGCGCCATATCTCAAGCCAATTGGACTCAAGCCAATTGGACTCAAGCCAATCGGACTCAAACCAATCGAATTCGCTCTCATACCCAATGAATCGCGATCACTCCATTCTCTCCTCTAATTAGGATCCCACTCAATGGCACAGCTTGGGCTCGGCTTGGCTGCACTCGGAAGACCGGGATATATCAATCTTGGCCATGGCGTGGACCTCAAGCACAACCACTCCATCGCGGCGATTCGAAACAATGCGTTCGAGGTGCTTAACCAAGCCTGGGATTCTGGCATTCGCCACTTTGACGTGGCTCGCTCCTATGGCCGCGCCGAGGAGTTTATCTCCCAATGGGTCCGAGATCGGTCGATTTCCCCGCAAGAGATAACCATCAGCTCCAAATGGGGATACACCTACACCGCAGCATGGAAGGTTCAGACTCCCGAGGGTGTCGATCATGAAGTGAAACGACATGAACTTCCGGTCCTCCAACGCCAATACGCAGCCTCCTTCAACCATCTGGGAGATCATCTTAAGCTTTATCAAATTCACTCAGCCACTGAGGAAAGCGGAGTCCTCGACAACCACGACGTACTCCAATTCCTTGACCGTATTCGCCAAACTGGAATGACCATCGGGCTCTCGGTTTCCGGGCCACGGCAATCAAAAACAATCGAGAAGGCACTAACTATCAAGTTCAATGGGGAGCGTTTATTCCAGTCGGTACAGGCGACTTGGAACCTGCTCGAGCGGTCCGCCGAACTTGCGCTGAGAAACGCTCACGACCTTGGGCTTCAGGTCATTATCAAAGAATCGGTTGCCAACGGCAGATTAACCTCTAGGAATCAAGCTCCTGAGTTCCGTTCGCGAAAAAATCAGCTCAACCAACTGGCCAGCCGATATCAAACAACAATTGACGCGATCAGCATTGCTGCAGCCTTAAATCAACCCTGGGCTGGAACCGTATTAAGCGGCGCAACGACCGCGGAACAAATCGTATCCAATAATTCAGCAACAACGCTTCAATGGGATAAAGAACTTGAAAGTCAAACGTCGTTAATTGCAGAACCCCCGACCGACTATTGGAAATCCCGCTCCAGACTCCCTTGGAATTAGTCACAACTCGTCGGTGTGCGGCTTTGCAATTTTCACAAAAATATCGTGTAACGATGGCTTCACTATCTCGAAATGCTTGATGGCTCGGATGCCCGATAGATGACACAGAACGTCCTGAACACATTCGGGATGATCGAGGCGAAACCGATGGAAACGCCCATCGAAACGCAGCTCGGAAATCCCGTCCATTGCCGGCACAGGAGACTCTCCAAGTTCATTAACCCCACCGTCGTGCGGAAACTTATCGACCTGGACACGTACCTCATCCGCTGGATAATCGGCTTGAATAGAACTAAGCGTTCCATCCAGCACCTTTTTGCCGCGGAAAATCATAAAAATGGTATCACACATTTTTTCTGCCATTTCCATGTCATGCGTTGAAAACACAATCGTCGTTCCGTTTTCACGCAAACTCAAAACCGCAGCCCTCAACGAGTCAAGATTGACAGGATCCAGTCCACTGAACGGCTCATCGAGAATGACCAACTTAGGCTTGGCAACGACCGCCGCAATGAACTGGATCTTCTGGGCCATCCCCTTGGACAATGCATCCACTCGCATATTCGCCCACTGGGTTGCGCCGAGTCGATCGAGCCAAGAGTCTATTTCCGACTGGCAATCATAAAAGCCTTTGAGTCTCGCATAGTATTTCAGTACGTTTCGAACCTTCATTCGCTTATATAAACCGCGTTCCTCCGGGAGATAGCCAAGGCGGTTGTCAGCCGTCTTGCCGTGCGATTCCCCAAGAACAGTCACGACTCCCTCGTCCGGCTGAAATATTCTTAAGATCATCCGCAACGTTGTCGTCTTACCGGATCCATTAGGACCGATAAACCCATAAATCGCTCCCTCTGGAACCGCCAGATCAATTCGATCCACAGCCGTCTGTTTCCCAAACCGCTTGATGACTTGATTCAGTTCAATTGCATGGGTCGTCATAAATATCGAATCGCAATTTTAATGGGATGACTAGAAGCCTGATCTACGACAGCATATCCTCATCCGTATTGTAATGTCCTGCTCCATGATTCAACAGTTCGGCACTCCGTTTCCATCGCAATCTCTCAGCGATGGACTGGCTTATATTTCACCACCACAATACTTGCAATAGATCGCGTCATCATCATGATCCTCGGTGAGGCAAGAAGGACATGAGATCGTTGAAATGACGCGTCGCCGTTTCCGATCTAAAACCTCCGCGGAAACAAATCCGGTGGGAACAATGATCAAACTGTAACCTACCAGAATCAGAATTGCCGAGATGAACTGACCGCCTGTTGTCTTAGGAACAATGTCGCCAAAACCAACAGTCGTCATCGTCACAATTGCCCAGTAAATTCCCATTGGGATAGAAGTGAATCGCTCTGAACCGCTGATCATTTTCCCTGGTTGCAAAGGATCCTCTATTTGATCCCAAGTGTTCTCAATGTCATACATGATTGTTCCAGCAATGGTCACAATAATCATGACCACCATTATGAAAACCACAATTTTCCCTCGCGCTCGCCAAATAGCATTGCCGAGATCCTCGCCCTCGCGCTGAAACCAGGACAAGTTAAGAATTCGAAAGACTCTTAATAATCTGAGCGAACGGACAGCCGAAAATGCGGCGGAATGAACCCCGTGGGAGAAAAACAGGAGCAACAAATATTCGGGGAGAATCGCCAGTAGATCAACGATCCCCCAAAAACTAAAAATAAATCGCCTAGGTTTATTGACGCAATAGATCCGCAAGGCGTACTCAATGGTAAAGAGACCCGTGAAAACCCAATTCGCGAAAAACAGCTCGTCCTCCCAGTGAGACTCAATCCCTGCAACTGTTTCCAAGCTGTTCGAGATGACGCTCAAAACAATAACGACCAACAATGCCATATCGAAAAGCCACCCATAAAAGGTGTGGGCGCCGAAAATGATCTCGTGCGTCTTCTCCCGCACGGTCTGATCTTCTCGATTTTTATGAGACATAGGTTCTAAACCAGCTTGGATTTTTCAAATGATAATACGATTTTTCACGAGCCACAAAACAGACCGACGCGCTTTCTCGATTTAAAGCCCCGCTCGATTCTCAACAGTGATTCGTTAGCTTACCTGCAATCTTAAATTTCTTGCCAATTATCTCCACTCGAAAATCGGGAAAACCCGCCTACTCATGGTTGAAAACTTAAATTCAACAACTCAAAGACAATAAAAAAACCTGCCGCAATCTTGCGGCAGGCCTGATTTTTTCAATGGAAATAATTAAATCCCATCTCTCAGAAAACGTTAGTCGTTCTTAAGCTTGATATTCAAAGTGACTTCGGACTCGCCTCGCTTCAATTTAAATTTCGCGGTCTTTCCAGCATCACGTCGAATTAAGCGAGAAATGTCCCGCCGCTTCGTCATCGCTTCACCATTCATTTCAACAATGACATCCCCTTTTTGCAGTCCCGCCTTTTCTGCAACCGATCCTGGCGTCACACTCTCAACGGTTACGGCGCCATTCTCATCATCAAGCATTACACCCAACCGGAATGGCTTAGGCGCACCGAAGACTGGCTTCTTATCCATCGAGGCAAGGGCATCCACTACCTTCTCTGAGTAGTCAATGACTTTCAAAGCACCTTCGCAATCGAGCGTTTC
Organism: Mariniblastus sp.; assembly: GCA_028823415.1. Lineage (GTDB taxonomy): Bacteria > Planctomycetota > Planctomycetia > Pirellulales > Pirellulaceae > Mariniblastus. The sequence continues at coordinate 5,275 of JAPKBL010000176.1, forward strand.
AAAGTCATCTTCGGGTGTGTGGTAAACGGCTGTCTGCCCAGTGTGAATGAATACGTTTGGCACATCCCGTTGATTGAACGGTAGGTGATCACTTCCCGCAAAAGCGCGTGGCGGTTTGTTTAGATCAAAACCAAAATCAGCATTGGCAGAATCAAACACAGGATCTAACTGGGCTGATGAATTCCAGTTATACAAAGTAAGCTTATTCTCCCGCAGCCAACCGATCATATCAAAGTTGATCATTGCAGCAGTGGTTTCCAATGGGAACAGTGGGTTTTCGCAATAGTGAATCGCACCCAGCAATCCCATCTCTTCGGCAGTAAAACAAATGAATACGAGTCGACGACCCGGTTTCTTATCACGCTTATTAAACCGTCGAGCCAATTCAATCACTGCCGCGGTTCCCGTGGCATTGTCATCAGCACCGTTATGAATCTCTCGACGCCCCGGTGCACGAGAACCGTACTCACCCATTCCAAGGTGATCGTAATGTGCGCCAATCACGATCGTCTCATTTGCGTTGGGACCCTCGCCTTCAATGATCCCAATGATGTTGTTCGTCTTGGTCTTTTTAATATTAAACGCTGATTTGAAATCTGCAGACCATCCCTCCATCACCTGAGAAATTGGCTCGAGGTTACTGTCAATCTGCGCTTCAATTGCTTTCACGTTTGAAAGTTTTTCGCCGGTAGGCGTAGTTAACGGTGAACCCTTTAAAAGGTCATTCAAAACCGATCGCTTGATTTGAGCAAACGGCAATCCATTGGTTCGAAACCGATCAGCCTGAATCAGTTCGTCAGCCGAAGCTGCGTTAACTGAATCGTTTACCATAATAATTCCCGCCGCCTTCGCCCGCCGCGCCGCTGTGACTTTTTGGCTGCCAGAAGAGTGACGAGACGTATCAGCTCCGTCAAAAACGCTGCTCTCGTCCTCAGCTTGCGGTTCGTAGCGAATCATGACAACAATCTTGCCCTCAACATCAAGGCCCTTGTAGTCATCGTAATTGTGCTCGGGGGCAGAAATTCCATAACCTACAAAAACAAGATCAGTACTCAAATCAAAATCTCGTCTTCCCAAGAGCTGCTGGAAATCCTTCCCTAGCTTCAATTCAACTTTAGCATCGTCAGGACCTTTCAACGCCAACGCTGTGGCGGCCTTGTCAACAATTCGCGTGTTCCCTACTTCCATTTCCTGAAAGTAAGTTCCATTTTCAAGTGGCTTTAATCCAGCTTTCTTATATTCCTCAACAATGAAATCCTCACAAAGCTTGATCCCCGGAGTGCCCGGTTGCCGTCCTCCCATTTCGTCAGACGACATATACTTGATGTCATAGGTCACCTGCTTCAATGCATCTTGATCAATCGAAACTTCTTTTTTCTCAGCAGCCTTTGCAGGTGCATCTTGAGCAAAAACGTCTTGGGGGGTCACTAGCATCGTTGAGGCAAAACCTAAGATGCAAGCGGTAAATGTCATTTTGAATACGTGTTGGTGCCTCACTCAGTATCTCCTGCTTTGAGAGGTTGAATATTTTTCACCAGTCGGAGGGGGTACCAATCATCCAAGATCAGAACCGCGACGTGACCAGTGATCTCAGTACACGCCCGAACTCCGCGGGTTGCCGTCAATCTACCATCTGTCGACAACAACGTCAGCAATCTGCAGGCGTGCTGCAGCACGAATCCCACAAAAATTATTAATGCGCAGTTGTTTGCCACTAATTTTTAGATGCTAATTCACTCGCTTCTCAGGCGGGCTAGATTAAAAAGATCGAGAGCCGGGCCGTAAAAGCCAGCCGACTTGACTTCTTCACCTTACTCACCAATCCCAACTAAACAGGATGGAAGCAACCATTCGAAACTGCCGCTCGAAACTGCCGCTCGAAACTGCCGCTCGAAACTGCCGCTCG
>JAPKBL010000260.1 GCA_028823415.1 Mariniblastus sp.
CGTAGCCATCTCGCTCCCTTGAGAAAGCTGTTAGTCGACCACCAAATTGTTCACCCAGCGGTACATTGATCGTAACGCGTGCTTCCTCATGTCCCTCTTCTCCGACAGCCAGCCTGAAAGATGCATCAAATTCAGTGCCGGGTTTTTTGGAGACCACGTTCACGGCTCCGCCGATTGTGTTTCGCCCGAAGAGCGTTCCTTGCGGGCCTCGCAATACCTCAATACGTTCTACATCAACCAGATCAAACGCGTTGCCAACCATACGCCCGGTAAACACACCATCCAGATAAATCCCTACGGCGGGGTCTTCAACAATGATAAAATCCGCCTGACCCATACCTCGGATATATACCGTGGGCGACTTGATACCGCTGGTGGGTTGGGCATTTTCGAAATGTACATTGGGTGCGATTTGGCCGACAGCATCAATGCTTGCGGCTCCGCGAGCATCCAACTCTTCGGAAGACAATACGGACACCGATGTGGGCACGTTTTGAAGACTCTCTTCACGTTTACGTGCGGTGACGATAACCTCTTCAAGCACATTTGCGCCTTCAGCCAAGGCAATAGCCGGAACTGCAGTCATAAATACTATGCCGGATAAAAAGACAACGACGGCGTTTCTATAAAGGATGTTTCTATAAAAAGGCATAATGCACTCCTCAGCCATCTAAGGCCGTTGTTGAATCAATTCCCAACCGGGATCAGGTGAGATCGCTGCTGGTTACCCCATCGTTACCGAACTACTACTAGAACAGCCACGCGGGATAATACTTAGCTTTCTACGTGTTTATATTGTCAACTTGTTTGATTATAAATTCAAGCGTTGCGTTTCATCGGTGTATTTGAACGTCGAACAGGATGATCCGATGAGCTCAACCACCGCACCAGGAAATAGCGCCGTTTTTTAACCATGCCAGAAGCTCTGTCACGAACCGGTGCGCGCAAAGGCAAAGGCGCCCGTCATTGCTACGCACTACAAAGTTGATTTGACTGAGCACTATCGGGGTGAATGTATTGAGAAACGGGACGGGAATACATGCCTGCGAGGTAACGAAGGGCTTTTTCTGTACGAACATGCCCTCATAGGTATTGTCGAATGCGCGCGATGGCGCCAAAAGCAGGGAATCCAGAGTTTTGGCCGAGCAAAAGCCAACGACGTATCTCGATCCGACCCAACGTATAGGGTACCTGTCACGGATTAATTTTCGTGCCTTCTCTAAATCGTTAGAAACATTGACAGAGCCATATGACGTAAGCGGCGCATGCTCGATCCCTTGAGGCAAAACTAATCCCGATGGTGTTGGAGATTAACGAGCGAGCTCTGGAAGGTGTTACAAAAAGGAAGCAGAAACTGTGCGAAAAGTGTTAGCGAAAACCTGCTTCAACCTCACTAAGAAAGACTAATGATAGCGACACCAATCATGCCGACCGCTCTAGTTGGCAGCTACGCAAAACCGGGTTAATTGATCGACAAATAGAGACCAGAGCACCGTTTGTGTAAAGGGGTCGCGTTGAACGACCTGCGGAAGATCAACGAAGAGGACCGGGAAGAAGTACAAAACGATGCGATCATTCAGCGTGTTGAAACACCCAGGGAATGAATCGAACATGATCGATTCACTCTCCGGGCCGGTGTTAATTTACTCTTTGCTTTGCCAGGCTGACCCA
>JAPKBL010000064.1 GCA_028823415.1 Mariniblastus sp.
CTGAAATTCCTGAACAAGTTAGTACCGCCTTTGGGATTCGGCGGTAGAATGGCCGACGACTCGCCGAGGCCGAAACTAATTGGGTTTTCGTTAATTTGGAATCCGGCGAGTTAGCTGAAATTCCTGAACAAGTTAGTACCGCCTTTGGGATTCGGCGGTAGAATGGCCGTATTCCTATCGCCAGCGTTTGAGAACACTATAATTCAGGTTGAGAATTATTGATTCTCAAAATTATTTCATGACATTTTAGGGCACTCAATGTTTTCTGATGAAACCCAGAATCAATCGTCAGACGATCAGGAGAACGCCCGAAATTTGAGTCTCATGAAAAGCCGTCCACCGGCGGAAGTAGCGGGGTATCGATTTCTCGGGTTTGTTGGCAGCGGCGCATACGGCGAAGTTTGGTCGGCGATCAATGAGAAGACTGGTCGGAGCGTCGCGATTAAATTTTATACGCGAGGTTCCAAATCAGGCGTTCAAATGTTGGCTCAGGAGGTTGAAAAGCTGGCCGTGTTGTCTAACGACAGTTACGTTATTGGATTGTTGGATGTCGGTTGGGAGGCGGATCCTCCTTACTACATCATGGACTACATCGAGAGTGGTTCGCTCGAAGATCGCTTAAAGGGGGGCGGCACCCTTCCGGTGAATGAGGCGGTTCAGCTTTTTCAAGAAATTACGATTGGGATGGCATTGCTTCATGACAAGGGGATTTTGCATTGTGATTTAAAACCGGGAAATGTACTTCTTGATCAGAATGGCAAGCCGCGCGTTTGTGATTTTGGACAATCCCGTTTAAGTAGCGAACAAACCTCCTCCCTCGGCACGCTTTTTTACATGGCGCCTGAGCAAGCTGACATCGCGGCGATTCCTGATGCCAGTTGGGACGTGTATGGGCTCGGCGCGTTGTTATACAGCATGTTGGTGGGGCATCCGCCTCGTTATTCGGATTCATCTGTTCAAACGATCGAATCCGGGAAAAATGTGCCGGATCGTTTGGAAGCCTACCAAAAACTCTTTGATGGGGAGTTGATTCCGTCGGAGCACCGAAAGGTAACGGGGGTCGATCGCCAGTTGGGCGATTTACTAGACAAATGCCTTGCGGCTGATCCAAAACGAAGATTCAAGAATATTCCAAGCGTTCTCTTGGCATTGCGGCAACGCGAGCTGATCAAGGCGCGCCGTCCGGTAATCATCCTTGGTCTGATCGCACCGTTTATCTTAATGTCTTTTATGGCCGCCGTTGGCACTGTTGCCTTTCGGAATTCCTATCAGGACGCTCAAAAAGCAGTCCTCAACAAAGCGGAGGGTGAGAATGAGTTTGCTGGGGAATTTGCGGCCCGTGGAGCGGCATCTAATTTAAACGAGTACTTTAGAGCGGTGCGGCAGCTGTCCGATGAATCAAAGTTTCGAGACGATTTTGCTAATTTAATAAACGATGACGAGTTGACAGTTTTACGTCGTCAAGTTGCGTATCCAGTTCTCAATGGCGGTCAGAACGAAAACGAAAAAGCGTCGCTGGACTCCGTCAGAGAAACCCTGGCGAGAAATGAATACGTCCGCAAGATCGAAACTATTTTACACTCACGGCTGACCGATCAAGATGGCCAGTATCCGTCCAATGTTGACAGTTGGTTTGTGTGTGATCGATGGGGCAATCAGGTCGCGTCTGTATTTGCGGGCCGAAAAGTAAACGCGACTCGGGGAAAGAACTTTAGCTATCGAAGTTATTTTACGGGCAACCATGATGACCTCAAAAAAGATGCCACTGGGCTTTCTCAGCCGGCTGAGGGTAGCGGTCTCGAGGATCCTACTTTGGATTATCGAAAGATTATTTCGCGAGAGCATCTTTCCTCGGGGTTCTTAAGTACGCAAACCGCCGGATTGAAAGTCGCTTTTTCCGTACCCATCGAAATAGATGGCGAGATACAGGGGATTGTCGCTTTAACGATCAATTTGGGAGATCTAGCGGAATTTGATTTAAAAATTGATCCCGAAAGAGACGCCGAATTAGACCTCGAAAGAGACGCTGAGTCGCATTACATGATGCTGGTGGATACTCGAGGATCGAGGGGGCTTGGAGAAGGTGTTCAAGAAGCATTGATTCTCGAGCACCCCGCCATGGAACAGGTATTTGAGAACCTTGGTAAACGGGATTTGGACATTGGTTTTGCGAAGGTGTCGCTGATTGATGATCAGCCTCAAGGTAGCACTGGCGTGTTACCTCCGGTAAGACTTGGTTACGGGAACGCCGAACTTCAAGCTGATGTTTCGCTTGCCGGCAGTCAAGGAGAGTTTCAGTTTGATGCGATCATATCGAGGATTCGATTAGGCGACTTAAAAATTGGAACGCGTAAGAGGCAATTGCCCGAAACGGTTGACGGAATTGAAGTGTGGGCGGTTTTGGATTACGACAATGAATTAACAGAAGTGGACCTGCTTGCGTCGAATTTGGCTAAACTCGCCGCGATGGCCGGCTTTGGCGGATTCGTTTTCGTCATTGGCATGCTGCTGTTTGTGAAAAGCTTGTTGGCGGAGTCACGAAAAAAACTCGCGTGGTCATTCGAGCCCGACCGGACCGAAAATAGCGGCACTGTTTTCTTCGAACCCCGAGTAGGCGAGTGAAAAGTCTGAAGTTGTTGAGCAATTGCAAATTGGCCATGGCTAGAGACGGATGGATTAAGTCGTTTTCGCGTTGAAATCGAGGGGCTGGTTGAATGTGGTGTGAATCGCTTAGATTTATAAGAGCGAGGCGATCGTTTTCGCTCATCAAGTCTCACTTTCTAGAGCTCAGAAGCGGCTTTAGTTTTATCATTTTTAAGCACTAATATGAATCAACGCCAATCAGCCCATGTATTTAGTTCCCCTGCAATCGATCAGGTTGGAGTGGTCGAACGGGCGAAACGGTTCACGGCAAGGAGTATAAAAAACGAGGCGAAAATGAAGGGGCTTGAAATGGTCCTGAGCATGATCGATCTAACGACGCTTGAGGGGATGGATACCGAGGGGAAAGTCAAACAACTGTGTTACAAGGCTCAGCATCTGCATGATTCGATTGAGGGGCTTCCGAATGTTGCCGCGGTCTGTGTTTATCCAAATTTTGTCGGACTTGCCAAGAGAGTTCTTGCCGGGTCTGATATCAAAGTTGCATCCGTTGCGACTGCATTTCCGAGTGGCAACTCTTCATTGGAGATTAAGTTGGCTGACGTGGCGATGGCGGTTTCCGAGGGTGCAGATGAGATTGATATGGTGATCTCGCGTGGGCGATTTCATCACGGTGATTACAACTTCGTGTTTGATGAAATTGCTGCAGTCAAAGCAGCCTGTGGCTCTGCGAGATTGAAGACAATCCTCGAAACTGGTGAATTGGGGTCGCTAGACAAAGTTCGTCTTGCGAGTGACATTGCGATCGCCGCTGGGGCGGATTTCATCAAGACGTCGACTGGTAAAATTCAGCCAGCCGCGACGATGCCGGTAACATTGGTGATGCTGGAGGCGATCCGCGATCATTTTCAGAAAACTGGACTAATGGTAGGGATGAAACCGGCTGGTGGAATATCAAAAGCCAAACTCGCGCTTCATTATTTAATAATGGTAAAAGAAACGCTTGGCAATGATTGGCTGGATCCAAAATGGTTTCGTTTCGGCGCTAGTTCATTGGCCAATGATGTTTTAATGCAGATCGCCAAGCAGCAAACAGGCGCCTATCAAGCGGCAAACTATTTTGCGGTTGACTGACACAAACAGTTGGAATCTCGACTTAAAAAATTAGATGACCTGCTGACGTGAGAATCGGCGATTGGTTTCGAAAAAGAAAATATTATGACTAACAAGAATAGCAACTGGGATTTATCACCGGCTCCTGAGAGCACCGGTCACATTTCCCTGAATGACCACTATGGCGTTTTCATCGATGGTGAGTTTCGAACGCCTGCTCATGGGAATCGGTTTCAGTCCATTAACCCGTCCACGGGGGAATTGCTTGCCGAAATCACGGAATCGTCAGCGGAAGACGTCGATCAAGCGGTGGCGGCTGCCCGTAAAGCGTTTTCTGGCGAATGGTCAAAAATAGGCGGCAGAGAACGTGGAAAATACCTGTACCGATTGGCGAGGATGTTGCAGGAGAAGTCTCGAGAGTTTGCTGTGATTGAATCGCTCGATGGTGGTAAACCAATCCGAGAATCCCGGGATGTTGATGTGCCGTTGGCGGCTGCCCATTTGTTTTACTATGCCGGCTGGGCAGACAAAATTAGCTATGCATTCCCTAATCGAAATCCAAAGCCAGTTGGTGTGGCGGGGCAAATTATCCCTTGGAATTTTCCTTTGTTGATGGCAGCTTGGAAGATTGCTCCAGCGCTGGCGACTGGAAACACGGTTGTCCTCAAGCCCGCTGAAACGACATCGCTGACGGCATTAAAATTGGCGGAGCTGATTCAGGAAGCTGGGTTTCCACCGGGGGTGGTGAATATTGTGACTGGGCACGGTGATGTCGGCGCAGCAATTGTCAACCACGATGATGTTGATAAAGTCGCGTTTACGGGATCTACCGAGGTTGGCAAGCTTATCCAAAAATCAATCGCGGGGACGAACAAACGTTGCACACTTGAATTAGGTGGCAAGGCGGCAAATATTGTGTTTGATGATGCTGCGATTGATCAAGCGGTAGAAGGGATCGTCAATGGTATCTATTTTAATCAGGGGCATGTCTGTTGCGCGGGAAGTCGGTTATTTGTTCAAGAGTCGATTCATGATGAATTGATTGCAAAGCTCAAGCATCGCATGGGCACGCTGATCGTGGGTGATCCGATGGATAAGAACACGGATGTTGGAGCGATCAATTCTCGAGAGCAATTGGCGACGATCGAACATTATATCGAGGTTGGAAAGCAGGAGGGGGCTGAATTTTACCAGACTGACTGTGAATTGCCCCAGCAGGGGTTCTGGTGCCGGCCGACGCTTTTTACGGACGTTGCTCAGTCTAATCGGATTGCTCAGGAAGAGATATTTGGACCTGTGTTGGCCGTCCAAACGTTCCGGACGGTTGCGGAGGTTATTAAAAAGGCGAACAACACGCCTTATGGCCTATCGGCTGGTGTTTGGACGGATAAAGGATCCAAGATTTTCAATATGACCTCGCAAATGAAAGCGGGCGTGGTTTGGGCCAATACCTACAACCTATTCGATCCAGCATCCCCCTTCGGTGGGTACAAAGAGAGTGGTTTTGGGCGAGAGGGTGGCCTGCATGGGCTATCGGCCTATCTGGAAATTTGAGTGAGGGTTTACCCTTGCAACGACGGCATTAGACAAAAGACTCAACCAATTAACCGGGTGTAAATTTAGTGGATGATTCCAATAAAAACTCAAGCGAAAACGAGCGGCTTGAAGTATTGAAAACTTACAAAATGTATATCGATGGTAAGTTCCCCCGAACCGAGTCGGCGAGGTTCTATCAACCTGTCGTGAATGGTTCCACGCTCGGGAATGTCTGTCTTGCATCTCGAAAAGACGTGCGCAACGCCGTGGTCGCAGCTCGCTCCGCCCAGGCTTCTTGGGCAAGGCGTTCGGCTTACAACCGAGCGCAGATACTCTACCGAATTGCAGAAATGCTCGAGGGTCGTTCCCAGCAATTTATCGATGAACTGGTCCGCCAGGGGGTGGGAACCGCGGATGCTGAAAAACAGGTTGCCGAAAGTATTGACCGTTTAATTTACTACGCGGGCTGGTGTGATAAGTTCCAGCAAATTTTTAGCTCAGTTAACCCGGTAGCGTCGTCGCATTTTAATTTTTCTACGCTTGAACCGGTAGGCGTTGTGTTTACGGTCGCCTCGCGAGATTGTCCGCTGTTGGGATTGGTCTCATTAGTTGCTCCAGTGATCGCGTCGGGTAACACGTGTGTCGTGCTTGCTTCCGAGAATGGGCCTTTGTCAGCAATCACGTTTGCTGAAGTTCTGGCAACATCGGATGTCCCTGGTGGCGTCGTCAATATATTGACAGGGCGAATTGAGGAACTGCATGAACACTTTAGTCGTCATTTAGACGTTAACGCGATTGCCTGTGATCGGCTTGGAGTGGCGTTAAACACCAAGATTAAGGAGTTCGCGTCCGAAAATATCAAGCGTGTTAAAATTTATGATCAAGACTGGTCTGTGGAGGCGAGTGCGAACCCATATCTCATACAGGATTTCTGCGAAGTCAAAACAACGTGGCACCCTATCGAACAAATCTCTGAAACGGGCGCTGCGTATTGACCCGGACAGGAACGACTCGCTGTTTGCGATTGCGTTACGGATGTTCCTCCAAGGATTGGCATGTCGTTCATTTTCTACATTTGGCACGATGCCGGTGTGAGTTAGCGGTTGACTAACGAATTAATTTCTTGATTCAATTCCGGGGTAAAGCCCAAGTAGTTGATGATGGCGAGGGTGAGTAAGAAGACCAAAATTGCGGCCAAGGCGTTCGCCAATAGGCCTTGTTGTTTTTTCCTGCTTGCTTCGTGAATCGCTTCTTGTTCCTTGCGGAGAATTGGGAGGTAGTACTTAACCGTTGAGAGAGGGTTGGGTTTTGGCATGACCGGCAGACGTGGGTTGGTTTGCGATTGAATTGAGTGAACCAAGGATGGCAGGGGAACGCCCTGCCGGAATGGCTTGGTGATCCGTTGGTGGATAGACAAGCCAGCAATGCAAGCCTTGTGCCAGATGTGAAATGCCGCCGAAAACATCCTAGTCGGAAAAATAAGTTGACAAAACGCAACCTCTTTTCAATGCAGGCGATCGTTTTTCGCATCATCCAAGTGATCGACGTTTCTTGGCGATAGGGTTTTTCGATTAAGACTTGTTGTTGAAGCCTGCGACGAATTTTCGCTGGAGATTCAGCGGTCGAGCATTTTAATAAAATCGGCCAAGGGTAAAGTGTTGGCGACATCTGCGGCTGACAAACACCCCCGGCGAGCCTGTTTAATACCGAATCGCATATTACTCAGACCCAAAGTCCGGTGGGCGTCGGTATTAATCACAACCGGGATGCCATGCGTTTTGGCCGCCAAAAGATGAATGTCATTGAGGTCCAGGCGAATCGGATTAGCGTTGAGCTCAACCATTTTTTGATTCGCTTTGGCGGCTTGGAAGACCGCCTCAATATCAACCTCGTATGCTTCTCGCTTATTTAATAGGCGGCCGGTTGGATGTGCGATCATCGAAACGTGAGGATTTTCTAACGCTCCGGTTATACGATCCGTAATCTGTTGTCGAGATTGGTTTTGGCCGTAGTGCACACTGGCAATAATGAAATCGCCTTGTGCCAATACCTCGTCGGGTAGATCCATTCCGCCAGATTCAAGAATATCACATTCTATGCCTTTGAGGATGGCGAAACCGTCTGGGCGATTGGCATTGATCCGATCGATCGTTTTCCATTGGTCTAATAGCCGCTCAGGCGTCAGTCCGTTCGCCATGGAAACCCTTTGTGAATGATCGGTGATTGCGATATAGCTCAGTCCAATCGCTATCGCCGCGTCAGCCATTTCTTCGATCGATGCTTTCCCATCGGTTGCCGTGGTATGCATATGAAGATCTCCTCGAATATCACCGAGTTCGATCAATTCCGGTAGTTCATTATTTTTTGCCCAATCTAATTCACGACGGGCTTCTCTGATTTCAGGAGGGAAATAGGGAAGGTCGAGTGATTCGTAAACTTCTAATTCGGACTGACCAGCAATCCGTCGCTCATCTGAATCATTAACTTCAAACACGCCCCACTCGTTGACTTTAAGACCCATTTGTTTGGCACGGCCTCGAACGAGTACGTTGTGATCTTTGGAGCCGGTAAAATACTGAAGTGCGGCTCCAAACGATTCTTCTGGAACAACTCGCAGGTCCACTTGAAATTCATCTTCTAACCGAACCGACATCTTTGTTTCTCCGCGCACGATCACAGATGTGATTTCTTCGTACTTGCCGAAGTGATCCATGACGGTTTCGCTGTCGTCGGAGTCGACCAAGAGATCGAGATCACCAACCGTTTCTTTCCCTCGCCGATAGCTCCCTGCGAATTTAGTTTGACGAATCGCCGAACAGGAACTCATATGGGCTCCGAGGTCTTGTGCTATTTTATCAGCGTCTGCCCAAAGAATTCGCTCGTTCGCTAAAACGGCGATCGCGATTCCCTGTAGGATTGCCTCTTCTGTTTTTGCGCCAAACCCAGACAGAAGTCTGACTTGCTGAGCTTCACAAGCGGCCTTGAGTTGATCCAGTGATTGAATTCCCAGTTCATTGAAAAGGGCGGCACATTTTTTTGGCCCCAATTTCGGAACATTTAACAGGTCGAGGACTGTTTTGGGTACTGACTCTAAGATTTCATCCAGTTGTTTTAGGCGACCGGAATTAACGAGTTCCTGGCACTTTTCGGCAACGCCTTTGCCTATTCCATCTAGGTTTGTGAGGTCTTGATCCGCCTCGATCATGCTGGCAATCGAGTCTGGCAGTTCCTTGATGATGCGTGCGCCATTGCGATAGGCTCTTAAGCGAAACGAATTCGCTCCAGTGAATTCCAATAAGTCGGCTAACTGGGACAAGTGTTTTGCTATTTTTTCGTTGTTCATCACCGGATGATAATCGAGTTGGTAAGACGGTGGTAGCCTACGCGGCCGAGTCATAAGATGAAGGCCGTTGGATTCCTAGCGAAATTGACAATTGCCATCAACTTGAATTTCCAATGATTCGAAATGATGGGATACTGGCCAATGTGCGTTCGGCTTGAATTTCAGGATGCCTGAGTTGTTTTACCAATTCTCTAGTTTTGGTAGTTTGAGACGGTGCACTACGTGGGGGTGCAAGCGTTTCTAAAGTTATTGATCGGGATACATTGAAAGAGAAACAAGCATTACGAATTGACCGGAGACTAGCGATTTTCGTTAGCACTTTGGCTGTGTGTCTGTGCCTTGGTTACGGATGGTTTCGAGCAGAGTTACCTGCATGGTGGAAGAGTAATGGCGGGGGAGTTCCATACGTGCTTTTTTTCGTAACTTTCTTTTTTGTATTGTTACCAGAGCGGCGATCGATAACGCTGGTAACATGTTTGGCGGTAGCGTGGGCCTGTGCTGCTGAGTTTTTCCAGCTCTACAAAGGTGAGTGGCTCGTCCAGTTTCGTTCGACTCAAGTTGGTGCGGCGCTGCTTGGCAGCTCTTTTACGTGGTCGGATTTTCCGCCCTATTTTATCGGCGGCGGATTAGGGTATCTGTTTTTACTTTTGCTCTTTTGGTTAGTCGATCGCAAACATGCCCCCCCAGACTCCTCTTAAATTAGAAACCGCTACCCGTCGTTCTTTTGCAATTTCCAAGGTGTCCTGGCGGGGGAATGAATTCAAATAGCTCGTCTCCTAGGGAAACCAAGTTTTCTCCGTTTGAAAGAATTGGTCAGCTTCACACATTTTGTTGGGCTAGGCTTTTTCAGACAGGAAAATGCTTTTGCTTGAGAAAATAGCTAATGAAAGATTCATTTCGTAAGAACAGGTTACTCGTTGATTGGAAATTTCAAGGCGCGTTGTGCCTTCGCGTTTCGTTTTATTGGCTCCTTTGTCAGACGACATTGGTCGCTACGATGCTCGGTTTTCTCGCACTCGAAGCTCAGGCAGATTTGAGCCCGTATGACGGAACGGCGTCGCCTTGGCGGTTTATCATGCCCGCAATCGTCGGATCCAGTGTATTCCTGCCTCTTGTGCTTCTTGATAACTTGAGAATGTCGAACCGCATCGCGCGATCTTTGAATCGATTTCGAAGTTCCTTGGCTCAACTTCGCGAGTGGCCTCAGAGTGGGCCTGTTGAACTGAAAGTCACCACTAATGGCGCCGAAATAAATGACAATTTCAACAAGCTTGGTGTTACCTCTGGATCACTTGATCAAGTTAATTGAAAGCCGTGAACGACCCAAAAATAAAATACAAATTAGAATAGTTTTACCCGTACTCGAGTTTATTCCGATAACGACACCCTGAAACATTAACCAACCCCACAACTTGGAGCTCGTTTGAGTTTTGAGAAAACGGCAAACCGATCGTGAGATCGGGACGCAAAGCCATGGGTCTCTCGGAGAGAGATCGCCAGGCTACCTGAGACTACAAACTAATTCGTGTACGATTCGATCGTCCGATGAAAGGGCTTCCAATGTGTTGTTTGAGCAAGAATGTATCCACCTGGCTCGATTTGATCGGGCTATTTCCAATGGGGCAATCTTCTAGGCGTCATTCCTTTGGCTATTGCAGATTTGTAACAGATACTCAATCGATAACCGGCTTGATTTGCCGCCCTGCAGTTTCCACCTCCCGTCGGATTTCTCGATATGGAGTTGCAGCGATTGAGTTTGCATTTGTCGCCCCGTTTATTCTATTCATTATTTTTGGGGCGGTTGAATTCGCTCGCATGATGATGGTCAAGCAGGCGTTGACCAGTGCGGCACGAGAAGGATGTCGGCATGCGACACTTGCTACGACTCTAGCCTCTGAGGATTCGGACACATTTGTCCGCCAAATCCTGAAGCCAACAGTTTCCAACAGCCAAGATTCAGGAATTGTAAAAATCAACATCGTACCGAGTTTTTCCGCAAAGCCTGAGTCTGGTTCGGTGATCGTCATGGCCATTGAAGTGAATTGTTCTGATATCACCTGGCTACCGGAGATGTTTCTTTGTGGAGCAAAAATTCGCGGTTCGGCTTCAATGAGTCGTGAATGATTGGAGAACCTATGAGTCCTAATAATACAAAATTTCGGCGACCTCGTATTCGTTTGGGGGCTCACCGGCGAGCTGCGGCAGCGGTTGAAACAGCAATGTTAATACCGCTGCTTATTTTGGTTTCGCTGGGTGTCACGGATGTTGCTCAATACATCAACCTCGCCCAGTCGATTACGACTGCAGCCCGGCACGGTGCAAGATTTGCCGCCAAAGACACGACGCAGACGGTGGAGGCGGTCGAGGTTGAAGTGGAACGGGTTTTTAGTGAGTTGTTCCCGCAGTGTTCCGCGGCGGACTTCGATTTCGCGCTGTCGATAGAAGTGACTGAGCTTAATGGTACAGGGATTAATCAAGGACTGCTCGGGAGTATACCCTCGGGTGATCCTGTGTCGGTTCAGGTTCGGTTTGATTTTGAAGCGATTCGGTGGCTGAAGGGGTGGGAATATTTTGGATTTGATCTGGTTCAGTCTGAGGCGATTGGAAGGAGGGAGTAAATGGTTGCAATGTTTAAGTTGGAGCGCAATTGTCCTTTTAATAAATGCCGAGGACGCATGGCTCGAACGCGCCGTGGAAATGCTGTCGTTTTTGTATGTATGATGCTTCCAGTGATGTGCGGATTTATCGCTCTTGCCGTGGACTATGGATTTCTGCTGTACGTCCGCGCGGATTTGCAGCGAACGGCAGACCATGCTGTTTTGGCGGCCGTCCGAGATCTGGAGCCAAGTTACGATGGGAGTCAGGATTTAAACCGGGTGCACGCAACGCTCCGGGAATTCGCTGCCTTGAATGCTGGTTCGGCAATAACAATTCTCGATGACGATATTCAAATTGGGCGATTTAATCCTCAGACAGTCTATACCGAGTTCGAGATGCTCGATGACGGTATTTACGATACGGTGGTTCTGACTTTGAGGCGAGATGATCTTGCGAATTCCTCGGTTTCGCTTTTCTTCGCAAAATTATTCGGTAACCAAACAACGGACGTCTTGGTTACCAGCACAGCGGTTCTGCAGAAAGCAAAACTGTTGACCGAAGGAACGGATATTCTACCGATTGGAATTCCAAAATTGGTTTGGGACGCCCAGCTTCAAAATGCTACGTGGTCGATCTATGGTGACGGGAAGATGGAAGACGAATTTGGAAATGAAATCCCTGGAAACTGGGGAACATTAAATATTGGCTCCGACGATAACTCGACCTCGACTCTGGTTGATCAAATCAACGTCGGCTTGAGGCAGGAGGACCTTGATAGTCTCGCCGAAAACGGGAGAATCGCTACAAATGAGTATATTGACAGTCAGGTTGAGATCACGCTTTCAGGGGATCCCGGATTTTCAAGTGCTATAAAATCGGCGGTAATTGAAGCCCACGGACACAGCAAGCTGGTGCCTTTGTTTGACAATCTAGAGGGGTTTGGTGGAAATTTAAACTATGACATTGTCGGTTGGGGTGTCATCCAGGTCGTCAATTCGACCTGGCAGGGAAATAAGAAATCCTCGATCACCATCCGAAAATCATACATTTACGACGGAGACTTGAGGCCCCATTCTGATCTTGGCGAAGTTGAAAATTTGATTCAGGGTGCCTACACCTCGCCGGTGCTCGTGGAGTAGTTCTTTTTTACTCCATCGCCAGTCGTGATTTCGGAGTGACGCGAATTGGCGTTGGGAGATTGAACCGAGGAGGAGCTTGGCGTGCGTTGGAGACAACAGCCAGGATCAGAAGGCAAATGAAATTTTCACGACTCAAGTTGATTTCTCGGTCAGCACGGACAGTCCAGCGTTTGTGTTAGCTCGGTCGATTCTTTTCGGATTTTCCCGATTTCGTTTTAAAGGCATCTTTTGGTGAATGGCTGAGAGCTTTACGATTAAGCCATGATCCGATACTGTCTGACAATTTTTCTAAGTGCATTTTTGCTGTTCCAAGTGCAACCGATGATTGCAAGGTTTATTCTGCCTTGGTTTGGTGGTACAGCGGCGGTCTGGACGACTTGCATGATGTTTTTCCAGACACTCTTATTACTCGGGTATCTTTACGCCCATTTAATGCGGCGTTTTGTTTCTCCACGGGTAACCTGGTTGATTCATCTCGGCCTGTTGTTAGTCGCGGCTGCCACGGTTTCGGTAATTCCAGGCGACAGCCTGCGTCCCAGCGGAAATGAGAATTTAACTTTGGGCATTATAGGCGTGCTTGGCTTCACCATTGGCGTGCCGTTTTTTGTGCTTTCCAGCACGGGGCCGTTGATTCAAGCATGGCAATCAAGTTCCCATCGAGGGCACTCGCCCTACCGCCTCTACGCGCTTTCAAATCTGGGTTCGATTTTAGCTTTAGTGACGTATCCCTTTCTTGTTGAGAGGTATTTTTCGATGAACAGCCAGGCGCTGATGTGGACCATCGGATTTTATTGCTTTTCTATTGCATGTTGTTGGAGTGGTTGGCAGACCGTTCGCTTAAGAGATTGGGCTGCGAGTGAAAATAAGAAACCAGAAGGCTCGGCAGATTCGAAAAACAGAGCGGGTCGTCCGGGATTAATGGAGACTTTAGTGTGGTTCGTTTTGGCGGCAACTGCGTCGATCATTTTGTTGGCAACCACCAATTTGTTATGCCAAGAAGTCGCTTCCATCCCGTTTTTATGGATCCTACCACTGAGCCTCTATCTTCTGTCGTTCATCATTTGTTTTGACCGACCAACTTTGTATCGCCGCCTGATTTTCATGCCGCTGGTGGTTGGCGGCGCAGTCGTCGCGGTTGGTTTAATACATCTTGGTCTGTTTACAGGTTTAGCATTTCAAATCATTGCGTTGTCAACCGTCTGTTTTTCGGCCAGCATGGTCTGTCACGGGGAGCTTGAACGATCAAAACCAACGCCTGATTACCTAACTAGCTTCTACCTAGTCGTCGCATTTGGCGGCGCTGCAGGTGGCGTTTTCGTTTGCGTCGTAGCGCCGCAGATGTTTTCAGGGTTTTTAGAATTTCATGTTGGCTTAATTGTCAGTCTGCTCGTTGTTTTATGTTCTTTAATTTGGCCGACGGGACAGCGAGTGGAAGCGTTCGGCACAGGCGTTAAGCTCTTAAAGTATGGCGGTGCAATGTCGGTCTTTTTCGTGCTTGCCATCGTTCTCTCGAGTGCGGTCTATTTTCTCGATCCGAGTTATCAACAAGGGCTGATTTTTCGTGGCCGGAACGAATATGGTCTAGTTTCCGTGGTTGAGAAAGATGGCTATCGACAGTTCATCAACGGACGGGTTGAGCATGGCGGTCAAAAGTTGGAAGACGAAAAGGAAATGGAGCATATTAGTTATTATGTTCCTGAAAGCGGTGTTGGCGTTGCGTTTGAGGCTTATCGGGAAATTTCCGAGGAGAGCTTGAATGTCGCAGTTCTGGGGCTTGGCGCTGGAGCAATGGCGACGTGGTTGGAGTCTGGCGATCGAATTGTCTTTTATGAAATCAATCCCATGGTGGTTGAGATTGCAGAGGATTATTTCAGTTTCTTAGAAAGGTCAAAGGGAGAAACACGCGTTAAGCTAGGGGACGGTCGACTACAACTGCAAAAGGAAATGGAGTCGGGCAATAGCGAACGTTATGATTTAATTTTCATTGACGCGTTTTCGAGCGATTCAATTCCGATTCACCTGCTGACCGCCGAGTGTTTTGAGGTGTACCTCGATCGACTTAAACCGGAGGGGGTACTCGTTGCGCACATTACAAATCGATTTATCGATTTACAACCGGTTATTTTAAATCATTCGCTTGAAAACGGCCTAACGCCGATATTAGTCGACTACCGGTCGCCCGATGGGAGCCTTAAAACGCGTTGGGTTTTAATGACTAAAAATAAGAAATTTGAAAAATCAGAAAGAGTGAAACAATTTCAGCGAGAATGGCCAGCCGACGTGGCGCCGGTGGGTTGGACCGACGATTATTCGAGCGTGGCAGCGTTGCTGAATTGGTCGCTCGGAGTGAACTTTGAAAAAATGAATGCGAATCTTAAGGAATCGGTTAAGAACCCACCGGTTTCGGCTGATGGGGGGGCGGGATTTGCTCCGGGGCCTGACGATAACGAGTAAAGTCAGATTCGTTCCCCGAACTATACGCGCTAACTCAAGAGTGACTGGACGGTTGGCTAGCTCCCAAGCGTTTGAATGGCAACACAATGATAGAGTAAAGATTTGATGGCATTGCAAAATAAAAAATTCGTAATCTCAAAAGTAAAATGCGATCAAGTCACCCGTTTTGAGGACTGCATCGCAGCGGAGGAGCCGCTTGAAATTCGAGTAGTATTTGGGCCTGCCGGTCAGCGACGCAGTAAAAATCTTTCCATTACGATGAGGACTCCGGGAAACGATCGCGAACTGGCGGCTGGCTTTTTGTTATCCGAAGGCGTCATTGAGTCGCCCAGCGAGTTGATTGGATTTGAGTCCGGTGGGCCTGTGTCAGCGGGCGCGGATGTCGGCAATACGCTGTTCGTTGAGCTCAGTGAATCCGTTCAATTTGACCCGACGAAATTCCAGCGGCATTTTTACGCCACCTCTAGCTGTGGCGTTTGTGGGAAGGCGAGCTTAGAGACGCTGCGAAACCAGCATATTAAACCGATCGAGGAAACGGGCCAATTCGATCGAGAGTTAGTTTTTGAGCTTCCCGAAAAGTTGCGGAAACAGCAGGGCGTCTTTGATGTTACCGGCGGGCTGCACGCATCGGGGCTGTTTAGTTTCGAGGGAGATCTAATTGCCGTCCGCGAAGATGTCGGAAGGCACAATGCGGTTGATAAATTGGTTGGCTCACAGATTTTGGAGCGAACCGATCAATCGACAAATTTGTCTTTGAGTAGACACTTTTTGGTGGTCAGTGGGCGGGCGAGTTTTGAACTGATGCAAAAGGCATTGGTAGCGAGAGTTCCAGTGCTCGTAGCCGTTGGTGCGCCGTCTAGCTTGGCCGTCGAATTAGCCCGGGAATTTAAGATGGTTTTGATCGGGTTCACATCGCGTGATCGGTTCAATGTTTACGCTGGTGAAGAGCGAATTCGTTGACCAAATTAACTGGGACGGATTTGTCCAGAACCATAGACGCGGTAGTTGAAACAAGTCAATTGTTCAACGCCAACGGGTCCGCGGGCGTGCATCTTGCCTGTCGCAATTCCAATTTCTGCTCCCATCCCAAATTCCCCACCGTCTGCGAATTGGGTTGATGCGTTGTGCATCAGAATTGCTGAATCAATTTGGTTCAAGAAGCGAGACGCCGTTTTGTCATTGGCAGTAATAATTGATTCGGTATGGTGAGAGCTGTATTGGTTGATATGTTCAATTGCCTCCCCTACTCCATCGATGAGTTTGACTGAGATGATGGCATCCAGGTATTCGGTGTTCCAGTCAGACTCACTCGCTGGAAGGCAACCATCTACATTTTTTCGAATCAGGGCATCTGCACGCACTTCACATCCTGCTTGCTGGAGACTTTGGACTATTGCCTGAACATATTGAGCGGGCCATGCTGTATCAATTAATAGTGTTTCAGCAGCTCCGCAGATACCGGGCCTTCGCATTTTTGAATTGAGAACAACCTCAATGGCCATCTCAAGGGACGCGTCTTGATCGATATAGACGTGGCAAATGCCATCCAGGTGAGCAAAGACCGGAACTCGAGATTCCTTTTGTATGCGCGACACCAATCCTTTGCCGCCACGGGGGACGACCACGTCAAGATTACCGCTAAGGCCCTTAAGCAATTCCCCAACCGCAGCCCGGTCCGTGGTCGGAACCAATTGTATGGAGGCCGGGGGCAAATTAGCAGAGCGAAGGCCCTCCGAAAGGCATTCATGAATTGCTTTGGCGGAATGGTAGGAATCGCTACCGCCTCGAAGGATCACGGCATTCCCGGATTTCAAGCAAAGTGCCCCTGCGTCGGCTGTAACATTGGGTCGACTTTCGTAAATTACACCAATGACACCTAGCGGCGTGCGTACACGGTCAATTCGCAATCCATTGGGGCGTTTCGAAGTTGAAATTACTTCCCCGACTGGATTGGGCAATTCAGCGATCGTGTCCAGCCCTGCGGCAATACCTTTTATTAGCGTAGGGGATAGTTTCAGGCGATCGAGCATGGCTGGAGACAGATTTGCCTTTTCTGCCTCCTCTAAATCCTGACGATTGGCAATCAAAATCTGATCTGTACGCTTGATGATTGTTTGAGCAGCAAAGCGGATCGCGGTTGATTTGGCGTGGTCGTCTGTCGTGGCCAGAATTCTTGCCGACGCTCGGGCGTTCTGGCCCATTTCTTCCATCGTTTTAGCAATGTTCATAGCGGTCTATCTGTTCGGCAATATTTCAAACCAAGTAATGAATATTAATCCAGTCCTTATCTTACGGTAAATCTAGCGATCCAGAAATGCAGTGGTGTTGAGAGCTGGAATTGGAACTGTGGCGTGGGAGGTTAATCAGGGCAGTTCGATGTCGTCAGTGGATTATGAGTTTGGCCACCGGCGAAACCGGATCAGGGGGTCAGGACGAGGTTGTCACGATGAATCATCGTAGAGCGAATAGGTTGGCGCAGAACCGATTGAATTTCGGTGCTTTGCAGTCCCGCAATCTTGCGGGCATCATCGGAATCGTATTCGATCAATCCTCGTCCAATTCGAATCCCATCAAGATCTGCGATTTCAACTGTATCACCCCGAGAAAAATTTCCTGTGATTTGAGTCACTCCAGCAGGCAAAAGGCTCTTGTCAGACTTCAGGGCAACAATCGCTCCCGAATCGACAACAATCAAACCCGCAACTTCAAGTCCGCCAGCTATCCATTTTTTCCGATCATTGACTGGGTTTCTGGCAGGTGCAAACCACGTAGATCTTGCTCCTTCTGCAATTTTAGTAATTGGATTGTCAGGCTTGCCCGATCCAATCACCATGGTCGTTCCGGAAGCCGTCGCAATTTTTGCGGCTTCAATCTTTGTTTTCATGCCTCCCCTGGAATTCTGATTGGTGGATTCGCCAGCCATGTTTTCAATTTCGGCCGTGATTACCTCGACGTATTCCAAGAGGTTGGCATTAGGATTGTCTGTTGGGGGTTGTGAGTAGAGTCCATCAATATCCGAGAGAAGGATCAGTAAGTCAGCATTCACCATGGAGGCTACCCTGGCCGCAAGGCGGTCATTGTCACCGTAACGAATTTCGGCGGTAGCGACTGAGTCATTTTCATTGATGATTGGAATGACGCTGGCTTGAATCAGTGTGTTTATCGTGGCTCTTGCATTGAGATAACGGCGCCGCGTCTCGGTATCCCCCAGTGTCAGCAGGATTTGTCCACAGGATAGCCGATGGCGGTTGAGCGATTCGTTATAGGCTCGGCTCAATTCGATTTGTCCGATAGCGGCGGCGGCTTGACTTTCTTCCAGTTGAAGGTGTTCGGATTTTTGAAAAGAACCGAGTTGGCTTCGACCGAGGGCAACAGCACCCGACGAAACAATGAGAACTTCTTTTCCAGCTTCGATGAGTTTTGAAATGTCATCGATTAGCGAATTGAGCCATGTTTTACGCAAATTGCGGTCTGGATCGACCAAAAGTGCCGAGCCAATTTTGATGACGATTCGCGAGAAGTTATTTATATTTCGATTCAAGGGAGCATCCATTCGAGAAAAACACGTCGCTGATCGAATTTATTGCGTCGAATTAGCGGTGCATCAACTGCATTATTCTTATATCCTAAAGAGAACACTATTACAGGATCACTTATGCAAAAACCGAATGCCAATCGTGAGAGAATTATCGAGCTGCTCGAGCATGCGGGAGGTGTTACTGAGGATTCGGTAAGGGAGGTTCACGAACAGACCGGGATTCCCGAGGCTGATATCTGGGGAACGGGTATGTTCTACACTCTCCTCCGTGATCCGGGCAAAAGGATCCGGCTGTGTGATGGCTTGACCTGTCAGATGTTCGGCGCCGATTTATTAGCGAAAGAACTATCAGATGCTGGTAAAGCGGTGGAGCGAGTGAGCTGCCTCGGGCAGTGCGATTTGGCGCCTGCATCGCTGGACGAAGATATGGAGCTGGTAACCTACGCTGACCATCATACTGCTATTTCACCGGATGATTCTGAGTTGGCGATGAATCTGGCTGGTAAGGTCGACACGACTTATGCTGCATTGGCCAAAGTAAGCAAGATGAACCCTGCGGACGTGATTGCAGTGTTGAAAGAATCGGGACTGCAGGGGCGTGGCGGCGCTGGATTTCCAGCCCATTTCAAATGGACATCTATTCGGCAGCAGACCGAGACGGAACGCTACGTTATTTGCAATGCTGATGAAGCTGAACCGGGAACGTTCAAAGATCGAGAGCTGATTCTCCGGCAGTCTCATAAAATGTTAGAGGGGCTCGCGATTGCGGCCACCGCGATCGAGACCAAAGAGATTTATATTTACATTCGAGGAGAATATACCAACGAATACCGGGCGATCGAGCGGGCGATCGAGGAAGCAAAAGAGGCGTTGCAGGGATTCGAATTTACCGTTGTAAAAGGTCATGGAGCTTACATCTGCGGAGAAGAAACAGCATTGCTTGAATCGCTGGAAGGAAAACGAGGGATGCCGCGTTTGAAACCGCCCTACCCGACTGAGTCGGGTTTTCGTGGAAAGCCCAGTTTGATTCATAATGTAGAAACGATCGCCTGCGTGCCCGAGATTATTCACCGAGGTGGAGAGTGGTTTCGTTCGTTGGGGAAAACCGAAGCGGGAAGTAAGCTATATTGTATTTCCGGGCACGTGGTTGCTCCGGGGGTTTATGAACTGCCGTTGGGAGTCTCCTTGGATGAGTTAGTCGATGCGGCAGGGGGATATGTTGGAAATCCAATTGCATTTTCACCCGGCGGTGCATCGTCTGGGTTTTTACCCATTGCCGAGCGCGGGTTGCCGTTGGATTATAAACACCTTGCAGATGCGGGGTCGATGCTGGGGAGTGCGGGCGTGGTTGTAATTAACGACACCGTGGATATGGCGAAGGCTGCGGCGTGGCAGCTTGAGTTTTTTGAACGTGAAAGTTGCGGCCAGTGTGCGCCTTGCCGAATTGGAACGCAGTACATCAGGCGACAAGTCGATCAGTTCATTCAGTTGGGCGACCCGGTGGCGTTGGAAATGGCTGAAGATGTCGGTTGGGAAATGGAGGAAGGCTCCATTTGCGGACTTGGCATGGTGGCGGCGAAGCCACTCGAATCGGCTCGTAAGCATTTCCCCGAAGCATTTAAAACGAGAGATTGAATTTTCCCTCACTAGTAATTAGTCGGTTTGTACCTAAATACAATCACGAATGAGCCAATGAATTATCCGAATCAAAAACGTGTCGAAACATTTCCCATTGAGATTAATGGTCAGTCTTGTCCGGCGATATCGGGAGAGACAGTCGTCGATGTTGCGCGTCGGGAGGGCATTGAAATACCCACGCTTTGTCATGATACAAGGCTTGAGCCTGCTGGCGCCTGTCGCGTTTGTCTTGTCGAGGTTGAGGGGCAGCGGAGATTACAACCGGGGTGTGCCTGGAAGGTCCAGCCGGGAATGAAGGTGACAACGGAATCGGGGCGGATTCAAAAGCATCGTACGATTTTATACAGCATGTACATGTCGGATCACCAGTTAGATGAATCAGGGCTTCCCGTGGAAACGGGGAATGGCAACGAGCTGAGAGAATTGTGCAAAACAATCGATCCGCTGCCATTGCAGCCGGTCAATGCGCCTCGTGAGGGTCGACCGGAGGACGTGAATCCGTACATCGAGTTTAATCCAGATCTGTGTATTTTGTGCGCTCGTTGCACGCGTTATTGCGATGAAGTCGAGGCGGTCAATGCGATCACGCTTTCCCATCGTGGTGGCGAAACGACAATCGCAACGGCCGGTAATCGTGGGTTGCTAGACACGACCTGCGAATTATGTGGAGGGTGCATCGCGACCTGCCCGACGGGAGCCTTAATTGAAAAGAAGGCGCCGACGAATCTTGTCTCACTGGAGACCGAGGTGACGCGTTCGACGTGTAATTTTTGCGGGGTAGGCTGCCAGTTGGACCTGCACGTGCACAACGATCGGGTTGTGAAAATTACCAGTCCGGAGCCGGGGGAGACGTTGAATGATGGAAACCTATGTGTCAAAGGAAGGTTTGCCTATGATTTCATTCACCACGAAGAACGGATCACCACTCCTTTAATTCGAGGTGCTGACGGGGAGCTGTATCCTGCTTCTTGGGAGGAGGCATTGGCAGCGACTGCCAGTGGTCTGCAGTCTGTGAAAGATAAATATGGCGCTGACTCACTGGGTTTTATTTCTTCCTCCCGGTGTACCGGTGAAGAAAATTACTTGATGCAGAAAGTCTCCCGGGCCGCTTTTGGAACCAACAATATTCATCAGTGTGCGGCTACCTGACATGCGCCCACCGTTGCCGGTCTGGTGACAATGTTCGGTGCAGGTGCGATGACGAATTCGATCGATGAAATTCGAGATTCTGAATTGATGTTCGTGATCGGTTCCAATACGACCGAAGCGCACCCAATTATTGCAATGGAAATGAAACGGGCGCGGCAGAAAGGCGCCAAGTTGATTGTTGCGGATCCTCGCAAAATTTGGCTAGCTGAGATGGCAGATTTACATTTGCAGTTAAAGCCCGGAACTGACGTTTGGTTGTTGTCGGCGATGGCTCATGTGATCATTGATGAGGGGCTCCATGATCGCTCGTTCATTGAAGCCAACACGGATGGGTTTGACGCCATGGCGGAAAAAGTCTCTCAATACCCGCCGGAAATGGCGGAAGAAATTACGGGAGTACCCGCTGACGATATCCGGCTTGCAGCGCGTTTGTATGCGACCACGAAACATGCCGGAATCTATTACACCCTCGGAATTACCGAACACACGCATGGGACCGATAATGTTTATTGTCTGGCGAACCTTGTTTTGATGACCGGTCACCTAGGTGTTCGGTCGGCAGGTATGAACCCGTTGCGTGGCCAGAATAATGTCCAAGGTGCCAATGATGCCGGGGCGACGCCGATTTTCTACCCGGGTTACCAGTCGGTGACGGATTCAGTCGTTCGGAAGAAATTTGAAGACGCCTGGGGCGTTTCATTGTCGCCCGATAATGGTTTGAATCTTAATGTGATGATGAAGGAGATGGCGCTTGGACACGTCAAAGCAGTCTATGTGATGGGCGAAGATATCGTGATTTCCGAGCCGAATGTGACCAAAGTCGAGGAAGGTTTGAACCAATGTGAATTCGTGGTTTGTCAGGAAATTTTTCACAATGAAACCACGCGGTTTGCCGATGTCATTTTGCCGGGAGCTTGTTTTGCAGAAAAAGACGGAGTCTTCACCAACAGTGACCGACGGGTGCAGCGGGTTCGAAAATCAGTTAATCCGCCGGGCGAAGCCAGGGCAGATTGGAAGATTTTGTGCGATGTCGCGCGATCGGCGGGCTATCCGATGCCGGAGTACAAGGATGCTGGTGAGGTGTTTGAAGAGTTTGCATCACTCACTCCCAAGATCGCAGGTATTTCTCACCGTCGTCTGGAAGAAAATGTGTCGGGCCTTCAATGGCCCTGTCCTGATGAATCTCATCCGGGAACTCCCACCTTGCATATCGATGGCCCGATGATTGGCCGGGCTCCATTTCAAGTCGTCGACTATCGCCCGAGTGCTGAGTTGCCGGACAATGAATATCCGTTGGTGCTTTCAACGGGTCGCACGCTTTACCATTACAATAGCGCCACTCAAACACGTCGTGATGCCGGTCCGGTCGCAAAGCAACGCAGCAACTTTATTGAAATGCATCGCAGTGATGCAAGGAAATTAGATTTGAAACATGGCGAGAATGTTCGCGTACTGTCCCGTCGTGGAGAGGTTGAAGCTGAGGTTTGGGTATCTCCGCGTATGCGGCCGGGTTGCATCTGGATGCCGATGCATTTTTCAGAGTCGCGTGCGAATCTTTTGACCAATGATGCCGGGGATCAAGTGACGGGTACCGGCGAATATAAAGTCTGTGCGGTGCGGGTTGAAAAAAAGACCGATGGTTAATCATGTCGTCCGGATTTCGGAGCCATTGTTTATCCTACAAAGCACGTTTTGGGATTTTTAAATTGCGAGGAATTAATGAGCGATTTAGTTTTTCCCAAAATCGAGTTTGCCGGTCGGTTGCGGCCTTCGCAACAAGAAGTATTTGAGATTGCGAAAACGCAATTATCTCAGGGGCAAAGGCGGTTGCATGTCGTCGCGCCGCCGGGGTCAGGAAAAACGGTGCTGGGTCTCTATTTGTGGGCGCAGCTTGTGCGAACTCCCTGTCTCGTTTTGTCTCCTAATTCTGCGATTCAGTCACAATGGGCATCCCGTGTCGATTTGTTTAAAGCAGAGGGGGATCTTAAATCGCATGTTTCCACAGATCCGCGAAACCCGCGATTACTGACCTCCCTTACCTATCAATCGGTTACCCTGCCCTCGCGAGGATTGAGCGATATCGATCAAGCAGCGTTGGAGCTATGGCGCGAAAAATTACTCGATGAAAATCAAGTCGCGACGCAAGAGGAGGCAGATTGGTGGATTGAAGACCTCCAGAAAAAGAATCCAGATTATTATCACAAACAGCTCGGCGGTTACAAAAAGAAAATTCGTGATGAGGTTTCACGTCGTGGGGATTCAGTTTCGTTGTTGCATCGGTCTAGCCGAGAAACTCTGAATCGATTGGTGGAACGTAAGGTTGGTCTTGTGATTTTAGACGAATGCCATCATTTGCTGGGACATTGGGGGAGGGTTCTAGCCGATGCGATGCCGATGCTTGGAGATCCCATTGTGTTGGGGTTAACGGCAACTCCTCCGGATCGATCCGGCAAAGATGATCGTGATGTCCAACGATATGACCGATTTTTTGGGCCGGTTGATTTTGATGTGCCTGTTCCCGCGGTTATCAAAGACGGATTTCTGGCTCCCTATCAGGACTTGGCTTATTTTGTCCGTCCAAATGAAAATGAATTACAGTTCATTGCGACAGCTGATAAGCAATTGAGCGAATTGATTGAAAGGGTATGCGCTGATGAATTTTTAAAGACGAGGCCCTGTCGATCAACGATCGATAAGCCTGACGAGCAGGTTGACGAGCAGGTTGACGAGCAGGTTGACGAGCAGGTTGACGAGCAGGTTGACGAGCAGGTTGAGTCAGCCGATGCAGACGAGGTTCGATTTAATTTACCCGAGTGGATTAAGACGACGCTTTCCGAATTAAGGTTACCCGTTGGAATTGCATCGAATTGGGCAAACTTTGAACGACGCGACCCGGTATTTTCACTTGCAGCGCGGCAGTTTTTGATCAGTCGCGGGATTGAATTGCCCCACGGTGTTCCTGAGTTGGGGAGGGAATATTTGCCCTCAGTTGTGCCGCCGTTGAATTATTGGGTCTCCGTCCTTGATCGATTCATCCGCTATTTTTTAAGACGGGCGAGTGATCCTGCGCTTCAGGAGGTAGGAGAAGAACTTACGAAGAGCCTGCGTACGCTGGGATTTCAAGTAACCGAAACGGGAACCCGCCCCTGTGTTTCTCCCGTTGGCAGGGTTCTTGCTTATTCAAAGAGTAAGTCGGACGCGTTGGTTCCAATTCTTTGCCAAGAAATGGATAACTTAAATCAGCGGTTGCGGGCAGTGGTCATTGCCGATTTTGAAAGATCGTCTTCGGTCACGTCGGAGTTGAAAGACCTAATGGATCGCGAAACGGGAGGGGCGATTGCTGCGTTTAAATCTGTTTTAAGTAACCCCAAGACGGATTTGCTTGATCCGGTGCTTCTAACGGGCACCACAATTTTGATAGACGATGAAATAGAAGACGCATTTTTGACGGATTGTAAAGCGTGGCTGGCCACGCGGAACTTAACGGTTTCGTTGTCGTCGAATGAAGTTTCGGGGTTCCGGCAAATCAGTGGATCGGGGGCTGACTGGGCTCCACGCGTTTACGTCGAAATGATCACGGAATTATTTCAAAAGGGTCTGACGCGTTGTCTCGTTGGAACCCGGGGCCTGCTGGGTGAGGGGTGGGACGCAAACAAAATTAATGTCCTGATTGATCTGACGACGGTTACGACAAAGATGAGTATCAATCAATTGCGAGGACGATCGTTCCGTCTTGATCCGGCCTGGAAAGATAAATTGGCCAACAATTGGGATGTGATTTGCTTGGCCCCGGAATTTAACAAAGGATTTGATGATTATCGACGATTCAAGGATAAGCACAAACATCTCTACGGTGTCAGCGATGATGGAGTCATTGAGATGGGGGTTGGGCATGTTCATCCAGCGTTTACGGAGGTAAAGCCTGAGGGGCTACAAGGTGCCGCGTCGGTTCTGAATTCTGAAATGCTATTGCGCAGTCAAGACCGGGACCATGTTCGAGAGCTGTGGAAAATTGGTCATCCATTTCGAGCCGCGCCAATTAATGCAGTCGAAATAAAAATCCCGACCAGTCGATCTGAGTTTCCGCTTGTCACAGGTAAGAAACAAATTTGGACCGAGGAGTCGCTTACCTCGTCGATTGCCGACACGGTCATACTCAGCTTCATCGAGTTGGGGCATTTCCGAACGGGATTGAGTTTCCGCCTGGGTAAATTGACCGGTGGTTATGTCCGCGTATTTTTGGAGGATGCCAACCCTGTCGAAGGTTTGCAATTCAGCGAGGCGATGAAGCAGTTACTGGGGCCAATCGATCGGCCCCGGTATCTGATTCCAAGGTATGTGAAACACCGTTATGAAACTTGGCTATCGAGTATCCTCCCTGAATTGTTGGGGCGTTATTTCGATAAGACAAAAACGGAACTAGCGATGTACCATGCTGTCCCGACGGCTCTGGCGAAAAATAAATCAGATGTAAGCGTTTTTCAGAAATACTGGAACCGGTTGGTCAGTCCTGGTGCGGCAATTTACGCACATCGCGGAGAAGGGGAAGAGATTGCGCATCGTGCGCGTGAAAACAATGGTCAAATAATCGTTCACGAGAAACGTTTATTTTTGTAAACATCCTCAGGCGTAGATTTGCTATCGCGATTGTAGCGCGTTTCTATGGCTGGGCGTTCACAAACAATGATTGTTTTATTGGGGCCGCTCCATTGTTTTTCCCTTAGTGCTGCAGTGAAACCAGAGAGTCTTGCAGAAGCAGATATTTGATGATACTTATTAACATCAAAGTAAGTGGGGAGCGGCATCGTAACAGCAATGATAATCTGAACCTTTGACTGATTCATGGTGTCCCACGTTAGCTTGCACCGAGAAAGTTTAGCCTTGGAGGTCAAACTGCTTTTTAATACGGTAGGATAGTAGAGCGAGCTTTAGCCGCAAACAAATAATGAAATGGGGCTTCGAGATGATGATGGACTTTTTCAAAGCTGTACTCGGTCGCAAGAAACGTCTTACGTCTCGCGTGATTAACCGAAGGCGTTCTGCGAAAGCGAACAGCTTAGGCTTTCAATTGTTAGAAACTCGAAATTTGTTAGCGGGCATTTATTTTTCGTCTGGTGAAGTCACCATCGCCGGGGATGCGTCATCCAATATCGGCATTTTTATTGATTTGGATTCCGAAACCTACCGTGCTCGATTGGACGGATTTGCTGATCAGGATTTTACGAAGGCGAGTGTCTCCAAGGTCATTTTTATTGGGTTTGATGGTGATGACCAATTTACCAATGAGACGGCGGTGGAAAGTTTAATGCTGGGCAACGACGGTAATGATTTGCTTACCGGTGGCCCTGGAATTGATGTGGTAAATGGGGGGAATGACGCGGATACCATTTTTGGCGAAGCAGGTGCCGATCGTTTGCTCGGTGGACTCGGAGCCGATGAAATTCATGGTGGTGGAGGTGCCGATCGGATATTTGGTGGCGATGGTGAAAATCGATTGTATGGCGATGACGATGCAGATTTGATCTTTGGAGGAGCAGATATCGATACGATTTCTGGAGGAGCAGGTGCCGATCAGGTATTTCCTCTTGGCGGAGATGATGTTGTGGATTTAGGTGACGGAGGGTTGCCGGGAGCGACTGATCCAGTTGATGCGGACTTAGTCCTTGGCGGGATTGGAAACGACGTTTTTACCGGCGGCTTAGGGTTGAATATTTTTTATGGTGGTGATGGCGACGATCAGTTTACCGGCGGAGATGGTGAAAACCGAATGCACGGGCAAAATGGTAACGATTCGCTTATTAGTGGAGCGAGCAATGACTATTTAGCGGGGCAAATTGGCGACGATACTATTTCCGGTGGAGGAGGCAATGATTATATCATTCCGGGATTCGGTGATGATATTGTCGATGCCGGTGGCGGAAATGATTTCGTGGTTTTCGGTTTTGCCTTTAGCAGATTCAATATTACGATTAGCGGTTCTGATTTGGTGATCGACGATACAGTCGATGTCGAAGGAACGGATCTTGCGGGTGGAACAGAAAATTTTCGCTTTACCGATGGCGATCGTGTAGCTCAGGCAGATGTAATCGAACGCGTCACGATTAATCCCATCATTGTGTCCAACTCGGATGGCTCGAACACGGCAGAACTTTTTGGAACCGCAACGCAGGAAGCAGAGATCAAGCGATTGATAGATGAGATTTACTTACAAGCTCAAGTGGATGTGGAGTGGCTCGCTCCGCAAACCTACAACAACACATTCGCCAATATTGGCAATGGTGGTACTCGGCCAAATAGTGATCTTACGACCGTGGTAAATGCCGGTGATTCCGCGGGTATCGGCAACTCGTCAAGTTTAATTATTGACATGTACTTCGTAGAGATTGCTGCCGGATTTGCAGACACGACGGAAAATACGGCGAACGGATTAGCCTACGTGAACGACAATGGGATCACGATGCATGTTGGCGATAACTTGCCGAGTTTTCTCGGGGGGAGAGATGTGGTGGCTCGGGTGGTCGCTCACGAAATCGGACATAACTTAGGTCTCGACCATATTTCTGATACCAATAACCTAATGAATGACGGTTCTGATTTAAATGTTTCTCAAATCACAACTATCGTCAATAGCTCGTTCACTCAATCGTTCTGATGAAATTGCTGATGATTTTTAGACCTTCTAAGTGCCTTTGAGTGATGGAATTACGTTTCAGTCAGGAACGTTATCAAAAAACTCATCGGTCGGGTCAAACGCGGGGACAGGAATATTGAGTATTTTCATTTTGCCGATGGCGCGATGGCGGCAGCCCGGTTTGATCATCACGGTCATGCCCGGTTCGACATCAAATAATTGAGCGTCCAACTGAATTTTCCCACTCCCTTCTAAAATGTAATAGATCTCAGTTGTTCGTTTGTGATAGTGAACCAATGTGCTTTGGCTAATTTCAACAAGGTGTATCGTCGCGGTTTTTTCCGGTTCGGAAGTGAAAGCTCTCTTTGCTAAGCCACAGGGGCAAGGCTGCCCTTGAAGTTGTTTGAAATTTTCGATTTGAAAGCGTGGTTCAGGCATTGGACTTCTCGAAAGTGGCTAAGGACTGCTGCGTATGTTTTTCGCCCGCTAAAATATTTCAAACGAGGGTCGAGGTTCGAACGCATGTTTGTAATGCGTGATGACTGCCATTGCTCCGGGAGCTGAACAGATGATCGCAATGACGTCAAAGCGAGTTCGACACTCCGTTAAATTATTCAATTTTAAATAATGCTTTGAGGCTCGCAGAATTCGATCTTGTTTTTCCTCGTCGACAGCTTCCGCGGGGAGGTAGCTTGATATTCGCCCGCGGGTTTTGACTTCGACAAAGACTACGGTGTTTTTATCGACGGCAATCAAGTCGATTTCACCAAAACGATCCAGGAATCGTTGAGCGGTGAGATAGTAACCCTGTTTCAACAAGTGTCTTGCGGCAAGACGCTCGCCGTAGAGGCCGAGGGAGTCGTCGACGAAGTAGCGATCAATGACTCGCGTCAACGGTCGGCAATAAATGATTCTGAAAGACAATCGACGTAGTAACGAATTCATAAAAAAGGACTCCATTCAAGCAGTTTCCACTGTTGAACCGAGTCCCTGGTTATCAAGACGAATCGAAGAGCCGAGCAATCGAACTAAGGTGTTTTGCCATTTCCAGCGTCTGACTGACCACCTTCGGTCGTTGC
>JAPKBL010000065.1 GCA_028823415.1 Mariniblastus sp.
GTTGATTAATGAATTTGAAAAGAGAATTGCTCTTCGAACATTTGATCCGTTAGCGAATCAGTTTGTTTCTTTTGCTCATCAGTGTCCCGGCTCCAGTCGGTGAATGCTTTGTCTCGATCTCCTTTGCGATCTTGATCATTGGGCATGCCGTTAGTCCATGAGGCCCGTGAGTCTGTTGAATCGCCCAAACGATCTCTTCCATTGGAGGCTTGGAATGTTGGTCGGTTTTTAGCATGGTTATCATTGTCCCCATTGGATCCGATCAAAGAGTTGAATCCTCGACTTCGACCCGCTTTCCAAATGATCTTTGCCGTGTATTTGAGTGCTCGGTCAGGGCTTTGGGTAAAGGTCTTCTTGATGGTTTTGACAAAGGGGAAATCGGCAACGACGGTTAGGTTTAATTTTTCGGATGTTTGAACATCAAAATTTCCTTTTCGCTTGGTTTTAAACTTCGCGATTGCGTCCGTTTTCAATTTTCGTAATTTCGCAATTACCTTAATCTGTTTACCAGACGTCGGTTCGATGTCACTGTCCAATTGTGCGAAGACGAGAGCGTTTGTGTTGATGCTTGAGACTGCATTGATGTGGCCCTGTTTCAGCAAAGACTCAAAGTCACTTTTGCTGACGCGGGTATCGTCCAGGATGATCGCTTTCGCCTTAGAGATAATAGGATCGTCACTGTTGATAAGTAATGTGTTTCCCAAGGTGAAGGGTGAAGATCCGTGTATGCTTGCTGCTGTTGAAATACTGATGTCGTTTACCAAGGCAGTTGAACTGCCAAGAGTAACGACTGCTGTGGCGTTAGCATTTTTAATTTTTTCCGCATACACGGTCAGATCGTTCGTGGCGTTAAGGTCAACCGAATGGGCAATCGAGACAGTGTCCAATTGGTGTGTGTTGATAATCGATGACGCCTTCCGGAACGCGAATGGCGTCGGTGCCTTTGCTTTGGAATAGGCATCGGCGGTGAGAATAGACTGGGTATCAAAATCAATGTCCCCACCAGCAACGATCGTGGATTGAACGGTTGACGGCAGTGTTTCAGCCCGGGTTGAGATCCATACGTCTGCATGAGCGAATGCTTTGGAGACTCCTGCCAAACCGATCAGTTTTGTCGTTGCGTCTAGGTCGAGAATATTATTTGAACGTGCGGAAATCTCAAAATCATAAAGTGCATCAATTTCAGCGCCGCCGCCAATTTGTGCATGAACGACGGGGCGGATGTCGACATTTGATCTGGCCACTCGTCCTCCAAAGAGTGCGCCGCCTCGAGAGGTTGTGTCGGCAATTACATTTCTATCCGTGTCAGCGTTGCCGTTGTCCAGATAATTGCTATAGGCTTTGATTGAGATGTCGCCGCCGGAATTAATGGGCGTGTCGTTGCCCACGGTAGCCTTCGCGGTTGGTTCCCAATTAGCGTTTGCTTTAACACTGCCTGTATTGAATACCAATGAAACCCCAGTCTCTTTGGCGGCTGAGGTGACGTCTCCAGAGACGTCAGAGAATACGTTTACATCGAAGGTTCGTTCGGTTTCTATGGGGTTATGGGAGTCGACATGGGCCAGCACGACCGGTGCGGAAGTTGCGGTTGAGGTTGCCGCATTTACCCCGGCGACCGCTGAGCCGTTACCGACCTTTGCGTTTGCATCAGCATTGCTACGACTCTCGGCGACAATATTGATATCTCCATTGTCGGCAATGGCGGAATCTATATTGTTTAGTGTGGACTTCGTTGAACCATCGGAGGTTGCTTCGGAACGGATACTCCCCACCGCTGCGACCAAGCCAAAGACAAAACCATCGGCGTCAGTTTTGGAGTCACTAAAGGAATTTGAGGTAACATCGATTCCCGAGCCAGCGTGTAGGCTTGCTGAATTGTCTACCACTGAATTAAGAATTGGTTTTGAATTGGCAATTGCCTTGGTGTTTTGCACTCCGACTCCGACTGCGACGTTCGCTGATTCGGCCTTTGAGTCAGCACCATAATTTAAGCGGTTTCCGGAGTCATCAACGTTGTGGCGAGATTCAACTGTGATGTTACCTGCCGAATGGACGTTCGTGCGGGGTCCAATTTTTGATTCGGCGGACGGATTTACTGTTGAATTGGCTGTCGTATTACCGACGCCTACGGCGAGTGAGCCGACTACTCCTTTTGAATTGGAATTGGCATCGCCAATGGATTCGGCGACAACGGTGACGTCGCCCGTGGCAGAGACGTCAGAGTTAAGGCTCGACGCAACCTGATGGTCGACTGTGGTATTGGTGTTTGCTCCGCCGAGCCCAATTCCAAGTGAGTAACTGCCTGCTGTTGATTCGGCGGTTGCGAGCCCGGTCGCACTGGCAGAGATGGTTACGTCATCGACTTTTCCAATGGCTCCATTTACAGCACTGGTGACGACGCCCCCGCTTTGGACGTTCGATTTGCTTTTTCCACCACTCAGCAATCCGCCGATACTAAAGGACTTGTCCAGTGCAGAGAGTTGATTAGCTGTGGATGAGGTGACCGTAAGATCTTGTACATCGACGACGGAAGCTCCCGATTGGATTTTTGCGGTCACCAGAGGGTTGGCTGAGGCATCTAAGTTAAGTGCTAAGCCACTCAAGCCGATTCCAATTTGTCCACCTTCGCCAGTCACTGAGGCTGTTCCGCCGGTGAGGGTATTTAGCGATTGATCCGCGGAAATGTTCAGGTCGCCAAACGCGGTTACGCTGGCGTTGGCACCGAGCCTCGACGTTACATTTGGTGTAGCTTCGACAGTAGATTCGGTTCGTCCAGCACCCGCTCCGCTGACGCCAAGTGTTTGAGCGTGAGCCTGGACTTTAGAGTCTGAGTTTGAGCTGATTGCGATATTGCCCGCGGAATTGACGGTAGAGGAGAGTTCGGATGTCACAACGGGATTGACGTGTACCTTCGACTTCACCCCCGCCCCAGAAACCAGGCCAATGGCGGTCGATTTAGCGCGAGCTGTGGTAATGTTTGTGTCATTTGCGTTGATCATTAAATCATTGGTCTGATTGATCTGCCCCGTGATACTGGCGATCGTTTTACCCTCGGAATACGCGTTTGCCTTTGTGGCTCCTATGGCAGCACCCACCGATAAATTGAATGCGTTGATTTCTGCATTAGATTTTCTATTTGAAATTGCCTCCACAAGCGTGTCTCCGCCGACATCTAGATTGGACACGGATGAGATCATCGAGTTGGAATCGAAGGAGGCGTGCGAATTAGCACGCGTTCCAAAGAAGTTAAAGATTCCACCGCCGGGAGCAGTGGCAAAGGCATCGGCATCGCCATCGACGGTTGAAATTACGGAAAGATTGTTTCCAACCACAAGATCGACACTGCGGCCCACCTCGGTTGAGATATAGCCTGAGGCGTCAGCGAGACTTCGAATTACTCCGCCGCCCACCAAAGCGACCGTGAGTCCATGTGCGTCTGTTTCTGCATTCTGTGTGACGTTGGAGGCAACCAAGACGTCCCTCCCGACTTCTAGCTGAGTCGTTCGGTTTCCTAGCCATGTTCGGGCATCGGGTTTAGCAAAGGAATTCGCAATCAATCCATTGCCGTTGACGACTGCGATGGTGACTGCCTGTCCTTCGGATGTGGCATTGGAAATATTATTTGATTGGATCGCGACATCGGTTCCGACGCAAGCGTTGACTTCGCCTAGGTGCGTTCGGATGATCGGTTGAACGGTCGCTTTTGAGATCGCAACACCGTAGCTTACCCCGTTGAGGGGAGAGACTCCCAATGCATCCGTGGTTCCGTTAATCAAGGTGTTGCTGTTTACCGACAGTTTTTCTGCAATTTGCAGGTGAGAGCCGTTTCCAACCCATGTCAAAAATTGGGGCGTTGCATTGACTTTTGCGATCGTTCCCGCACCAGAGACAATGCCTGCGTCGATCGCAGTCGCTTTACTTTCTAAATCGATGTCCCCGTTAGTTTTGACAACAACTGTGTTCACGGTTGCCATTGCCGCGTCACACGGATGATCACCCCCAGCCGGAGTCTTACCAAGACCGATGGTTGAATCCGAAATGTAGGCTTCGGTAGTCCCCGTAGCATTTATTTTCGAAACAGAGGCGCCAACGGTCCCCAATCCAAGTACCGCTTGGTTAGTTTTCGTTTTAATATCTTGAATTACATCCGATTTGATTTTCAATTGGTCCGCTTTGACGACAGTTGCGTCTTGTGCGACGCGAGCGGTTTGGTCGCTCGACTCATTAACAATTGCTACCGAAGCACCGATTGCCCCGAGTCCTCCTTGTCCAGCCCAGGCTCGTGTGTTGTTAACTTCTTCAAGGCTTGCTTGAACAAAGATGTCGTCATCGGCGGCTACGATTCCGTATACGTTTGCTTCGGTGTCGCTATGGACATTGACGAGTGCCACGGATGCGCCGACACCAGCAATTCCTACTCCTACCCCGCCGGCCGAGTTATCAACTAGCATCCACTCTCTGGCTCTTACGTCGATGTCATCTCCGGCGATTATTTCAGCACCCTGTTTTACAGTAGCAATCACGCCCGATGGGCCGTCTTTAGAATGAAGGTCATCCTTCAGGGTTTTAGGTTTAGAGTCTTGCGTATTATTAAAAGTGTCTCTGCGGGTTGTGGTAACACTGGTTGCATCACTGGCGAAGACATCAATTGTTGTGCCATCGGCGTCGAGCGAGCTCGATTTAACTCCTTCGATCCAGTAATCGGAATCAAATTCTGAACCGATATTCCAAACTGAAACTGAACCGGACAGCCCAGCCACGCCCGCACCTACGGCTCCAACCGCGGATTTTACATCGATTTGTGATAGTCCATGCAGGTCGACGTCGTTGTAGGCGGATACTTCTGCGTCGGCATCAATATGAGCCCAGACGAAATGGTCAACCTTACCGACGTCCACGGCGCCAGCGATTCCAGCGGCACCCACCGCGCCTGCTCCATCTGTTGAATTCACGGTAAGATTGCTGACCGCGGAGACATTGACGTTAATTGATTGTTTTTCATGATTTGGATCGTTCGGATCGATATCAATTCCAGCATGGTTCGCATCCACAACCGAGTTTTTACCGATCCACGCTTCTACATGTGGGCTGATAACCTCGACCGTCACTGCTCCGGCGACACCGGCGTACAAGCCAACCCCACCGGTGGCACTTAGATTTGTAATTTCTTGATTGGATGTTGCTTGCACGGCTACGCCAAAAATAGTTTCAGATAAAAAGTCTCCGGCAGAGTTGTACTCTCCGTCGTAAACCGTGGTTGGCCGCAGCATGTCGGTTGCGGCAGAGACATTTGAATTCTCTCCGATGTAGGCGAGCGTGTTTTTGTGAACCTGGACAGTGCTCACACTTGCTCCCACGCCAGCTGCGGCGATTCCAATGGCTCCGGTTCCAGCAAGAGAGTCGATGGTTGTGTGGTCAATTGATTCGACGATCACGTTTTGGCCCGCGTCGACAGCAACGGAGTCGCCGATGCGTGCGGTGACCTCGGAATCAACATGAACAGTCGCGATGGAACCTGCGAGAGAAAATCCACTTGAACCAGACCCCGAGACTACATTGGTGTTGATAGAATTGTCGACGGTGGCACCGACCAGAACATCTTCCGCGGCGCTAATGATTGATCCATCATCTATTGAGCTAATGATTGTTTGGTCGACGCGATTGCTAACGCTCGAGCCTGCAATGGCTGCGGTGGTAGCGAGGGCACCGCCGATTGCAATGCCATTTTGCAAGCTTTTCACCTCTACGGTGGTCGAGACATCACCACCGGCTGTTGCTGAGGAATTAGAGATCGTGGATTGAACTGTACGGTTTATATCATTGTCGACCACGGCAATACCCACTGCCGCCGTTCCAGAGATTCCAATGCCTGGTGCCAATGCTTTGATGAAAGAATCATCGAACGAGGATACGGTGATATCACCTCCTGCGGTAACTACGGAATCATCCATGATACACGCTCGACTGTTGACATCGATCTGGTTGATCGAGACGGCGCCACCGAGAGCAAACGTTCCTGCGTAGGCGCCACCAACGGCTAGGCTGCTAATTTCAGATTGATTACTGGTGGACACCTCAACATCGCCGCCAACGGTAACGACTGAGTCGACGATACAGGCTCGCAGGTTTGAGTCAATTTTGTTAACGCTAACCGCGGCACCGACCGCCGCGGTTGACGCTCCGGCGACTCCTCCGGTGAGTGCTTTAATTGTGTCTTGATTACTGGCTGTTACCGAAACATCGCTGCCCGCTGTAAGAGAAGTGCTTGTGATGTGGGCGTCGGTGTTAGAGTTGATATTGTTGGTTGAAACGCTGCCGCCTAGTGCGAATGCTTGAGCGAACGCCCCACCAACCGCGAGCGACCGGATAATCGACTTGGTGTCAGCCGAGACCGTGACTGAACCTTCTTCTGCCTGGACGGTTGATTCGACAATAGACGATTCGACGGTGTTGTTTTGATTGTTAATGCTAACTGCCGCACCGACAGCGGCCGAACCTACCCCACCGAAATTTCCAGAGAAGGCATTAATCGTCCCGTTGGAGGCCGCTCGAACATTTAGCTGGCCGCCCGTTTCGACATCACTTTGGTTGATTTTGGTAGAGGTAGTTGACTGAATATTGTTGATTGCCATAGACCCCGCAAAGGCGAACTGGTCTTGGATAGAGACTCCAGCGGCGAAGCTTTGAATTCGGCCTTTAGAATTGGCCGTTAAAGAGGTACTACCCGTTGCATCGGTCGTTGATTGGTTGATTTGAGCGGTTACTGTTTGTTGTACGTTGTTACCGGAGAAGCTGCCTACGAAGCCGCTTCCTTTGGCAACGGTCGCGGCGCCGGAGATGGCGACGATATCGGATTCGTCGGTGGCGGAAATACTAACAGCCGCGGCGGTGACCTCGGACGAATCAGTCAAGAGAGCGCTGACATTACTGTTGATTTCATTGAGTGCGATCGTGCCCGCAACGGCCAATTTTTCTCCGTTGGAAAAACCTCCGGCGACTGAGGTAATTGCAGCGTCATTGAGGGCAATCAGGGAAAGGTCCCGTTCTAATTCCAACTGAGAACCCTCGACTAGCGTACTGGTGGTCGTGGTCAGGTCATTTTTGGAGAAGGACGAGCTGAAGCCAAGCTTGCCTGAAAAATCAATGGCACCGGCAAAACTCCAAACCTTGGAATTGTCGCTTGCTGACAGCGTTGCACCAGCTGCTGAATGAACGTCAGCGAAATGCAGCGCTGATTCTGTAATCCAATTGGCATTGTTGAGGGATACGTTTCCGGCGACCTCTACTTTGCCGGCGGATGCAGCGGATGCGTTAAGAGACCAGAGGCTTGCCCCGTCCTCCCTTTGAGAAGTTATTGACAGCCCACCGGTGGTTGTATGGATTGTCGAGTTAGCGATCCACGCCATGGCAGAGCCAGAAAGAATATTATGGGTGTATGTCCCCGCGAGCCCAACTGAGTTGTCCTTGCCATTGATGGCAGCCGATCCAGCGACGGCTATCAACGGCGTTTTATTCTTAGCTGTGACGGCAATGTCCTTGGCCTCAAACGTGCCTTTGTCATTGATGAAAGCCTGGGTATCGTCCTGAACATTGTTGATTGCGATGTCCGCGGAAACGCTTAAACCGAATTTCCCAGTCTTTCCTTTGCTTACAAAGTTAGATGGAATCGGGATGGGACTAGTAGGAGTAGTGCTCGGAGCGACATTGGACGCAGTTCCTTTGGAAGGAAATACGCCGGACAAAGCATTGGCATAAAAGCCACCTTCTGATTTGGCAATGACCGATAATCCACCGGGGGCACTGAACATAGATTCGTACATCGGTTCTCCCGGAAATCCGATGTACGCGAGATTACTTCGGGTGATTTTGTTGGTAGCAATTGAGACGCCAAACCCAGAGTTACCACTTCGAATGGCTGAGCCAGCGAATCCAAAATTATTTACGTCGCTGTTGCTTGCGATAGAAATTTTACCACCGTTAACCTGCGAACCATGACCGATGAATGCGCGAGTATTTGAAATTTGACGATTGTGAGCAAAGCTGCCAGCGATACCAGTTTTTTCCGATTCACCACCGGATGCAGCGAATGAAAGATGATTTAATTTAGAGGTCGCTGTGACTGTAACGTTCCCATCGAGACCTGCGTTGATATTTGAATTGGCACCGATACTTGCTTCTGTATCGTCAAAAATATCCGTAAATGACCAGGCACCACCGACCGCTGTTTTTTTGGCATCAGTTCCGAAACCAAGATCTGAAGAGCCTATGTCTTTCTTTACGGCTTTCCAAAGAGCCTTAGAAAAATCTATGAGGCCATCATTTCTAAGGGTCTGCCAAAAACTACTGATATTCAGTACCTCTGCTAATACGATATCAAGCTCGAACACACCGGTGATGTCGATTAACAGGAAGTTTGTCGCGGCACTTACTTTGACGGATTGATCGATATCCCACGCGGCGGGCAACTGATTGATGTTTGCACCCGAACCAATCTTTGCGTGAGTGGTGGTGTTATAGTCCTGATAGTTGAGTGAGCCGGCAATGGTTGACTTTCCATTGAGGCTATGACTTCGCGCCCATGAGTTGCCTTTCAGTTTTAATATTCGGGTTGATCCCTTTTTGATTATGCTGACTGGATTTTTGAAGGGATAAGTGGTAGTTGCGTCAACTTTGATTTCTCTTTTTGCATCTGCGGTTGCACCATTATCCAGGATTGCACGAGAACTGTTGTTGTAAAGGCCAACAACGACAGCAGTGCTGATCATATTTTCTTTGCCTGCGTCGGCGGTTTTGTCATCAATCGTGCTTTCGGCGAAGGTCCGCATTTTTGATACTAAACTGGATTTCACAAGGATATCTTGATTTGAATACAGGTTCGATTCACCGCCGACGCGTGCGAGTACATCGTTGTCCGATTCGTTTAACGCCAAGGCACTCGCGAAATCGATTGGGACATTAGTACCATTGGTAAGATTTTGAATTTTTAAGTGATCTAGTATTGGCTTAATTTTTTTGGTGAAAAATTTCTTAACTTTTGCTTTGGTAAGCGAGGCTTTGAATTTTGGTGTTTCCCCTCCGAGGCCCGAAATCGCCTGGGAATCTTCTTCCGTGTGCAGCTCGGCGATAATGGAGATACCATGATCATCTTCAAATCCTGGTGTTCCCGTAAATGCTGTAACGTTCCCCTCTACCTCAGCAGCAACATTGGCATTTGGAAAAGAGAAAGCCAAAACCAAGCCGATCCCGCCGTCCTTGTAGACGCTACTTGAGGCTTCGCTCTTTACTTTCTGCTTACCCTTGGCGTGAATGACGACGTCGGTGCCTGCTGAAATGTTAGAATTCGGCGCAATAAAGATAGTCGAATTCAAATCGGTTCTGGCAAGTGCGAAGGCGAACGAAATTCTTTCTTTACTGTTGGCAGGATCTAAATTTTTTGCAGTGGTTGCCTTCGCAGTTGAACTTAGATCTACAGACGTTTTTATCTCAACCTTATTTTCGGCATCGATTTCAACGCCTTCTTCGATATCGATGTCAGCTGTGGATTCTGACAGCATGACCGCGATCGCTTGATATTTGCTTTTTACTGTTACACTTTCAGCGCTAAGCGTTTTCGCCGTGATTTTTACTTCACTGGCAGCATCTAAAATTGAATTTTGGCCAATTCTGATTGTGGCAACCGTTCTTTCTTGGGCGAAAAATGCTGGCAAATCTGTGATAGACGTGATCATGCTGTTAAGCTGTCCGTCAAGGAAATCCGCAGCGGTCTCTAGGAAAGAAATGTTTGGGTCGTTAATCGCTTTGATGATTTTGCCTATTGTTGGCATCTTCGAGCTGCCACCTGCGAATGCTTTTAGAACTATGTCCTTCCCCCGAATCTCGACGGTACCTAGATCAATAAAGGCGGAAGCCTCTTGGTCTAAAAAATTCAATGCATCGAGGGGACTTACGGTGCCAGCCACCAGATCATCAATGAGCGAAGCGAATTCAAGAAAACTTGCGAGTTGATCTTGGGCGTCAAGCGTAACGTCCGCCGGCGTATGGATGGAGCCAGCTTCGACATCGGCGAGGAATGTAGTTCCATCGCCTACACTGATTTCCTTCGATTGCAGAGTAATATTGGCTGAGTCTTCGATTGATGGATCAGTAAAGTGATCACCACCGGTGGCGATTGCTCTCGTGGAGATGGTGAC
The DNA here is from genome assembly GCA_028823415.1 of Mariniblastus sp. Classification (GTDB taxonomy): domain Bacteria; phylum Planctomycetota; class Planctomycetia; order Pirellulales; family Pirellulaceae; genus Mariniblastus. The sequence continues at coordinate 10,191 of JAPKBL010000065.1, forward strand.
GTTGTCACCAATGGTGATGTTCCCGTCGAAACCAGGATCTTTAATGGTGAATCCAAGGGGCGCTGCGATAAATGTATTGTCGGCAATCGTGTTTTGCTCAACTTTTACATCGAGCTTTCCGCCGGTTGGCAGGAGGTTTAGATCGCTTTGAATGGTGAGCGAATCAATATTTGCACCACCATCAACAGTGACATTTTTGAGGCCAATATTGGGCCCAATATCAAGTTCTACCGTGTCCTGTCCACCTTTTCCCTCGATGGTCACTGAAATGGGAGTAGCGGGATTCCCCATTGCATAAAACTGTACGCCTGGATCTGTGTTATCTAAGTCATCCGTAGGGGTGCCACCGTTTTCGCTCCAAGTTAGGTGATTACTGGAGTCAACTTGAATGACAAAATCGTCCCCGCCGAGGTCTCCGGTGAGCGTGAATTCACCTCCGGTGAAGGTAGCCGTTGTCGCCAGAAGTTGCCTGGGTTCGAGGGGTCCGTAGGCGAGATTCGCTTTGGTTCGTGAATTGGGCTTGTTTGATTGGGAATTTTGCGCGTAGATCCACTTAAACATGAGGCACCGGCGGGATTAAAAGGTGGGTTGGAAGTGTTAATCCGCTTCTATGCAATGGGCGTGCCAATGGGGAACGATATATCTGGAAAACACGGAAATCCATATTTTATACGAGTTGTTTTTGAGTTATTGATTTCGCTTATGGTTTTAACGCACGGTTAAACGTCTCAATCTGCGACTTCGTTTCTTAATTCGAGACAATCTCGGGCGGTTGGAGTTGGGACGAAGTAACTAATAAGATCTTGTGGCGTGGTGCCAATGCCGCTTGGAAGCTCCTTGGGTAATTTGGAGGGCACCTGTCTTGGTAATTGGCTTACTGGCTTGTGTGTCTAGATGGGTTCAAATGAGGCAGTCGTCAAAGAGTGGCTGGATTTGCGATCCGAATCAGCGGGGCGATATTAGCTGATCGCTTGCGATTTTTTAGCGGATGAAATTGGGTAGGCGAAATTGAAAAACCGTCAGCTAAGTATTAGACTTGCAGCTTGAACAATTGGTTGCCTGGGGCCCCTATGAAAAATTGGATGTTGATTATTTGCCCCGTGGCAGCATTTGTTATCGGTGCCGTGCTATACGCTTTTGGTTCTCCGAGTGAAATTTGTATCACCGCGGCGATTACAATCTGGGTGGCGGCGTGGTGGATTACTGAGCCAATTTCTATTCCGGCCACCTCGTTGATACCATTGGCTTTGTTTCCGTTGTTTGGAATTTTGTCACCCGACGATGTCGCTCAAGCCTATGGCAACAAATTAGTCTTGCTGATGCTTGGTGGTTTCATGTTATCGGCCGCGATGGAAAAGAGTGGGGCTCATCAACGAATCGCACTTGGAATGGTTAATTTCTTTGGCAGCGGCAGTGGTCGACGGTTGGTCTTTGGATTCATGGCTGCATCAGCCGCATTAAGTATGTGGATTTCCAATGCAGCCACGACATTGATGTTATTACCAATAGCGATGGCGGTCGTATCTCAGACGAGTAATCGGAAGTTCCAAATTGCTTTGCTGCTTGGAATTGCGTATGGGGCAAGTGTCGGTGGGGTTGCAACACCCATCGGAACTCCGCCGAACTTAGTATTCATGGGCGTCTACCAAGAGGCGACCGGTGTGGAGATTGGTTTTCTGGACTGGATAAAGATAGCGCTGCCTGTCGTCTTGATTATGCTCCCCATTGTTGGCTTTTGGCTAACGCGTGGAATTGGCGCCATCGATCCGATTAAACTGCCGAGTGTTGGGACATGGCGTAAAGAAGAAATTCGGACTTTGCTTGTATTCGGGCTGACTGCCTTATTTTGGGTGACCCGCCAACAGCCATTTGGTGGCTGGGTGGGTTTTGCAGAAGGGCAGGGGATGTCGCTGCCCTATGCGAATGATGCGTCGGTGGCTTTGATTGGCGTACTGTTTTTGTTTGTGCTTCCATGTGGCAATGGGGGCAAACTTTTAGATTGGGATACAGCTGCCAAGATCCCGTGGGGTGTTTTGGTGTTATTCGCAGGTGGGTTATGCCTGGCCGGTGCTTTTAAATCATCGGGATTAAGTGAAATGCTAGGAAACTCAATTTCTTCACTGGGGACGCTACCGGTTATATTAAGCATCGCTGCGATTTGTCTGGCGGTGACTTTTTTGACAGAGGTCACCAGCAACACTGCGACGACTACCATCCTTTTGCCGATCTTGGTAACGGCGGCAATCGCGGCAGAGGTTGACCCGCGGCTGTTCATGATTCCCGCTACAATCAGTGCTAGTTTTGCCTTTATGCTACCGGTAGCGACGCCGCCCAATGCAATTGTTTTTGGTTCAGAAAAGTTTTCTGTTAGCGAAATGGCGCGCGAAGGATTGGTTTTGAACTTCGTTGGTATTCTGATAGTAACCTTGGTTTGCTACGTGCTTATTTAATTTGTAGAGATCGAACGTGCCGGATTCTTGAGCCTAGTGGTTCCAAAGGCTGGGCTTCTAATTGCGCACCTGATAAGAAAAACGCTCAGCTTCGACCGCAGGTTCGTGCAACGGCTAGTCGGATTCAATAATGCAGATTGGCAATGCGGCCTTTAGTTCATTGAGTTCCGCAGGCGAAATTGAAGTGCCCCTTAGAGTTAGCCTGACTAAATTTTGAAGACTTTTAAGCGGTCCGAAATCTGCGATTTTTGTGTGGGAGAGTTGAAGCATGGTTAGTTCAGTTAACTGCTGCAATCCCTGGATGTCTTTAAGTGGTGTGTTGCTTAGGTCTAGGTATGTCAGTTGGACGCAGTCGGATAGTCCCTGAATGTTTGTAAGGTCACAATGGGTGATTTCGAGGCTGTGAAGGTTCGACAACTGTTTTAGTGCGTCAAGTTGAGTGATTCTTGATTTGTAAATACTGAGCGACTCTAAAGGCTTTGTCTTGGCTATTGGTGACAAATCAGAGCCGTTGAATTGCGAAATTGATAAACAAACGATGTGATTCACGTTGCTTAAGGGAGAGAGATCCGAGGTCTTGCCAAGTTTAATTCGCGAAATATTGTCAATGAAATCAACTCCCGGCCAATACCCCAAAATGCCGTATTCAGCTTTTGAAAAAAAATCTGCCGCTCTGTCTTCGGCGACATAAGAAATGGTTCCACCGTTTTGTGTTACCCATTCCGAAACTTTTCTCTGTTTCAACGAAGGCAGTATCCAAAATCCTAAAATTAGTCCAATAAACAGAATCGCAATTAAAACCGTTCGGAGCGAGATCTTGAGAAATGGACTGGATTTGCTTTCAGTGATTTGATTCATGGGTTTTAAGGCTGGAACCTACTGGATCATTTATTGTGGAATAAGGGCGAAACAAGCCATGGGCCGGTAAGGCCGTTCACGATAATTGTCAACGCTGAATGAGATCATGGAAATGATCAAGCATGAGATGGGCGCGTTGGTTGGAAAATTCGTAATTAAGTTCTGAGTTAAAAACCATCCAAACGACGCTGGTAAGGGTCAGGATGAAGATCAAAACGACGGCTCCGCTGGCTGTTGCGTTAGCGATGTACAAGAATCGTTGACGCATGTTTAGAACCGTAGAACCGTACTTGGAAACAAACCTTTGCGTGGAGTTTAGCATGTTTGTAACCTGCCTGAAAATGAAAATGGAAAATTGAATCTTGTTTTGACAGGCTGTCCGATTTATTGGGACGGCCATTAGGTGCTTGGAAGTTGTAATAAAGTGCGTTTTTTTTCCTTTTAAAGTGTCATAAATTGGTTAGATTTTTAAAATAATTACGTCTTTATTTTTCCATTGAGAAATTCCAAGACCTGGTTCGTTTAATTCTTTCCCCACGCTTTTAAATTCGTTATAGTTTGAGTTCTTAACTTTATCGAATTGACGCTTTTTTGGTTGGGGCGTTTCAAAATTGTTGGAGATCTAATGACAAGAAAAAAAACACGGCGTGACTTTATTAAAAATTCAGCCGCTGCCAGTGGCGCAGTTGCTGTGACTCCTTATTTTAATTGGAGTGAAAAAGCCTTCGCCAATCAGGATAAAAACGATCGGCCAAGCATTGGGTGCATTGGTGTTGGCAGTATGGGAACGGGTGACGCGAGAGGACACGCCAATTTTGGTGACATTGTTGCGGTTTGTGATGTTGACACGAGACATGCAGCGCGTGCCAAGAACGATGCAAAAATCGGTAAAGGAAAAGCCGATCAATACGAGGATTATCGAAAGGTGCTGGATCGGAATGATATCGACGTCGTCAGTATCGTCACTCCCGATCATTGGCATATAAAAATTGCCGTCGAGGCGCTCGAAGCCGGCAAACACGTCTTCGTTCAAAAGCCTCTGACGCTGACCCTTGAAGAAAATCAACTGATTCGCCGCGCCTGTGAGAAGCACAGCGACAAAGCATTCTTAGTCGGGACCCAACAGAGGAGTGATCGAAATAAGTTCATGCGTGCTGTGAATATGGTACAGCAAGGGTTATTAGGTGATATTAAACATGTGACCGTTGGTATTAACGGATCACCGACAGGCGGACCGTTTCCAGTTGCGGAAGTTCCGGAAGAACTGAATTGGGAAATGTGGCAGGGACAGTCACCAGCAAAAGACTATCGAGAAAAACGAGGGCATTATCAATTCCGTTGGTGGTACGAGTACTCCGGTGGAAAATTTACTGACTGGGGCGCTCATCATGTTGATATCGCGATGTGGGCTTTGAATAAAAATGGGTCGAAGCAGGGTCCGGTCGAAATAGACGGTACCAATTGTACGCACCCAGTTGCGTATAAAGACGGATTTGCGACCGTTGATGACTGCTACAACACATCGCATGATTTTTCAGTCATTCACAAGTTCGGTGACGGGATCACAATGGACGTCACCAGTCACGGCGATAACGGAATTACATTCGAGGGCTCCAAAGGTCGAATATTTGTTAACCGCGGGAAAATTGTAGGAAAGCCAATCGAAGAGAATTGGGATAAGGACACTTACACGGATGAAGCAGTGGCCGCGCTGTACAAAGGTAAGCCACACGAAGGCCACAAGAATAATTTTTATCGTTGTATTCGAGAGGGCGGTTTAACTGTTTCGGATCCATTTAGCCATGTTCAAGCGATGGCGGTCTGTCATCTCAGTAGTATTGCTGCTCGGTTGAAGCGAAAAATTAAATGGGATCCCGTTACCGAGCAGATTGTGGGTGACGATCAAGCTGCGACGTTCCAAGCGAGAAAACGACGCGAGGGTTATGACATTCTTAAAGTTTGATAGTTGATCCATGAATCGATCATCTTGTAGTCACGAAGCCACTTGGTGTACCCAGGTGGCTTTTTTTGTTTCTGAGGGTCGCAGTTTAAAACCTGTAACCGGAATGCGTCAGGCTGTGTCAAATCGCGGTCTCTCGTTTAAATGTTTTAATTGAAACACAGAGACCCCGTGACGCTATCGAATATCGGGTGCGATTGTATTTGTCAAAGGTGTCGACATTTTAACTGGAAAATCAAAACTCATCTGTTAGAACGCCTGCTAATCAAGCCAAGAGTTGATCAGGAATCCAAACGCAATAATCGCGACAAGCCAACCTAGAATGAAGGCCATACAGCCCTGTTCTGCAATCGAGCGGACGCGTGGTTTCTTGTTTTTTGAATTCATGGCTAAGCCCAGCACTCGTTTTAACCGCTAACGCGCAATGGTATCTTCCTACTTTTGCTATCGAAGGATACGGAGGAAGGTTGTTCTGATTCCCAAATAAATCGAGAATCCTCTTCCAAGTTTTGGGGGAAGGTACCTGATATAAGTGATAGAACAGAAGTGTCTTCCCCAATTAGCATCATTGGGGCCGCCAGTTTACCTCAAGGCTGATAAGCAAACTTTATTGAAGAGCCGACTGCTGAGGTGAATTTGCATTATTTGCCGCGCCAACCCTCGGCTAAATAGGTGTCCCACGTTTCTGGATTCAACGTTATTAAATCACCACCAAGTTGGCAGTTTCCCCGCTAGCAGTTTTGCGAAGGTTTAGGTCAGTTCTCGGTGAAGATGTTTACCAAAGAATTTGCTGTTCGCGATTGCACCCTAGTTGATTACGATTTCGTGTTCATTCACTATGCTGCCTATTTATTCGATCGCTGTAATATTATTTCTGCTTAGTTTTACCTCCGTGAACGCGTTTTCTCGACATTCCACGTTTTTGGTGAAAAAGAGGTGAAAAAGATGAAACACGTCCGAGCCATCGTTTGCATTGGTATGGTCAGCGTTTGTTTGGCGGCCAGTGGATGTTGGAAAAGTGCATCGACTGAATTAGAAGATGGGCTTAAGTATTCCGATTCAGAAGACTACCAGAACGCGATTGCAAGTTTCACCAAAGTGATTCGTTTAGAGCCTGGTCATGCGGAAGCTCATTACTATCGAGGCCTCGCTCGTTATCAGACTGGGTTGCATGAAGAAGCTATTGCGGATTATTCAAAAGCGATACTGATCAAGCCGAATTTCCCTGAGGCCTTTTTGAATCGTGGACTCGCGCGTCATCGGCTGGGCGACTATAAATCCGCGATCGACGACATGGAGAAAGCAATTCAACTTAATCCTCGGGACGGGACAGCTTATTCTAGTCGCGATAAAATTGAGGCAGATGGCGGCGCGCACGGGATTGGGCCAGCACCTAAGCGGAAGTAGTATTTCCCGAACTCTCTGATTAACCTAGTCGAATCCCCGAGTAAGCGGCATCGCAACTGTAATTAATATCTAACATGTGAGAGGTCCGCGATGAATGGAGATCCGTTCAGCACCCTGCAGTTGTTTGGTTTCGTCAATTTTTGGTTTATTGCGCTGATCGTAATAATACTGTTTAAACCCGAGCGTGTTCGGAATCGATATTTGTTTAGGCTGTCAATTGCGTTTTTCATTTTTCATCTTCTCATTGGTTCTGTTCCCGCTGTTTTTTTAACCGTTGTAACTGGAATGGGAGGGGGCTATGGAATGGGAGGGGGCTATAACGGTTTAAATTCAACGCTTTCCGTTTATGGATGGTTTGAGATCGGGAAAGGTCTGGCAATTGGATTTGGAATTCTCGCATTATTCGCTAGTTTGAGTCGCGGTGGTCGGACTCCAAAACAGGTGAAGGCACCTGCACCTCCGAAAAAGCACCCGCTCGATGATTGATAATCTGCGGCTTCGTGTATTTTAGCCACACTAAAAGATTTCGACCTCGAGTTTAACATGGACTGCTTAAAACGGAGCAAACAAGGTAAACTGTCAGTCAAAAGAGTTCTTCCAAAACGTTGCTGTGGGAACAAAGCGACAAACTTCGATTGAGACAAAATGATAATTTCTTCAAAAACGACCGATGGTCGTCCCCACCGTTGCCACCTATGTAAATCAGATGTGTCGGTTCTTCATTTGCAGGATGATGGCGATACGCCGTGCCCGAATTGCGGGGAAGTGCAAGCATTCGGCGAAGATATGATCACCACGGTGAGAGAAATTGATTCGGGTGGAATCGAGAGCTTGTTGAAAATTGAGGAAGCGGAATTCCCGCGGAAACTGTTGCTCGACTTTACACGCGTCAACACAATTAATTCGGGCGCCATATACAATCTTGTCCAACTTCAGAAAGCTCAGGAAGCTCGCTCAGGGAAGCTTGTCTTTTGCCTAGTCGAACCAGTCGTTGTCGAAATATTTGAATTGATGCGGCTAGATTCAGTTTTCACAATTTGTGGAGATGAAGCTCAAGGTATTTCTTTGTTGGTCTAACCGGGTTTTGAATGGTGTCTGTCTATAGTGGTGAAACAAATACGCGACTAATTTGTCATCGCTTCATTGACGCGTGGTTGAGCGTCGCGGCGACTCCTGCTTTTGGGGCAAGGTATTGAATCTAAATGACAATAGACTTTTTTATCGTGCAGTAAGAGATCTCGTGGTGGTCGCGTTGTCGTTGATGATCATCCTCGGCCTATTCTTATTTGAGAGGTTCTATTTCTCATATGGGCAAAAAGAATTCAGTGATGAGACGGTTGCTTGGCTTCAAGATTTATACCTCAGTCAGGTTTTGCCAGTCGAACCAGTATCGATACAAGGTCAATTGTGTTCTGAATCGGTCGCTGTAATTGGGCATCGCGGTTCTGTTGTAGACGGACAGTTCGCTGATTCTGATCGAATGAATCTCAGGAACACAAAAATTGGCAACACGAAATTGGGTATCGAGCGCGCGTTGCGAGCCAAGATAGATTTTATAGAAATTGATCTACGCATTTTTTCGGGAAGTGAAAAGGATTTGGTTTTGTATCATGATTCCAATTTAGGAAAATTGGAAGACCCGACTGGTTTACTAAAATTAGAGGGGCGTCGAATTGAAGAATTGAGTTACAACGAGATCGACGATTTGACATACAGAATATTAGGAACGGAAGATCAGGACATCGATCGTAGTGTTTTATTCTTTTCTGAATTTTTAGAAGGCGTTGCTGATTCCAATCAGAAGATTATCTTAGATCTTAAATTCGCCAAACTAATGGGCCCGGCCGAATTTACCGAGGCGTTTGAGAAAATGTTGTTTCAGCTGAAAAAACACAAAATTTCTAGAGAACGAGTGTTGTTTTTTGGTGATTTTATAGTCCTGACTGAATGGCATAAGTTCGTTGCCACTCGCACCAGCACTGGCAATTTTCGCAGTAGCGAATGTCGGTTGGGTTACACCGTTTTAGGCAAGCATTTTGAAAATCGGTTTGATGTTTTGATTCGCCCGTCGCGGGTATTCGAAAATCTTTCTCAGCTTCAAATGCCTGGTGTAAAGAAGCCGGTTCTCGTTCTACCGGTGAGTTTTGCGAGCAATGCTATGTTGAGTCGGGCGGAACAAAGGGAGGTTGATGTCTGGATTTATGACACTGAGGATTTTAGAGATTGGCGGGGTCTGGAGAAACGTGGCGTAGATGGGTTTATCCTTGATGTTCCCAAAGCCTACTCAAAATAGTGTCATATCCTTGTTGGCGTTTAGTTGATTTGCCCTGGTTCGTCATCAAATTCGGAAGGGACCAACGCCCTTCACCTTCTCCGCTGTTGTTCACTGGTTTTTTTGCTCGGGTCAAGAGTGGGGGCTGCCTGCTATGTTCGCGAAATCAATTGAGGACGGTCAAGGATTCGGTTCTTCCCAATGGAAACGCATTGGCTTCCCCACATTCCGGATTGGCTGATTGAACCGATTCTCTGAGTTGGTGAGTTGGAATTGGGCGGACAGGGTCTGGGGAAAGAAAGGTTGCAGACCCCAAATTGTAATAAAATTTCAATAAATCCATCCCCATCAGATTCTGTGGTTTATTTTTCAATCCAATCCAATAGTTTGTGCCAGGTGGCATTTTAGAGTTGCGGTGTAGTTGGGTCTTTAAACCGAAGGCCTGAAAATAAGAATATCATGTTGCAACTAATCGAAACGTGCTTTTGAAATGTGGGTGAATCGTTGAAACTCCGACGGATCCGCGTGAAACTCCATTTCAAGCAACGCCAATTTGGGTGCGTACAAAACAATTGAAATTTGCGATTGTTTTGATACGCACCCAACTAGGCGGCTTGCTGACTGGGTTTGCTTCGAGGTGAAATTTCACGACCAAGTGGAAACGCGGAATTAGTTTAGACGCGATCGAAAAAGCCCCATAAACAGTCAATGGCCTGATATTTCAATTGAAATTGTTACCGGCTCTAGACTTCTTATTCACGTTGCGTCTTCAATGCAATCGGTGGTTGGCTTAGAACAGATCCCGCAGGTTGTCTCTCCATCGGCATTGGTTTGATTGGCTAATCCTCCACAAGACCCAGTAATTGGTTTTTTTGCAAAAATAGCGCCAACTGACATTGAGAGGATTACCAGTCCAAAAATGAGCGCCGCTCCAATGAAGACTGGTAAGATCTGCTGGACGATCGTGAGAGTTACAGGTGGTTCCGGGGTTTTAAATAATGGAAAGCCATTTGAAGTGAACTCGGTCAACTGATCACCGAAATCAGTCTCTCGTTCGACAAATAAATAATTCGCATCCAGTTTCTCGCACAACTTGGTGCCTTTGTTTCTCCCCATGACCATCATTGCCGTCGCTAACGCATCGGCGGTCATGCAGTCCTTGAAAATGATACAGGCTGAAGCGAGCGTATGATCGACGGGGCGGCAGGTTTGAGGATTAATTGTATGCGAATATCTTCGCCCTTTGAATTCAAAGAAATTCCGGTAATCGCCAGAGGTCGCCATCGCTTCATTTGAAATTTCAGCAACGCTCGCAAGAGTAATCCCAGCATCGTTGGGGCGCTCGACGCCAATTCTCCATTTACCACCGGCAAATCGTTCACCGCGAGCCAGCACTTCGCCACCAACTTCGACGAGAAAATTTCCGCACCCGATCTGGTCTAAGGTTGCCGCCACTTGATCCACGGCGTAGCCCTTAGCGATTGCAGATAGATCAATCTGTATACCGGCCACGAGTTTTCGAATGGCAGGGGGCTCGATTTGGACTTCAAGATATTGATACCCAATTAAGGCTTTCACTGCGTCCATTTGAGCGTCAGAGGGAATCTTAAAGCCGGATTTTGTTGGGCCGAAATCCCACAAATTAACTGCCGGGCCGACCGTAATGTCGAATGCTCCCTCAGTCTGTTTGCTGATTTCGATAGAACGAGCGACGACCGCAGCGGTTTTTGGATCGACCGGTTGGAATTCTACTGACTTGGAACGATTGAACCGACTGACGTCAGAATCGGGTTGATAGGTAGACATCAATTGATTGACATTTTCAAGAACCTCGGCGACGCGTTCTTGAAGTTCAACCGGTGAAACGGTCTTGGGGTGATCTGCGATAACCACCTTGTACGCAATGGGTCCCATCGTCCTTCCAGTAATCTCAAATGGGACTGTAACGGCTTCTTGGGGAATTGCCGACGCTGGGGCCAAAAACACCAAGCAACTGAAAAACAGTGCGACGCTCAGTCGCCAAGGTAAACAGGGAGTCGATGATTTCATTTAGATTTCTCGCCGGTGATTGAGGTGTTAGCGACGAATGAAGCCAACTGCCGGTGAGTGAACCGGTCGCTGCGGTAAAAAATTCGACCGCCCCCATTACTTATCCGCTTGTTTTGCCGCCTCGATCGCTTTTGTGTCGAGTCGAGCGCCATTAAATAGACCCTGTTTGATGATTTGGTCGATGGTCATGGTCTGCTGAGCGACATTTACAAATGCCTTTTCAAAATCCTTGGCAGCTATTTTCTCGAATTCGTATACAGCGCCTTTGTCTTTACCGACTGATTCAGGATCTTTTTCCTTGGCAGCTTCGTCGAGCAAGGTTGCCTCCGCGAATTGTTTTGAAAGACCTTGGTCTTTCATCTGTTGATATATTCGCTCAGCGAAGGGGGTGCGAAGTTTTCGATCATCACTGTCTTGATGGCAGGTTTTGCAGGAAAAAGATTTCAACGTGTATTTTTCTTTAAGGACATCCTGAAAGATGTCGTGCGCTTCCACAGTGTTACTGCTGCCGACGAATAGAAAAAACAAAACTGGTGTGATAGTCATTCTGACGAGCATGAAGTAATTCCTCGGATATGGCTTGTTTGAAACGATGAACTCGGCACGCTTAAGTCGCGTTACCTCTATTGTACCATTTCGGCACGGGATGCAAATTCAGTTGAGTTCTGTGCTCAAAGATTTGTGACACGGTAGCGATGGGATCCAGTTGCCAAGCAATTGGAGGGGTAAATTGCACCAAAACGTTGCAAGCGTTATCGGATAAACACCATCGCCTCGAATTGGCGTGTTAGCCACCAAAATCGTCGAATGCAATGTTTTCAGGCTCAACCCCGAAGTCGTCGCACATCTGCATAACGCAGTTGTTCATCATTGGCGGGCCGCAGAAGTAAAATTCAATATCTTCTGGGGCCGAATGGTCTTTCAAGTAGTTGTCGATAACGACTTGGTGAATAAAGCCGGTGTAACCGGTCCAGTTATCCTCTGGAAGTGGCTCCGAGAGCGCTAGGTTAAACTGAAAGTTTGGGAATTCTTTTTCGAGAGCGCGAAACTCATCAATGTAGAACAACTCTCGCAAACTTCGGCCACCGTACCAGTATGAGACTTTCCGACCAGTTTTTAGATTTTTAAATAACTCAAAGATATGACTTCGTAAGGGCGCCATTCCTGCACCACCGCCGACATAAAGCATTTCTGATTCTGTTTCTTTAATAAAGAATTCGCCATAGGGCCCAGAAATCGTAACCTTATCGCCTGGTTTAAGATTGAAAATAAACGAGGACATCTTTCCTGGTGGAACGTTAGCCAAGCGTGGTGGTGGCGAGGCCACGCGAACGTTAAGCATGATAATCCCCTTCTCACCGGGATAGTTTGCCATTGAGTACGCTCGAATGACCTCTTCTTCCACGACCGACTGATACCGCCAGACGTCGTATTTGTCCCAGTCGGATTGGTACTCATCTTCAATGTCAAAATCTTTGTATTCGACAACATGCGGCGGCGCTTCGATCTGAATGTAGCCGCCCGCCTTGAAATTGACATCTTCGCCTTCGGGGAGTTCCAATACCAATTCTTTGATGAAGGTGGCAACGTTGTGATTCGATCGAACGGTGCATTCCCATTTCTTGGTATCAAACGCTTCATCTGGAACTTCGACCACCATGTCTTGTTTGACAGCAACTTGGCAGGAAAGGCGGCAACCCTCCTTTGCTTCACGTTTGCTGATATGTCCAGTTTCTGTTGGGAGGATATCGCCACCGCCCGAAAGAACCTTGACTTCGCATTGAGCACAGGTTCCGCCACCTCCGCATGCCGAAGAAACAAATATTCCTTCTTCAGCGAGCGCGCTCATTAGTTTCCCGCCTGCAGGAACACTGATTTCCTTTTGGTTGTTAACGAGAATTTTCACATTACCGCTTGAAACCAAAAAGCTCTTCGCCAGCAGAATTAGTCCTACCAGCGCGAGGACGACCAAGGTAAATGTGGCAACACCGTAGAAAATTTCCATAGCAACAGTTCAAATTCTTAAGATGAAAAGTAGACAGATGTTTGGACGGGTTAGTCCGACGAATTCAAAGCACTCAACTAGATTCCAAGAAACGCCTGAAATCCCAAAGCCATAAGTCCAACGATAATAAACGTAATACCTAACCCGCGAAGACCGTGGGGAATATCACTGTATTTCAATTTCTCTCGGATCCCGGCAAGGCCGATAATAGCCAACGCCCAGCCAAAACCACCACCTACGCCGAAAACGACGCTCTCGACAAACGCATAATCTCGCTGTTGCATAAACAACGTTCCTCCGAGAATCGCACAGTTCACTGTGATTAGCGGGAGAAAAATACCTAGCGTGTTGTAAAGGGATGGGAAAAACTTATCGAGCGTCATTTCGAGAATCTGAACCATCGCTGCGATCACACCGATGAAACAAATCAAACTCAAGAATTCGAGATTGTATCCTGGCAGGAACATTGAACCTTCTTTGAGAAAGAGATTCAAAATCAATTGATTCACGGGAACGGTAATCGCCTGAACCACAATGACGGCGATCCCAAGACCAATCGCCGTTTTGACATTTTTGGAAACGGCGAGAAACGTGCACATCCCCAGGAAATAGGCGAGTGCGAGATTGTCGACGAAAGCCGAACGCAGAAATAATTCAAAAAGATCGGTCATGGTTATGCTTCCTCCACCTGTTCAGGCTTCCAGGTTCTAAGAACCCAGATGAATATGCCGATAATGAAAAATGCACTTGGAGAAAGTAGCATTAAACCATTGGGTTCGTACCAACCTCCGGCGGATTGTTTGGCAAATACGGTAAACCCAAATAGTGTTCCGCTTCCGAATAGTTCGCGGAAGAAACCGACCACCATTAAAATAATACTGTACCCGAGTCCGTTTCCAATTCCGTCAAAGAAACTGTCTGAGACCGAGTTCTTCATCGCAAAACCCTCTGCACGGCCCATCACGATGCAATTCGTAATAATGAGGCCCACGAAAACCGAAAGCTCTTTACTTAGCGAGAATGCAAATGCCTTTAGGATTTGGTCGACAAGAATTACAAAAGAAGCAATGATCGTCATCTGAACAATGATTCGGATGCTGCTGGGAATCTTATTCCTAATCAAGGCAACTGCCGCACTCGAGCAGGCAGTTACCGCGATAACCGCGAACGACATCGTTAACGATGTCGAAAGCTTCGTTGTAACCGCAAGCGCTGAACAAATTCCAAGAATCTGCAAGGCAATTGGATTGTTGTTAAAGATCGGGTCAAGCACCAGATCTTTGGCGGATGATTTACTTGACATTGTTTCCTCCGGCAAGAGAAGTTTTAGCTTCGCTGCTGTCTTGATTTTGCATTTGTTTTATGTATGGGCCAAATCCTTTGTCGCCCATCCAAAAATCGATCATGTTGGTCACGCCATTGGAAGTGATGGTCGCCCCTGAGAGGGCATCGACACCGTAATCGTTTCCGGGCTTATTCCCTTTGATAACAGCCAATTTGACCACGCCGTCCTCGTAAATTTTCTTATCTGTCCAAAGGGCTTTCCAGTCTGGATTTTGAACCTCGCCACCGAGCCCAGGGGTCTCTGCCTGCTGATAAAACGTCAATCCAACGACGGTTTGGAAATCCGGTTTGACTGCAAGATAGCCTTGCATCAATGACCAAAGACCATTTCCGCGAACCGGGAAAACGTAAAGTTCAGGTTTCCCGTCTTCCGAATTCATGATGAAGACCTCTGAGAATTTTTCCCGACTCTTAATTCCGCAAACGTCAGCTTTCTTTTCAAGTTTCTCGCTTAGGCCTTTGTTCGGATTTGTTTTCGAAGCCCAGAGTTGGTCATATTCTTCGGAGAGATTAACAACGCGGTCTTTCGCTTTGTCCATTGCTGCCTGGCATTCGGCCTGAGCATCGTTGCCTGTATCGAGATCTACGATTCTTACTTCAAAACGACTTTCAAAAACCTTTTTGACGCCGCCATCCTGTTCGATTTCTTCAGGTGTGAATCCAGATACTTGGAGAATGTTACTTCGCCGATCCTTCTGTGCGTTGGCAAGTTGGAGAGGGCGAAGCGTGACAGACGCCGCCGAAACGACAAAGGCACATAACAGACAGAGCACTGTCGCAACGAGAAAGGTGTTCGGTAGTGAATCCTTATTAAGCGGCATAACGAGCAGCCCTCCTCTTGATGTTTGCCTGGACGACACACCAGTCAATAAACGGTGCGAAGACGTTGGCGAATAAAATTGCCAGCATGATTCCCTCGGGGAACGCTGGGTTGATCGAACGAACCAAGACGGTCATGAATCCTATCAGTGCACCGTAAACCCACTTTCCTTGCCGCGTCATGGATGCCGAAACTGGATCGGTTGCCATGAAGACAGTTCCGAAGGCGAACCCGCCGATTACCATGTGCCACCAAGGTAAAATGTTTGAAACTTCGCCCCACGATTCTGTGGTTGGAAGCAACCAGAGTAAAAATGAAAACCCGCTCATTCCTAAAACCACACCGGACATGATTCGCCAGGAACCGATTTTGGTGAAGATTAGAAAGGCAGCGCCGATGAGGCAGGCAAGGGCGGAAGTTTCCCCCATTGACCCATGAATATTTCCAATGAAGAAGTCGAACCATGACGAGTTCATATTTGCCACGGTGGTTCCAATCGCCGCTGCGCCCGGAAGCGCAACTTCGCCCAGTACGGTTGCACCGGAATAACCATCGACGGCTGTCCAAACCGAATCACCACTGATCTTCAGCGGGTAGGCAAAGTAAAGGAATGCCCGGCCAGTGAGCGCCGGGTTTAAAAAGTTCCGACCGGTTCCACCAAAGATTTCTTTACCCACGATCACACCAAAGGCAATCCCGACGGCAACTTGCCAAAGCGGAATCGTTGGAGGAAGTGTCAGCGGGAATAACATTCCCGTGACCAAAAATCCTTCGTTAATTTCGTGCTTTCGAACGATACTGAAAATCAATTCGCAGTGACCGCCAACGACCATGCAAACCAGATAAACCGGTAAGAAGTAGAGAGCTCCATGAACTGTGCAACCAACCATGCTGCCAAAGCTGAGGAAGGAACCAGGTGAGGTGCATTGGTTGTTCGCATCAAGGATTCCAAACCACTGGAGTACATCGAATCGCCAGTTGCCGCTCCAAAGTGCGTCGAATAGTGTGGCGCTGGTGGGTACGGCTTGGCCATCTGCGATCAAAACCTGAGCCTGATAGCCAGTGTTGTACATCGCCATGAAAATGCAGGGGATCAAAGCGACAATGACCATGGTCATCATGCGTTTCAAATCGATCGCATCCCGAACTTGGGTTTGGCCGTGGGTGACCTCACCAGGGGTGTAGAGGAAAGTGTCGTTGGCTTCATAAAGAGGATAAAGCTTTTCCAGCTTTCCTCCTTTGTGAAACAAAGGTTCGACCTTGTCTAGTAATTTTCTCAACATCGTGCGTCTATCCCTCTTTCTCGATAAGGGTCAGGTTCTCACGCAAAACGGAACCATACTCATACTTGCCAGGACAAACGAAGGTGCAAAGTGCAAGGTCTTCTTCGTCCAACTCTAAACATCCCAACTGTTGTGATTCTTCGGTGTCGCCGCTGAGCAAAGCTCGAAGCAACTGGGTGGGTAAAATGTCCAACGGCATGACCCGCTCGTAGGTTCCCACGGGTACCATCGCGCGTTTGCTGCCGCCGGAGCTGGTCGTAAACGGAAACAGCTTGCCTTTTAGCCACGAGCCGCCGTAAATGTTGGTGACCGAATATTTGTCGAATCCGGGTTTTTGCCAGCCGAGGAATTCACGGTGGTTGCCCTCTTCGAGGATGGTTATCTGATTGTGGAACTTTCCCAAGTAATTTTTGGTCGGTTCCGATCTTCGACCGGATAAAACAGACCCAGAAACTACCCGGGCATTATCAAGATTGGGGCTCGAAGACATGACTGCATCATCGAGACAGGCACCCACTCGAACTTTAAATAAACCGGGAGAAGATGTCCGCGGACCGCCAATCGCGACGACTCTCTCGGTCATCAATTGGCCGGTAGAAAACAAGTGACCGATTGCAATAACATCCTGATAACCAATTTGCCAAACGGTTTTGTTTTCGCTGACCGGATCGACCATATGAATGTGTGTACCGGCTAAACCAGCAGGGTGTGGCCCTTTAAATTGTTTGAATTCAACATCCGGTATTCCCTCGCCGGGCACGCGCGAATCATCACGGGTGCAAACGTAGGTTTTGCCAAGGGTCAGTTGGTTGATGACGGTCAGGCCGCTGACGAACAGCTCTGCGTGTTCCGAAATCACCAACTCTGGTTCCGCTGAAAGTGGATTCGTGTCAGTCGCCGTGACAAAAATGGAGTGGGCTTCACTGCCAAGGGCAGGCGTCCGGCTAAACGGTCGAGTTCGGAAAGATTGCCACATTCCGGAATCGACCAATTGCTTTTCGATTACTTCTTTTGGGATCGATTGAAGATCCTGAAAGCTTTCGAAAATTTCCTGTTCGTCACCGTCGAGATCAATTTCAATTGATTCAAACTTTCGCTTAGCCCCACGATTAATCGCTTTGACCGTTCCACATCCGGGAGATGTAAAGACGACCCCCGGTGTTTTTTTGTCAGCGAATACGGGTTGTCCTAGTTTTACTCGGTCACCAACATCCACCAGCATGGTCGGTCTCATCCCGACGTAATCGTCTGCGATAATACCTACCGATTTGATTTCTGCACTACCGCCAATGTCTTGAACTGGCTTGCCTTCAATTGGAAGATCCAATCCGTTTTTGATTTGATAAGCCATTTTTTTACTTTGAACGCGTGATGTCACCGCAGGTCATTTGTTACCTGCGAATTTAAGTTGGCCGCGAGGTCGCTGACATCGTGAAATTTTTCACAGGCTATTCCCGAGAAAATACCCACAGTAAGAACCTATTTCAGCCCAAGTGGTTAACAGCGACTCGCGAATTTTTCGAAATAATCAGCAGTAAGAACGAAATGGTATTGAAATTACGAAAAACCGCAATCGCAGAATCGCTCAAATCTCCGTTAAATTTTGACACTGATTGCCGATTTCGTAAATGCCAGATGGAAATTTGAGCCGAGTTTACCTCGGCCGTTAGAACGCTCGTTTTGTGACGTCCTAGGTTGGTCGATTTGGGCAGATTGAAGGCGCGTATTCTTCCGCCCAGCTTGTTTAATGTTAACCATCTTTCCGCACGCATTTTTTCAGTGGACTGATTCAAAATAGGGGCATTGGTAGCTTTTGGTCGAGTTTGAAATGCAGGCAGATCAGCATTGGATCGCTGTGCATATTCAAGTTGGATGTCGTTTCCTAAATTTTCCGATTATCTGGTTTTCGCGGGTATGCTCCGTCGTGTATGGGCGGCGGTGGGGAACGTGCTCAACGGAAGGCTGGCTCAACGGAAAGCTGGCTCAACGGAAAGCTGGCTCAACGGAAAGCTGGCGAGACGTCTGTCGTGGGCATGAGGCGTCGAGCAGGTTCGCGATTGCATG
>JAPKBL010000066.1 GCA_028823415.1 Mariniblastus sp.
CAGCCGAATCCATTACAGCGAGTAAGAAACCCTAGCGCCCGCTCTGATCGGCGAGTTTCGCGATTGATTCAAGTACCAGATCAGCCTGCTCGAGTGTCGTAAACAACCCGACACTCAAACGCACGGTGCCATGGTCGGGCTCGGTACCTAAAGCACGGTGAATCAACGGTGCGCAATGTCGACCGGCTCGCGTCTGAATTGCCCAGTTCGCATCCAGAATTGATGCGACCTCATGGCAATCCCAGCCACTAATATTAAAACTAAATACACCGATGCGTTGACCCATTTCCTTGGCGCCATGTATTTGCACTCCCGGAATCTCGCGAATCCCCTGCAACAGTCGTGCCGCGTTGGCATGACGACGGGCCCGCAACTCCAGGCCTTCGGTTGAGTTCAAAAATCGAATCCCCGCGTGAACACCGGCGATTCCAGGAACATTCAAATTCCCCGATTCAAATCGGTCTGGCATTTGTTCCGGCTGAAACTCCACACTTCCTTCGGTGCCCGTTCCACCAAAACGCAATGGATTGACCGAATTCACAATACGATCCGACAAGTAAATCAAGCCGGTACCTAATGGCCCAAGCAGTCCTTTGTGTCCTGAAGAAGCCAGAATATCACAACCAAGTTCCTGAATGTCGACCGGAATATGGCCAAGTGATTGAGCTGCGTCGAGAAGGAAAACGATTTTCTGATTCTCTAAGACTGCCAACCGTTCCTTTAATGTATCAACCGGTTGGATGGATCCGGTAACATTGCTCACGTGATTGACTACCAACAATCTTGTATTGGGCTTGATCGAGGCAATGATTTCGTTGACGTCTACAAACCCCTCTTCGTCACAGCCAACGCAGGTGACTTCAATCAGCCCTTCTCCTTGGAGATGATTCAGCGGCCGCAAAACTGAATTATGCTCCACGACGGTCGTAACAACATGATCGCCATTCTTTAACAATCCTAAAATAGCTGTCGACAGCGAGTCGGTTCCATTAAAAGTAAAGGCAATATTCCGGCTCTTGGGTGCATTGATCAGTTTTGCAACTTCATTTCGGGCGTGGTCGACGATACGACTTGCGTCATTCGCCTCGTAATACGCGCCACGGCCTGCTGGTGCGCCCAACACCCGTTGCGCGTGATCGATTGCAGCATAAACACTGTCAGGCTTGGGCCAACTTGTTGCAGCGTTATCGAGATAAATTCGAGACATAGGTTCAGTAGTTTTCGTTATCCAGACTTCAATCCGGTAATAATGTAGCCCCTAAGACAGTACACCCGGAATTAATTTTCCATGTACGTCGGTCAATCTCATGTCCCGACCCGACCAGCGATATGTTAATTTTTTATGATCGACACCCAACAGATGCAACATGGTTGCGTGAAGGTCGTGAATCTGTAATTTATCCTGGATCGCTTTGTAGCCAAATTCGTCAGTCGCACCAAACACAGTCCCTCCACGGACTCCGCCACCCGCCATCCACAGGCTAAAACCAAATGGATTGTGGTCACGACCATTCGCCCCCTGGGCAAAAGGTGTCCTACCAAATTCGCCCGACCAAATTACAAGAGTATCTTCAAAAAGCCCTCTTTGTTTGAGGTCGTTTAATAATGCACCTATCGGTTGATCCACCGCGACAGCATTGTCCTCATGCCCTTTTTTTAGATTATTATGCTGATCCCAGCGGTCATGCCCCACATTTGGGCAGGTCAATTCGATGAACCGGACCCCCCGCTCGAGCAATCTTCTTGCTAAGAGACATTGGCGGCCATAAATCGCCGTCTTGGGATTTTTGGAATTCAATCCATAAGCTTCTTTCGTCACTTCCGTTTCGCCGCCCAGGCTCGCCAAATCAGGGACGGCTGACTGCATTTTGAAGGCAAGCTCATAATTCGCAATCGCCGACTCAAGCTGATCATCCCGGCCAATCCGTTTGAGATTCTCCGCGTCTAGCCGATTTAACAAATCAAGCTTATTCCGCTGGAGTTGAGGCTCTCGCTCATGAGGGCGGATATTTGCAATCGGAGCCTCACCGGCATTGAATACAGACCCCTGAAACGATGCCGGGAGAAAACCACTATTAAAACAATCCAGCCCACCCGGCGGCGTCAATCCACCATTGAGGACAATAAACCCCGGCAAATCCTTGCATTCACTCCCCAATCCGTAGCCAAGCCAAGCTCCCATGCTGGGACGCCCCTGAAACCCGTTTCCCGTGTGGAGGAAATAGTTGGCGTTGGTATGCTCAGAAAAATCGCTCGTCATCGAGCGAATCACGGCTAGATCATCGACATGTTTTGCAACGTGGGGAAACAATTCACTCACAGGAGTCCCCGACTCCCCATAATTTTTAAACTTCCAAGGACTCATCAACGTCTTACCGATATTATTAAATTGAGTCGGCTCAATTTTCATCGAAAACGCTTTTCCGTGTTCTTTCTCAAGCCTCGGCTTGGGATCGAATGTATCTACCTGCGACGGCCCACCATCCATGTAAAGGTAAACCACTCGCTTAACTTTTGCTGGGTGGTGCAGTCCCGTCGATTCTTTTTCGTCCGCCATGAGTCCGGACACCTCACCGTCAGCCAACATCGCGGAGAGAGCTACAGCGCCGAAACCGCAAGCAGACTGTTGCAGCATGGATCGCCGTGTCAGTCCTCTTGGACGATAGTTCCCGCAATGCGATTTTCCTTTTTTCATACCGGCCCAATCCAAATTCTTATTTCTAAACCATCTAAATATTCATCACGCAACATCCGCAACCAGTAAACCCTCAATCGAGGTTATCCCATTTTACAATCCTGCCGAGGAAATCATTACTCGACTCAACCGACTACTCAACGAATGTAAATGAACTCTTTCAAATTAACGACAACATGGCAAAAATCCTGCCACACTTCCAAGTTATTATTAACATCATCCACAGAAATCCCCAATGACTCAGCCTGCAGATTAATAAACTCAATCGCATTTTGACTTTCCGAAGGGGTAGGCGGCCGACCGACGGCTGTCAGATAAACATCAACAATCCGCTCTGGCCTTTCCTTCCCTTGCTTAATTAATTTGTCCGCCCAGATTTTCGCCTGCCCAATTACAAACGGATCATTCATCAGAATTAGCGCCTGGGCAGGCACATTCGACTTATTCCTTTTACCAATCGCATTGAATGGTATCGGCGTATCAAAGGCGAGCATCATCGGAGAGAGAAAGTTTCGCCTCACCGAAATATAAACACTGCGACGCCCCGCGCCGTCGATGGGACCGCTGTTGCGCGGTCGACCTCGGCCCGACATAAACGAGGTCAGGTGGACCGGAATTGGCGGCCCGTACATTTTAAGATCAAGATTCCCCGCAACCGACAACAGAGAATCTCGAATCGCCTCTCCCTGTAGACGACGAATTCTCGCATGATGCAATAATAGGTTTGCAGGATCCACGGCATCTCCTTCAACCGACGTTTTACTAGACATGCGATAGGTTCGCGTGAGAACCAGTCGTTTAATCATTCGCTTAATTGATTGACCGTCAGAGGCAAACTCTCTTGCAAGGTAATCCAACATTTCTGGATGAGTTGGCAATTCCCCGAGCACCCCAAAATTATCAACCGAACCGACAATCCCCCGGCCAAATAAATGATGCCAGATTCGATTCACCGCAACGCGAGTCGTCAGCGGGTTATTAGGCGCCGTCATTTTCTGAGCTAACTGCAGGCGGCCACTGCCGTCGGCAGGGTTCAATGCCCGATCTGAAATTGCAGACAGGAAATGACGGGTTGCGACTGAACCCATTGTCTTGTGGTTTCCTCGAATGAATACCTTTTCGTCCTCACCAGTGCCATCGGATAAAGCAATTGCAAACATGGGCGATGGCACCCCCTGATCAATCTCGCTTAACTTCTTACGTATCGCTCTCAACAGCCCCACTTCTTTGACCGAGAGATATTGAGCCGGATTGCGACTCGCTGACTTCACCGAAACAAACTCGACAGGGTCCGGTACCGGTCCGCCCGAGATTGACTCGGAGGACGGCAACAAGATGCCGATAAGATCTTTCTCAATAAGATAGTCAATTGCAGGAGAGGCGGTGGAGAACGGGGATTTAGCCATTTTAGCA
Organism: Mariniblastus sp.; assembly: GCA_028823415.1. Lineage (GTDB taxonomy): Bacteria > Planctomycetota > Planctomycetia > Pirellulales > Pirellulaceae > Mariniblastus. The sequence goes on from JAPKBL010000066.1 coordinate 4,109, forward strand.
ACCAGCCGATCAACCCATCCCTCGGCAAATCCTGCCAAGGAATCAAACGGACCGTTTGAAAAATCCGCAGTCACCGGAACCACTGGACCGGCACCGTTCGAAAACCGAATTTGTTCCATCTCAACAAACCCATGACCGTGATCAATAATTTCAATATGGGCGCGGCGGCCGAGCTGATTGCGAAGATCGCCGGATTGGGTTTCCCAGTGAAATTCCGCTGAATCTCGAATGTTAAACTTACACCCCCGAAAAAGTAAAGCATTAAATTCATCCATCGTATATCCATCAATGACCAACCTCACCGTTGCCTCACGCCCACGGCAAAGATAATGAATATGGGTATGATCCAATTCGAAGGTTGGCGAACGAATCACACCGCAAAACTTCGCGCCGTAACGACCACTATTAACGGACGCATTCGCATCAAACAGAGCGCCTACGGCTGAAAACACAAGCGGCCGCTCAGCGTCTTCAAACGCAAACCCCGTACGATACCAACCGTCTGGCAAACCCTTCGAAAAATCCGCAAACAACGTTGTGCCATCGTTCCACTTTTTCAAATTCGCTTCACGCGCGGCACGCTGACCGTTCATCTTCTCAAAAAGTGCCTGGTTAACTAAGACGCTCTTTTTAGAAACACGCTGCAGCAGATTAAATGGATGGCCAGCGTTGGCAACTTCCGGATCCTTGATCGAATCAACTAATCTCTGAAGTAAATCTGGATCCAACTGAGAACGCTTCGCGGTTTCCGCGACTGTCGCCGAGGATTCACTATCGACTTCTGGAATCACCTGCAGTTCCAGCAAATCAACGCCTATCATTCGACCGGGACTGGCTTCCGCATTGGAATCAGCCAACACAAATGTTAATTGATTGGCCCCCTGTCGCAGTTCGACTTCCCCAAAATCGATTCGCTTCTTTCCAATCTTCGGAGCGAAGAAATCTACCTGCTCAGCAATAACGGCACCATTGAGCATAATCTTAGCGATGCCGTAATCGATCGATTGAGTAAATTCACCGCTCATTAAGACCGCAGGAGCCAATCCATCATGGGAAAACTCCAGAACCCACTGGCTCCCAATTTCACCACCTCGCCACCCAAACTGTTTGTCGCCACCCCAGACATACTCCCCTTGCTTGGAGACCTTCTGGTGCTTCGCCTCACCTGCCGAAACACTTACCTGTTTCAAACTTTCCCCCTCAATAATTTTAGGGGCTACCCGATTCCACAAGGGATCTGCTCTCAAAATTTCGAGTGATGCAACAAGGTATTTGTTAAAGTCGACTTTGTTGGACTTCGCCAAACGACCAGCTAACTGAAGAGCAATTGAGTTCCCTTGCTCAACTAATTTCGATGCATCCTTAAACCGAGATTCAATTTTTCGACCAGGGTCTAGCATTGCCGCCTGACGGCGCGAACTTTGCAAAAAACCAGAGAGTGCGTAATAGTCATCCGTGGATATCGCATCAAATTTATGATCGTGACAACGTGCACAAGCCACCGTCATGCCAAGAAAGGTTTTCGACATCACATCGATTTGGTTATCAATCGTTCTAGCCTCCTCCGCTTTCGCATCGACGGGCGAATGTTTCGCTTCGCCTAAAAACCAGAATCCAGTTCCTAAAATTGACTCGTTGTAATCCTCTGTTGCATGTCGCCGCGGTTGAGGCAAAAGGTCGCCGGCAATGTGCTCATGCAAAAGTTGCTTGTACGATACATCCTCATTGAATGCACGAATCAAGTAATCTCGATAACGAAACGCGTGATGAATCTCATAATCAAATTCATGGCCAGCCGATTCCGCATAACGGGTTAGATCCATCCAATGCCGCGCCCATCGTTCTCCAAAACGGGGAGACGCCAACAATTCATCAATTACTCTTTCATATGCATCAGGAGTCACATCACTTACAAAACTCTCAACCTTTTCCGGCGCAGGCGGTAGTCCGATCAGATCGAAATAGGCTCTTCGAATCAAAGCCCTTCGTTCTGCATCAACAGCCGGTTGCAAACCCGCGAGTTCCAACTTTTCCAATACAAAATTATCGACTGGATCTGACGGCCACTCAGCATTTTCAACTTTGGGAACAGGGCGTTTTTGGATCGGTTTCCAAACCCAATGAGATGCCTTCCGCGACTGGAGATCAAAAGCCTCTCGACCAACCTCCTCCACTTCACCCGTCTCAGGCCAAGCCGCGCCATCCTTGACCCACTTTGTTAGGATGCCAATCTCTTCTGCGGTCATTTTTGTGTCCGGCGGCATTTCATAAACGTCCCCATAATTGATGACGTCAATCAGCAAACTCTCCGCCGGAGCACCTGCAACCACGGCTGGACCAGTGTCGCCTCCAAAAAACATTCCCTTTCGAGACGACAAATTAAGACCGCCCTCGAGTGGCTTGGCCTCGGGACCATGACAATCAAAACACTTGTCAATCAGGAGCGGACGAACCTTATTTTCAAAAAACTCAATTTGTTGGGAAGTGAACGCAGTCGCATTATCATCCTCCACTGTCTGCGCCGTGAGGCAGGACGGATAACCAGTCACAAGGCCAAGAACCAAGACCGTGAGCGGAAAAATAATTATCTTTGTCATTGGCGATTCAAAACGTTGATTGCTTAAAATTTACGATGATCTCTAAACGTTAGCAGCGACGTTAGTCTAAAGTCCATTTCAAAACTCGTCAAAATAGCTTCAGCAAGATTTTAATACGGTATCATGATTTACAAATTTAAAAACGAACTTTAAATCGACAGAAATTAACGAAATCAGAGCAGATCACCCCGATTCTGTTCAATTTTAGCCCCAGACCACCATCAGCTTGCAATTTGACGCCATGACCGAACTACGACTTCAAAGTCTACTTGAACGAATTGGGGAGCAGCTCGACGGTGACATGCACGTATCGAGCTTGATGCGGCACGCTTACGCCACCGATGCATCGGTCTATCGCGAAACACCTCTGGCCGTCGCAATCCCCCGCACGGACGGCGATCTCCAAACGCTTATCGAGTTTGCCCGTGACCACCAATTAAGCCTTGTCCCTCGCGCCGCCGGAACTTCGCTCGCCGGGCAGGTGGTAGGGAACGGAATCGTCGTTGACATCTCGCGGCATTTCACTCGCATCCTCGAAATTAATGCATCTCAACAGTGGGTTCGCGTACAGCCAGGCGTGATTCGCGATGAATTAAATCTTGCTTTGAAACCCTTCGGCTTGATGTTTGGCCCCGAAACCTCAACCTCTAATCGGGCCATGGTCGGCGGGATGGTCGGCAATAATTCGTGCGGCTCGAACTCCATTAAATATGGAAGCACGCGAGACCATACACTCGAAGTCCATGGCTTTCTTTCCGACGGATCTCGTGCTTCATTCGAAAGACTCACCGATCAACAATTTGAACAAAAATGCGAATCCGACTCTGCTCTCTTAGAAACCAAAATCTATCGCGGTGTTCGCCAACTATTTGATGCACCTGATGTTAAATCCGAGATCCTCAAGGAATTTCCCAAATCGGAGATCAAACGTCGTAATACCGGCTATGCCATTGACCTTTTAATCGACGCTAACGTTTTCGATCCCGCCAGCGAAAAGGAGTTTAACTTTTGCAAGCTCTTGGCTGGCTCAGAAGGGACACTCTTTTTTACGACTGAAATCAAGCTGCAATGCATTCCCATTCCCCCGCCCGCCGTTGGCGTTCAATGCGCTCATTTCGCGTCCGTCAACGAAGCGCTTTCTGCGACACAAATTGCGGTGAAACACGACCCTTATGCAGTTGAATTAATCGACCACTATTTAATTGATGGCGCATCGCGTAACCGGCAACAAATTGAAAACATGTCTTTTATCGTCGGTGCACCCAAGGCAATTCTTATTACTGAATTGCGGGGCGAAACAGATTCCGAAGTCAGCCTAAAGCTTGAAAATCTGAAATCTGAACTTGCAAATGCCGGCCTTGGAACTGCATATCCCACTTTGCACGGCGAGGAAACGCAACAAGTATGGGATTTGCGCAAATCGGGATTAGGAGTTATCGCAAATTTGCCGGGGGATGAAAAACCCGTTGCGGTGATCGAAGATACTGCCGTCGCTTTATCAGATCTTCCTCGGTTCATTTTAGATTTGAACAAGATTCTCCGTGAGCAATACAAATTGGCTTGCGTTCATTATGCCCACGCCGGTTCTGGCGAACTCCACCTTCGCCCCATTCTCAATCTAAAATCAAAAAACGATCAGGTCGTTTTTCGCAGCGTTGCCAAAGACGTGGCCCAACTCGTCAAGTCCTATCGTGGTTCTTTAAGCGGGGAACATGGGGACGGGCGGCTGCGAAGTGAGTTTTTAGAATTCATGATTGGCAGCAAAAACTTCGCTGTCGTTCGACAAATGAAAAACCTTTGGGACCCGCAAAACATCTTTAATCCCGGGAAAATCATCGACTCCCCCTCGATGAACACTCACTTAAGATACCAATCAAACCAAAAAACGGCGGAACTTAAAACCGTCTATAATTTTGAACCGGAACAAGGAATCATCCGGGCGGCAGAATTGTGTAGCGGTTCAGGTGATTGCCGAAAAACGGAGTTGACCGGCGGTACGATGTGCCCAAGCTATATGGTCACCCGTAATGAACTTGATTCGACAAGGGCTCGCGCCAACATTCTCAGAGAGTCGCTCACCAATCCGGAAAACGAACTTGCTCCACTGGCCAACGAAGACCTTAAACAGGTCATGGAGTTATGCCTCTCATGCAAAGGATGTAAGCGAGAGTGTCCCTCCAACGTCGATATCAGCAAACTCAAATCGGAATTCCTACAAGGCTACTACGACACCCATGGGGTTCCCAAACGTGTCCAGCGCATCGCCAACTTCACGACAAACTTAGAACGCGTTAAAAAATATAGTCGCCCACTGAACTATGCAATTCAAAATCGATTTATTGGATCGACGCTCAAAAAATGGCTTGGCATCGCTCCCGAACGTTCCTTGCCGCTGCTTCCCGACAAAACATTTCGGGATTGGTTCTCCCAGCGCCGCTCTGAGTTATCGACCGGCTCCCAAGGTACCGTCTTTTTGTTCTGCGATGAATTCACAAATCATCTTGAACCCAGACTCGGCATCGCTGCAGTGGAACTTCTGGAAGGACTCGGGTTTGAAGTGAGGATGCCACCCCACAACGAAAGTGGACGCTCTGCAATATCCCAGGGGTTACTTCGGAATGCGAAAAAACATGCCAACGAAAACGTCCGTCGTTTCCGAAAATTGGTAGGGCCGGAAACACCCTTGGTGGGAATCGAACCGTCGGCCATCCTCTCATTTCGAGATGAATACCCTGCCTTGGTAGACGCGGAGCTTCGGGAGTCGGCATACGAATTAGCGAACCACGCGCTAATGTTTGAAGAATTTATTGAAAGACAAATTGATCTCGGAAAAATCCATGCAAGTCAATTTGAGCCCCAACAACAAGTGATACGCTTGCACGGCCACTGCCACCAGAAAGCACTCGCCTCGCTCAAACCGACCGTTCGGATGCTCCAGCTTCCTGCAGGTCATCGCGTTCGCTTAATTCCCTCAGGATGCTGCGGAATGGCTGGCTCATTCGGATACGAGCCAAAACACTTCGATCTTTCGATGAAAATTGGTGAACTCGTATTATTTCCCCAAATCCGATCTGAAAACCCAGAGGTGATTATTGCAGCACCGGGAACAAGCTGTCGGCACCAAATTCTTGACGGAACAGGCCGATTGGCCAAACATCCGATCGAAATCCTTAATGCTCGGTTAAAACGTCCGACATCCCCAATTAGCCAATCCAACGAAACAAGCCCTCCTATGCCCTCTTCGCGTAGATAAAATTCAGTTTAGAATACCGCTTTCCGAAATATATCAACGGCGTTGAGACTCATGGAACAACAGATTTTCCACCATACCTACGAAAACGGGATCACGCTTGTAGCGCAGCCAATGCCCTGGCTTGAGTCGGCTGCGTTTTCGATATCCGTTCCAGCGGGATGTCGATACGACGCACGATCCCAACTGGGAATTGCCAACTTCGCTTGTGAAATGGTCCAGCGAGGCTGCGGCAGCCTCAATAGCCGTGAATTTATCGAAGCTTTGGAATCGCTGGGAGTCGACTATTCATCGTCAGCGTCGCTCTACAACACAAATTTCGGCGGTGCCATGCAGGCCGCCCAACTCCACGACGCCTTAAAGATCTACGCCGACGTGCTGCGACGACCTGCTTTTCCGGAAGATCAACTCGAAGACGGAAGGCTGGTCTGCTTTCAGGAAATTGCTGCCCTCGGTGACGATCTCGCCCAACGTGCACTTCAAAAACTACGAACCAATTTTTATGGTTCCGTCGATGGAAGAAACTGCGAGGGAACACTGGAAACAGTTCAAAGCTTGACTCTCGACGACATCAAGCGCTTTTACGATCGCCACTATCGACCCAATGGATTGATTATCGCTTGCGCTGGAAAACTTAATTTTGAGTCGCTTCAATCCCATGTCGGTGAACTTTTTCACGACTGGCAACCTAAACCTGAACCCGAAGTATCTAACGCACCGTCAACTCACGGCGTCGAACACATTGAGTACGAGAGCGAACAAACCCATATCGCCATTGCCTATCCCGGCGTTCCCTACTCGCATGAGAATTACTATCTCAATCGTGGTGCTATCGGCGTACTTTCGGGTGGCATGAGTTCCCGATTATTCACCGAAGTGCGTGAAAAACGCGGACTGTGCTACACGGTATTCGCTTCCTGCCACACGCTCAAAGACAAAGGCGCCGTTCTGTGTTATAGCGGAACCACCAACGAGAGGGCTCAAGAAACACTAGACGTCATTATCGCTGAACTCCAAAAACTTGCCCATGGAATCAAAGAAGATGAATTACGGCGTCTTAAGGTTCAAATCCGAAGCGGCATGGTGATGCAACAAGAATCATGCCGTGGGAGAGCCGGATCAATCGCTGGCGACTGGTTCCATCTCGATCGCGTCCGCACGCTCGATGAAGTGAATCAAAAAATCAATGAATTAACGGTGGAATCAATCAACGAATATCTCGCCGCCAATCCCCCTCAAAGTTTCGACATCGTCACTTTGGGGCCACAACCTCTGGAGTTTGAAGCAAATGGAATATCGGCAACACAGGCTTGATAACGGTCTGAATATACTCGCCGAATGTAATCCCCAGGCATACACCTCAGCGTTCGGTTTTTTTGTTAGGACCGGCGCACGGGATGAGACTTCGGAAATCAGCGGCGTCAGCCACTTTTTAGAGCACATGGTTTTCAAAGGTACGCCCAACCGTTCGGCGGCTCAAGTCAATTTAGAACTAGATGAAATGGGTTCGTCCAGTAACGCCCGCACCGGCGAAGAAAGCACGATTTACCACGCGGCAGTCCTTCCGGAATTCCAGGGACAAGTCGTAGAGTTACTCAGCGATATTATGCGTCCATCGCTACGCGTCGACGATTTTGAGACCGAAAAACAGGTCATCATCGAAGAAATCAAAATGTACGATGACCAACCGCCCTACGGTGGCTACGAACGGATGATGTTGGAGTTCTTTGGCAATCACCCGCTCGGACAATCGGTCCTCGGAACAGTCGAATCGGTCTCCGGACTGACCCCCGACAGCATGATGAGCTATTTCAAAGAAAGATACAGCCCATCGAACATCTGTTTTGCCGGAGCCGGCAAAATTGATTTCGATCAGCTCGTCGAAGATTTGGATAAACATTGTGGCGAATGGACTCCATCCTTCCCCGAACGTTCGACCCAACCCGCCGATTACCAGCAGGGTTTTGTATCAATGCACAAGCCGAATTCACACCAGCAATACATTTTACAAATGGCAGCAGGGCCTTCGTCGGAACAGGAAACCCGATTTGCAGCAGCAGTCATGAACAGCATTATCGGAGACGATAGCGGAAGCCGGCTTTACTGGGAATTTCTGGATTCGGGACTCGCCGAGTCAGCCGGCATGGGCGGGTACGATTACCAAGGTAGCGGCGCCACCATGAGTTTCATCTGCTGTTCGCCAGAACAGGCGCAAGAAAACCTTGGGCGTTTGACTAAACTCCAGCAGACGATCCGGAGTGAGGGGTTTACCCAAAAAGAATTGGATCTAGCCAAACGAAAAATCGCATCTCACATCGTTCTTGCGAGCGAGCGCACCAACAGCCGAATGTTTTCGATCGGCTCCCAATGGCTAAGCGAAGAAAGTTTTAAAACTGTGGCCGAAATTGCAGCCATCTACGAATCAGTCACACTCGATCAAATTCATGAAGCACTCGCGTCATTCCCGCTTGATCAAAACATGACGGTCACCGTCGGCCCCTGCGAAAACTTGGTCACCCCGTACTAGACAGCCAGCGCATGCCTGCTTGATCTAACCTTTCAAGAACGCATTTCCGATTCGGCGAATTTCATTCAGCAAATTTTCAAAATGCGATTTTCCAGTGAATGGATTGGCGATGGTTGTGCGAAGCCAAGCCCGGTCGTCAAGAATGGTTTGAACGATATAGAATTCACCCTGCGATAATAATTCCGCTCGGATCTTTCGATTCAGCAAATCCAGATCATGATCCCCTGAAGGGGTAAATCGAAAACAGACAATATTGGACTGCGGCGAGGTCGCTAGCTCAAAATCCCCAGCGGATCTCAGTAACGCTCCAAATTCAGCTGCGGATCGAAAGAGGGCCGTGACATTGTCGTCAAAGACTTGCTCGCCATGAACCGCGAGGATTGTGAAAACCTTCAACGCGATCATTGATTTTGTACACTCAAAGGTGCGCTTTGCTAAATCATGCCATTCATCTACATGATTTGCGTCCCCCCAAAGGTACTCTGCTTTTTGTGCGAAGTTCTCCGCGGCCCACCTTCCCTCTTTAAAAACAACCGCCGTGGCCAACGCGGGCGTCATCAGCAATTTATGGAAATCCATGACAACGCTGTCCGCCAAATGCAGCCCTTTCACTCGGTCGCCAAATTCTTTTGAATAAACACTTGCCGCACCGTGTGAGCCATCGACATGAAACCAGAGATCATGCCTGCGGCAAAACAATCCAATTTCCTCTAAATTGTCGAAAGTCCCCGTCGCAGTCGAACACGCGCTTCCCACCACCGCAATCACTTCCAACCCATCAGCTTTCGCCGCCTCGAGTGTCGCTTCCAACTGCAAAACATCCATTGAGAAATCGCGTTTCACGGGAACCTTGACCACGCCAACCGCTCCCCACCCCATGACGCGAGCGGATCTGTCGATGCAGTAATGAGCCTGAGATGAAACCAAGAGGGCTGTTTTCTTTTGAACGCCCGATTCCCAAATATCATCAGTCGCTTTCGCACGACGGGCAGCCAACAAGGCTGTTAAATTACCAAGGGTTCCACCCGAGGTTAAGAAACCATCGGCCGTCTCAGAGAAGCCCATTTTTTTAGCAAGTGATTTAACCACGAATCTCTCAATCGCCGTGCCGGCCACACCCATCTCAAAAACGCCCATACCGTTATTTAAAAAATCACTGAATAACGAAGCTAATGCAGCATCCGGTAACGGCGGACTAATTTGATGCCCAAGATACCCTGGATGATGAAGTCGTATTGCTCGTTGATAGATGTTGGAGAATAACCCGGCCACGTCTTTTGACTCATCGGCCGCACATTGATCGAACCACTGCTGGACCTCCGCCATCGCCGTGGCGGGATCAGTCATCTCAATGACCTTGTTTTGTGTTCCCGAAATCGAATCCTCGATACAGGTTGCAATTAGCTCAACAACCGCGGACCCTTGCTCTCGAAAGCGCTTGGGGGAATAGACTTCTTCTGGAAATTTCATAGTCAGTTGATTGGTAACAATTACGCATTGGATCCATTTCTCGGTGGCAATAGTTTTAAAGGGGATTCGAATGTTGGAAAAGCCGCTCTGAAATTAAATGAAAGTTGCTCCGACGTGTTCCATTTCAACGTCAAAAACCCCTATTAACCGTTAATTTCTTGAGGAATCCTTCTGGCAGCTCAAAAGAATCATGAAATAAGCTGTTGAACATAAAGCCGCATTTATGCGACAATAGGAAGATTAACAGGTTTACACCGGCCAAATAAAAAAAGCCGCTGCAACAACGGATACGACGATGTCTCAAACGAAGACCATTGTGACTGGACGAAAAAAACGAAACATTCCCGAGGGCACTTGGATTCAGTGCCCCGGATGCAAATCTCCGATATTCAACAAAGAGGCAGAAAAACGACTGCGTGTCTGCCCCTCTTGTGACCACCACATGTACGTGTCGGCTCACCAACGAATTGCCCAGGTTCTCGACGATGGAACGTTTGAAGAATGGGACAGCAATCTCCTTGCCGGAGATCCATTAGAATTCAAGGACTCCCGAGCCTACACCGACCGCCTCATTGCAGAACGGAAAAAAACGGGACTCTCCGATGCCGCAATCACCGGATGCGGAATGATCCGAGCGAGGCGCGTTGCGATTGGCATTACCGATTCACAGTTCATCATGGGAAGCATGGGATCCGTCGTTGGCGAACGTCTTACCCGACTCGTCGAAAGAGCAACAGAACAGAATTTACCCCTGATTATTATTAGCGGTTCCGGTGGCGGCGCCAGGATGCATGAGGGAATCCTCTCGTTGATGCAAATGGCAAAAGTCTCTGCCGCACTGGCCAGATATGATCAGCAAGGTGGTCTCTTTATCTCAGTTCTTACCAATCCAACCATGGGCGGCGTCGCTGCGTCGTTCGCCTCGCTTGGGGATGTGGTTTTCGCAGAACCCAAGGCCTTAATTGGTTTCGCCGGTCCGCGAACAATCAAAGCGACCATTCGCATTGAATTGCCCGAAGGATTTCAAACCAGCGAATTCCTCCTTGAACACGGTTTCGTGGATCGGATTGTTAACCGCGCAAAATTGAAAACCGAAATCGCAAGAACAATCGATTACTGTGGAAAATAAATCGGCCGATTCGATTTCACGGTTCCGCATAAACTTAAGCAACCTATCACAACTTTCCTGACCGCAGATTATGGGTATTTTTGACAAACTATTGAGTGGTAAAGGGAAGGCCAATAAAGAACGGCTCGATGTTTCCGCCCGCTTCCGACTTGATCGACATGCTTTTACCGGCACGATGTCAAAATTTCACGTTGCGCAGGAAATTGGATCAAACAAGCTCTTTGGAATTAAATTCCTAGACGAGGAAAAGACTGCCTACTTTAATTCGCGTTTCAAAGGGCTTAACAAGCCTAACGAAGGTGAAATCGCACTTCAGATTCATCACCCCCAAATCGTTGAAACTTACGAATACGGCATGACTACCAAAGGTGAGCAGTACATCCTGATGGAGTACATCGAGGGCCCGGGCTTGGACATTTCGATCCGCAAACGAGATGCCAGCATGTTTCCCGACCGGATAAAACTAATCCGCGAAATGGCTGATGCCATCCAATCCGTTCATGATCATGGATTCATACACCGCGACGTCTGCCCAAGAAACTTTATTTGTTACAAGGATTTTACTTGGCTCAAACTTATTGATTTTGGACTCACCCTTCCCAATGAACGCCCCTACAAGATGCCGGGCAACCGCACTGGGACACCCCAATACATGGCTCCCGAAATCGTCCGCCGTCGAGAAACCAATCAGAAACTGGACGTCTTCGCCTTTGGTGTCACCGTCTATCGATTCCTAACGTTCGAGCACCCCTGGCGTTCTACAGACACCACCGGTCAAGCGGCTTTGGCTCACGACACCTCCAAAGTCACGCCAATCCTTGAACATCGCCCTGATCTGAACCAGAGTCTAGCCAAAGCCATTCACAAATGCATTGATCCCGATGTTAACAAGCGAATGGAGAGTTGTAAAAAATTCTTGACCGCCATCAGACGAGTTGAGGTTGAAACAGAATAAATTGGCGGTTCTCAACGAGCGAATCAGAGCGATGGCAGTTCTTTCAAATCTTCGCTTGATTCCGCCTTACTTAACTGGCCGGAATTGACTCGCCAAGCACAAGGTCCTCTGGTGTTTGCCGGCGACGAATCAAGTGGGCCGCCTCCCCATCCAGCAACACCTCAGCAGCAAAAGGTTTGCTGTTGTAGTTGGAACTCATTACATAACCATAGGCACCGGCACATTCAATGACCAGATAATCGCCAACCGCAGCGACCGGCAAATCTCGGGAACAAACAAATCCACCTTCTTCTTGCGTGAAAATATCGCCTGATTCACATAACGGCCCGCCAACGATTACTGGCTGGGACTCGTCATTACTCTCGCCCACAAATGCGATCGACATCGGATGATAGGCGCCATACAGAATTGGCCTCGCGAGGTTATTAAACCCAGCATCAACAAGGTAGAACAGGTTCTTCCCCATTTTTTTAATAGCCCTGATCTCTGCCAACAAGAAACCGCTCTCGGCGACTAGAAATCTACCCGGCTCAATTTCCAAACTGATCGCATGCCCAAATTCCGATTCTAAGTCTTTTCGAGTCTTGTCCCACAACTGGTAGTAGCGATCCACGTCGAGCCCGACATCCGAATCACGATAAGGCGTCGGCAATCCACCTCCTGCACTGATCACCTTAATCGTTGCCCCAACTTGCATCGCGGTGGTTTTCATCGCTTCGCAAACTTGTGAAAGATGTTCAAAATCGGTTCCCGAACCGATGTGCATATGCAACCCGGTCACTGTTACCTGATACTTAGCCGCCAATTGAAGACACGCGTCGAGTTCTTCATGCCAAATCCCGTGCTTCGACGAATCTCCTCCCGTGTTAGTTTTTGCGCTATGCCCATGACCAAATCCCGGATTGACCCGAAGCGTAATCTCTCCCCCGGGAACCCGTTGCCCATATTGTTCAATCATGTCCGGAGAACCGACGTTGACATGAAGCTTGTTTTCGACGACCAGATCGAGCGCTTCACGATCAAAAATATCGGCAGTGTAGACAATCTGATTAGGAGTACCGGTGTAATCAAAACCTGCTTTTTTCGCCCGAAAGACTTCCCCGGAACTGACAGCATCCACGACGACACCATTTCTCCGCACGAGATCCAAAACAGCGAGATTAGAGTTTGCCTTTTGGGCAAAACGGATAACATCGAACTGGCGGAGTTGACCGATCCGATCGCGAATCGTCTGAGCGTCATAAAAATAGCAAGGCGTTCCAAATTGCTCGGCCAGTTCAATAACACAATGGCCGGAAATATCAGAACGCGTCGTCGAAAATTTCGCAGGTAGAGTCATAAATTTATCGCATATAAAAAGCACGAAGGAGCTTAAATTATATGCCAAAAATTAGAGATTGTCATTAGCCGATCGACCTTAGTAGGCAAGCAATCGACGGCATCCAAACTCACCGTCAAACTAAGCTAAGGCGTTATCCAAACCGTCCGTCTTCTTTACAAACAAATTCAGAAAATCTTTCACGGCGATCGACTCGAGCCGTTCTGGACTTTCAAAACTCCCAAGGATTGCTGCCTGTTGCTCTTCTCCAAATACTTCTTTTAAACTGTTGGCGAATTTAGTTTGCAAAGCCGGAATGCCTTGAGATCGTCGATTACGATGACCAATGGGATACTGAACTTCAACTCGTTCAGTCGATGTCCCGTCTTTGAAAAACACCTGAATGCTGTTGCCAATGGCTCGCTTTTCCAAGTCGTAATAGTCTGTCGTGAATGACTCGTTTTCTCGAACCACCATTTTGCCTCGCAGTGCATCAATCCGTGAATCACTGGAAACATTGTCGGAATAATGATTGGCATTCAATTCACCAAAAATTAATCCAATCGCAGCCATGTACTGCAAACAATGGTCGCGATCCGCAAAATTGTTTAGAGGACCAGTTTTGTCAATAATTCGCACACCTGGTTCCTGGGTTTCCATCTCAATGCGCTCAATATCTTCGAGCCGATCACTCACCTCAGGATGCAGTGTGATTGCGCATTCGACAGCCGTTTGAGCATGAAACTCTGCTGGGAACGAAATCTTAAACAAAATATTTTCCATCACGTAAGATTCTAGCGGTTTCGCAAGCGTCACCGGTTTCCCACCAAAAAGAACATCCTGAAACCCCCACTTGGGAGCCGAAAGAGCGGTGGCATATCCCATTTCGCCGGTAAGCGAAATCAGTGCAAGCCTCACCGCCCGACTCGTGGCATCTCCCGCCGCCCAACTTTTCCGCGAACCAGTATTAGGAGAATGGCGATACGTTCGCAATGCTCCACCATCAATCCAAGCGTGTGATAAAGCATTCACTGTCTGATCAAAACTGGCCCCCAGCATTTTACTGGCGACCGCGGTGCTCGCGACACGCACCAAAAGAACATGATCCAGTCCGACCCGATTAAAAGAGTTATCGAGCGCTAGAATCCCCTGAATCTCATGAGCCTTCACCATCGCAGTTAGCACATCCTTGACCGACAGCGATTCGCCTTTCACGCGATTTTGATAATCGGCAACCGCGAGGATCGCCCCAAGATTATCCGATGGATGTCCCCACTCTGCCGCCAGCCAGGTGTCATTGAAATCAAGCCATCGAACAAGTGTCCCAATGTCAAAAGCGGCTTTGACCGGGTCAAGCTCGAGCGGAGTTCCTGGAACCCGACACCCGCCTTGCATGCTCGCACCGGGCACGATCGGGCCTAACATTTTCCTGCACTCCGGATAAGCCAATGCAAGAAATCCACAACCGAGACTGTCCATTAAACAATAGCGGGCTGTCTCGTAGGCAAGCGGGCTGTCTATTTCGCTTTCATGAACATACGTGGCAATGTCGGTAAACAGCGAATCCATAATCATCTTTCGTTATCAAATAAAATCAATCGCAGCCCACTGTTAAACAGAGTGCTGCAGGCTTATTGGGAAACACAATCAATACCGTTAACAGGCTTCTATCACCATCGCTACTGCGTTTCCACCTCCGAGGCAGAGACTCGCAACGCCTCGTTTTTTTCCAGTTCTTTTCAGTGCGTGCATCAACGTTACGAGCACGCGTGTTCCACTGGCACCAATAGGATGGCCTAATGAAATACCGCCTCCATAAATATTGACACGCTCATTGTTGAGTCCAAGTTCCTTCAAGCAGGCCACCATCTGACTCGCAAAGGCTTCGTTGATTTCAAACAAATCAACTTCGTCCAGGGTCAAGTTTGCTTTGGCCAATGCCCCTCGTATCGCATCGACTGGAGCGATAAATAAATCTTTAGGATCGGTCCCCGAAGTGAAACTGCTCAGAATTTTAAACTTCCAATCTGCCGTCTCCGCCGTCGCCTCGTCCACCACCACCACCGCGGCTGCACCATCGGCAAGGGTCGACGCGTTACCGGCAGTGACGGTTCCCTCGCGATCAAAAACCGTTCTCAATCCAGCCAACTTTTCCAAAGTCGTATCGGGACGTGGCCCTTCATCCATTTCTACCGTGACATCACCACGCCGATTTTTAACGGTCACAGGAACGATTTCATCTTTGAATACGCCGTCCTCCATCGCCCGTCCGGCTCGCTGCTGGCTCAGCAATGCAAATTGATCTTGGTCTGATCGACTCGCTCCGTATTTTTCTGCGATATGCTCAGCATGCATTCCCATATGGCATGATTCAAACGAACAGGTTAGACCATCCGAAACCATCGCATCCACGAGCGTGGTATCGCCAAGTTTGACGCCGCCCCTCAGGCCTTTGGCCAAGTGAGGCGCAGCTGACATATTTTCCATTCCGCCGGCGACAATCGCGGAGGCATCGCCACAGCGAATAGCCTGACTCGCAATCATTACCGATTTAAGCCCCGAACCGCAAACCTTATTGACCGTTACCGCTGGAACCGTCGATGGCAGTCCAGCTTTGAGCGCCGCCTGACGGGCAGGCGCCTGCCCAACTCCGGCGCCGATCACATTGCCCATGATGACCTCGTCGATTTGCTCGTTAGACAATCCCGACCGGGCGATCGCATTTTCAATAGCGACTCCGCCGAGATCCGTCGCTGAGAGACTGGCGAACCCGCCAAGAAAGGAACCGATCGGAGTGCGAACTCCGGAAATGAGGTAAGCATTGGACATAAATCTTTTCCCTTTGAGAACTTTCGACAGCGACCATGGTAAGGAAAATTAACATTCTTACCAATTGGCCCAAGCGAAATGTTTCCTGCAATCGACTGCCGGTTCAATCGGCAGCAGGCGGCGAATTGCGACAAACAGTTCGATTTCCCAAAGAACTTTGATAAATAAAATGTTAACGATCACCCGTCAAAGTTGCACAACAATCCAACCTGTCCAGAACGTGGATTTTTCAGATCTTGCAATAATGCGAAATGGGACAATTTTCGGTTTTGCAGCTTCACCTTTCCCAATGAAAGTTTAATGAACGTCTTTAATTTGCCATGGGGCAAACCTTACATACCGAATACTCAGCGGCGGCTCTAACCGGCAAACATTAACAATGGCTGTCCGCGCCGCTGGTAGAATCGGGATCTGACACGTTGCTTTTCAAACTTAAATCCCGATAATCGAAGTCTCTCATTAAGCCCGTTTTAAACAGGCGAGATGGCTTAGGTTACCTCGGATGAAAGTCATATCTATGTCCCTGTCGGATTTACAAAAAAAACAAATCGTTCAAGCCAATTCGCTTTTTTTTGAAGGTCCTGAAAAAGAAGGTTTCGCAAGAGATCTGTATTTCGGTCGATTCCGGACCGAATCCATAATGCCCTACCCTGAACTCCCATCCAATGCTCAGGCCGCAGGCGATTCAATGGTCGCGAAAACAAAAAGTTTCTGCGAACAGTACATCGACCCGGCTCAGATTGATCGGGAAGCAAATATCCGGGACGGCGTCATCAAGGGACTCGGTAATATCGGCGTCTTGGGAATGACCATCGGCAAAGAACACGGTGGCGCGGGAATGTCACATTTCAACTATTGCCGAGTTATGGAAATCATCGGGGGCCACTGTGGTTCCACCGCGGTCTTCGTGAATGCACATCACTCAATTGGACTACGGGCACTGGAACTCTTCGGCACCGACGAGCAAAAAAAGAAATGGATGCCGCCTTTAGCCGCTGGCGATAAACTGGCAGCATTCGCGCTTACCGAACCGTTAGCTGGTTCGGATGCGGCTAACGTTCGAACCAGTGCCGAACCCACCTCAGACGGAACTGGTTATGTGCTCAACGGGGAAAAACGCTGGATCACCAATGGTGGCATTGCAGATGTTCTTACCGTGATGGCGCGAACCTCTGACCCATCGATTCCAGAAGGCAAGATCACTGCATTTCTGGTAACCCCGGACATGGCAGGATTTGAAGTCGTCGAAGAGCGAATGGAAAAAGTTGGAATCCGTGGAACCGCTACCGGTCGCATTCGCTTCAGTGACATGGTCGTTCCCAAAGAGAACATTCTTGGTGAAGTTGGCCGCGGACTCAAACTCGCTCTGACAGTACTGGATTTTGGCAGGACCACGTTTGGCGCATGCTGTACCGGTGCTGCAAAATTCTGCATCGAACGCATGGTAGCTCGCGCCAACGCGCGACAACAGTTCGGCCAAACGCTCGGAGAGTTCGAGCTGGTTCAAGGTAAAATCGCCGAGGCTGCCGCAGACATGTATGCGATGGAGAGTGCGACCTATTACACCGCAGCTCTAATCGATAGTGGTGCAGACGATTACATGGTCGAATCCGCGATGATTAAAGTGTTCGCGAGTGATCAGCTATGGCGCATTACCAACGATTGCATGCAGATTTGGGGAGGGAAAGGATTCTTTACCGACCAACCCTTTGAAAGAATGATGCGAGATGCGAGATTAAACCTCATCGGCGAAGGGGCGAACGATGTGTTGAGGTGTTTTATCGCGAGCGTTGGATTCCGACACGTAGCTAGCGAACTCAAAGGCGATCGCATCAAAGCTGAAAAAGAAGCGAAAGGAAACGCCAACAAATTGATGAGCGTCTGGCTCAATCGGGCGTCGGTCGTGGGCGAGTCACTGGTCAATCCCAAAGTCCCAGTAAAGCACGAACACCTCAGGTACTACAGTCGAAGGCTGAGTAAACAAATCGCCCAGTTCGGGAGACAAATGAAACTTGCACTCGCGAAACATCAAGAGGAAATCCTTAACAAACAATTCACCCAGGCGAGACTCGCTGACATCGCAACAGAATTATTCATGGCGAGTTGCGTCTACTCCCGACTGACGGCAATTCTGGTCAACGGCACGATTCCCGAGACGGAACAAACAAGTGTATTCAATACCGGCAGACTCTATCTCTCGCTCGCTCATCAACGTAATGAACAGCGACTGCAAGAATTGAAATTGAATGCAGATGAAGGAAAAACACAAGTCGCCGAACATTGGTTGAAAAAAGACTTCGACTCGAATTGGGTACTGAAACCTGAAGATGATTCGATGGAGCAATAACCGACGCTCGCCGCTAAATTTGATTTAACCAATTACACCGCCCCATTCCTAAGAAATCCCGATAGCTTAATGAACTGGCAAGAACTACTTGATGGCTTCGATTCTGAGCAGGCTGACATTGAATTAGGAGGGGGCCTCCGAGCGATTCAACGCCAGCATAAAAAAGACCGGCTAACCGCCAGGGAACGGATAGCCAAACTCCTCGACGACCCTTCTAGCTGGCAGGAAATCGGACTTTGGGCCGGTTGGGAAATGTACTCCGAGTGGGGCGGGGCGAAATCTGCCAGCGTGATTTGCGGCTTGGGAACCGTTTCCGGACGGACCGTGATGATCATTGCCAATGACGCCACGATCAAGGCCGGCGCCTTTTTCCCCATGACCTGCAAGAAGGTCCTCCGGGCACAACGCATCGCCATGAAGTGCCGGGTGCCCTTGGTCTACCTAGTCGATTCCGCTGGTGTTTTCTTGCCGCTACAGGATGAAATCTTCCCTGATGAAGATGATTTTGGTCGTATCTTTCGAAACAATGCCGTCATTTCGGCGATGGGGATTCCACAACTCTCAGCAATCATGGGGAACTGCGTTGCCGGCGGAGGTTACTTACCCGTACTTTGCGACAAACTAATCATGACCGAAGGCAGCGGACTTTACCTCGCTGGACCAGCACTCGTCAAATCAGCGATTGGCCAAGAAGTCTCTTCCGAGGAGCTTGGCGGAGCGGCGATGCACGCTGCAATCAGCGGTACAATCGACTTTAAAGAACCCAATGACGATGCTGCTATCGCGAGATTACGTTCTCTTGTTGATATGCTTCCTGAAGATCCATCGGCGCGCGAATTCCGCTGTGACACTCCGGTCGAACCCACCGAAGCCTCTGATCAGATCTACGACAAAATCCCCTTGGATCCCCAGTCTCGCTACGATGTTCGAGACCTGATTCAATTCCTCGTGGATGGCAATACGTTTCAGGAATACAAAACCGAATACGGACAGACGATTGTTTGTGGTTATGCAAAAATCGGGGGACACCACGTCGGTATCGTGGCTAATCAACGGACGGTCGTCAAATCTGAAAAGGACGGCATGCAGTACGGAGGCGTCATCTACCATGACAGTGCTGACAAAGAAGCTCGATTTATTATGGACTGCAACCAGACCTGGACTCCCCTCATTTTCCTGCAAGATGTGATGGGGTTTATGGTCGGTCGGGATAGCGAACAAGCCGGTATCATTCGAGCAGGTGCTAAGGTGGTCAACGTCATTTCCAATAGCCGTGTCCCCAAAATCACGATCATCACCGGCGGTAGCTACGGCGCAGGCAATTATGCCATGTGCGGTAAAGCGTTTGATCCGCGGTTCATTTACGCCTGGCCCAACGCCCGGTATGCCGTGATGGGTGGGAAGCAAGCGGCCAAAGTTATTCTTGACATCAACATCGCCGCACTCAAACGAGCCGGGCAGGAACCCGAGGCAGAAGAAATGGAGTCACTGCGTGAGAAAGTCCAATCGGCGTATGACACATCGACAGACATTCGTTACGCCGCCGGACGACTCTGGGTAGACGGCATTATCAATCCATCAGAAACCCGGAAAACGCTTATCCAATCCCTCAAGGCGGCGACCCGACACGCGGACGACGAACCTTTTCGAACCGGTGTTTTACAGGTCTGATTCTCTCCACCAGACGTTTCCAACTCGATGGTCTGCCAAGGCTCCCTAATGAATCGAGCGACCGATTAACCTCGGGAGCACTTTACTGCAAGGAAAAGAACGAAGGCGGTCGAGGATTCCTGGCGTTACGGCGCGAGAACCGAAGCAATCACTGCAACGTCGACGATATCTTGAATCTGACACCCCCGCGACAAATCCATGAAGGGTCGCTGGACGCCCTGAATCAGCGGCCCAAGCGCCTGGGCACCGCCAAGCCGTTCAGCAATTTTGTAGGCAATATTTCCTGAATTAAGATCCGGAAACACAAACACATTGGCCTGCCCTGCCACGGGCGAATCAGGAGCCTTTCGCAAGGCGACTTCCGGAACCCATGCCGCATCGAACTGTAACTCGCCGTCGACGATAATTTCCGGCTGTCGCTGTCGAACTAACTCGCATGCCTGACGAACCTTGTCGACATCGCCGTGTTCGGCACTTCCCAAAGTAGAAAAAGACAGCATCGCAACCCGAGGTGTTTGCCCGGTCAATTTATAATGGCTTCCTGCAGCCGATATTGCAATCTCGGCCAACTGTGTCGCGTCCGGATCAGGGACGACACCACAGTCCGAAAAAGTTACCGCTCGATCGGGAAATTGCATCAAGAAAAAACTGGACACGGTTTTACAATTCTCAGCCATGCCGACACCGTGAAGCGCAGCTCGAATCACGCTGGATGTACTCGCAACACTTCCGGCTACTGCGCCGTCGATAGCACCGATTTTCAACAACAACGCCGAGTACAACAAAGGGTCCTCTATCGCTGACTTTGCAGCCTCCCGCGTGAGACCTTTATGCTGCCGATTCTCAAATAACTGCTGGGCACAAGCGTCCGCAAATCGAACATCATCGATTTCGATGACCTCAAATCGTTTCAACGCGTCCCGCGTAGGACAGTCTCTACGATCCAAAACTACGGGTATCGCTAGGTTTTGTTCCCGAATGAGATCTGCCGCTTCCAAAATTCGTGGATCCTGCGTTTCCGGAAGTAAAATCCGACGGAGGCGACGAGACGCCTGATCGCGAAGTTGCTCGATCACGCTGGACATGGGCTTAGGCTTCTTTCGTTATTTTCGCTCGAATAATCATGACTTAGAAAACTACTGGACTTCCTAACCGCTGGAGACAATCAGCTCGCGTTGCGCTGCACCCACGCTAAAAACCACTTTGTTGAAGGTGAGCCTGTAACTGCTCAATCTCAAAATGATAACCACCGGAAAGGATTGGAAAACGGCACCAAGTTTTCGGATCAAGATTTTCATCATCAAGATGGAACGAGGGAGCGTATCGCTCGCGCTTCCATTGGTTACGACACCAGAGACGGAAAAAACGGATCACCCATTTCCCCAACTGCCCTTTCTCGTAGTGTGGAAACTCGGTGATAATATGATCGAAAACTTCAATTGGCATCATCTTGTCGCGAATGGCCAGTCTTTCGATCAAGTCCAACACGTCATAAGGCATTAAATCATCTTCGTCGGTTTGGTTGTCTTCGAGCGGTCGTAGTTCCGCCGTGGGCTGTTGTTGGTTTACCGAATTCAGCGCTGGAATATTTCCAATCCCTTCCGGTCCCTGCTGCTCCATCCAAATCAACCACTTCCGGAGAAACGCCTTGTCAATCCCAGCGATCGGGCTCAAACCACCGGATGTATCTCCGTCCATCGTCGCGTAGCCAACAGCCGCTTCACTTCGATTGCTTGTCGATACCAGCAATGCATTATTTAGATTAGCCAGCATCCACACTCCCGGAGATCGCACTCTCGCTTGAATGTTCTGCAATGTAATATCGTGCTTTTCCCAAGTCAGCTTCTCGCCAATCGCAGAACTCACAATGTTTCGATAGGAATCGACAATACTATCGACATCAAATTCGTAATGAGTCGCGTTAACTGCCGAGGCAACCTCCATCGCTGCAGCCCGGGTGACAGGGCCACTATTTTTTGTCGACTGATAAACCGTCGTAAGTAATCGATGAACCAATTCCCTAACCTCGGCTGGCTTCTTCACATCGTTCGCAAAAAGCCCAATCCGATCTAGCAAACCCTCAAAACCCAATTCCCAATTCGCCAGCTCAAACATTTTGGCAATTAAAGCAACGACGCTTGCCGAATCGCAACCACCACTGAGCGAGACTACAAATCCTCGCGAGTGACTTTTTCGCATGTAATCGAAGAGCCCAAGACAAACTGCCCGCGTGAATTCTTCCTCCTTAACGGTTGCTCCGACCATCCATGGCTCTTTCTCAAGCTTTTCCACCACCGGACCAACAACCGGAAAATCAATCGACATCCGAATCACATCCGATTCATCACCATCAACCTCCGGTTCAAAAGACCCACTACGCGCTCGTGCCATTCTGGTCACATCAATGTTGACGACAGTGGCCGTCAAGACCATCGGCCGATAAGAGAAACGTTTTCCTACCGCTTGCATCTGGCCCCCCGACGCGATCATTGCGTCCCCATCAAAGATGGCCCTTCCGGATTCGTTACCAACTAGATTTGCGTAAACATAAGTCACATTGAACGCGCGACTTCCTTCCAATACAAACCGTTGCCGGACTCCATGTTTTCCAAATGCGAAATGACTAGCGCTCGGATTTAAAATAATGTCAGTGCCTTTACTGGCAAGATTACCGCCCGGCCGATTCCCAACCCAAGCGTCTTCGCAAATCTCAAAACCGATCCGAATGCCGCCGACATCAAATAATAAGTCGCCAATCGGATACTGAGTTTCATCAATCTCAATTTCGCCTTGAATTCCTGCAGGCCAGGGCTTAAACCAACGGGGTTCGTAATGGATCCCATCTCCAGCCAAATGCTGCTTACCTACGAATCCGGCAATCCTTCCATCAACTAACAGCGCCGCAACGTTGAAGACGCCACCGGCATAGGTCACAGGCAGTCCCACCGAAACAGCAATCCCCTTCGTTTCTGGGACAATCGATGTCAGCATTTCCAGTGCCGTCGCATGGACGCCCGACGAGTGAAACGCATCTTCGCATCCGTAACCGGTAATACATAATTCAGGCAAGCAGAGAACCCCGACCTGCTCGGATTTCGCAGATGCAATTGCGGCGAGAATGTTTTCTCGATTCCCCAACCAGTCGAGAGGCGTTTGATTCAAAACACCGGCGGCAATTTTTAACAATCTCATTCGTGGTCAGGCTCCGAAGCATTTCTAAAGACTGGTTTGGGGAACACCAGCAACTAACTCTACTACCGTAAAACGAGTCGGGATCCCAAGGCTAAATGGCTCCCGTATCATCCAAGACGTTTGTCTATTTTCATAGATAGACAGGCCACTGGCAATTGCCTGCCTTTCGATACATCATTTCCCACCCTTCTCCAAAACCAGCGACCACACCCCAAGCAAAATTTCGCGCAAGGATCTAAGACTCTAACTCTAAATCAAATTACGGAAAAATGCAGTGTCTCTAGCCGAAACAGGCGAGATCGCCATTGAAAAACTGGGGTTAAGTACAATACCCAAACCGTCAAAACGAATTATAATTCAATGATAAAATAGAGACGACGCGATCGAAAAGACGATTACCGCATTGAGTCTACGTACAATATGCTTCACAATGCGGCGAACTTTTCCTAGTAGCCGAAAGATTCGAGGTTGAAAATTGGCCGACGCTAACAATATCGAATTTCAATGCCAAGAATGCAACGCCAAGATTTCGTTTCCGTCGAAGAAATCCGGCCAGCGTGTTATCTGTCCCAATTGCGTTCGTACCGTCGTCGTACCTGAAGCCTCGGTCCCCTCCGAACTTTTTGAAGACATTTTTGATGAGGAAACCTCGGAACTAAAATTGAGCCCCATCGAACCCGGGGATCCTAACAATTCAAATCCAGAACCGCCTCCCATTGTCGACGAGGCACCAATCCAGACTCCCGCCAGTGACAGCAATGGTCTGGAACTCGCCGATGATGATAATGCCGAGGTCGATCTCGAGACTGCAGTCGATGATGCGTTAACAATTCTCCCAGCGGCAATCGAAGATGACCCCAATGCCCCGTTGAAAATCGAGGGCCTCGAAGGACTCTACGGAGAATATTCCGCACACAGTGTTACCTGTCGCGTTTGCGATTCACTGATCCACATCGAATCAGACAAGATCGACACGTCGATTGAGTGCCCGGAGTGTTTCACAAAAATTCACGTCGAGCCACCTGCGAAACGCAAAGCTCAAAAACCCATTTGGCAACAAGCTACGACTCCGGAAACCAGTGACGCCTCGGGTGAGAATGCGGTCGATGACGAAATGAGACTTAGCGATCCAATCGAAAAACCAAAACTGAAGATCGATCCGACATACGGACTCGACGGACCTGCTGAAGATCTATTGGCTCCCAAAACACCGACCGTTCCTGAACAA
>JAPKBL010000067.1 GCA_028823415.1 Mariniblastus sp.
CAAGACAACTTATTCTTGCTGACAACCGGAGGTCGCCCAGCGAATCCGGGCGAGCTGGTAACCTCACAGGCTTTCCGCGATATGCTGGCAACCTTGAAATCACAATTTGATTATGTATTAGTTGATTCGCCGCCCGTTCTCCCAGTTTCTGATCCAGCGACAATCGCCAGCATTGTCGATGGCGTTTATATGGTCACTCGAATTCGCAAAGGCGTGAAACTGACGGCCCAGAAAGCCAAAGATACGCTCGACTCAGTCGGTGCGAACTGGATGGGTATTATTGTCAACGGAATTGATGAGAATCCGCATTACAGTGAGTACGGTTATCAGTACGGCAACTACTCTTACTATGGCGGCATGTACGGTAAGTACTACGACACGCGTAGCCAGGCGTATCGCGATCGTATGAAGCCTACCGTGGAAGTTAAGTCCTAGCGGTCACTGGATGTTAAGCGTGTAATAGACCGGTCTATTCGACGTCACAGACACTGACCCCATGTCGAAGTGAACTTAATTTGTCGTCCCAAGTAGGGATGAACTCCTGAGCAATGTAGCCCGAATAACCGGTTGCAAGAATGGCCTTGATAATCGGTGGGTAATTTAATTCCTGTTGGGAATCAAGTTCGCATCGCCCCGGGTTGCCTGCGGTGTGAACGTGTGAAACGTACTCTGCGTTTTCTTGAAAGCGGCGAATGGGATCGCCATTCATAATCTGCACGTGGTAAACATCGAACAGTAATTTCATGCGCGGCGAATCGACAGCCTTGATCATGTCGATACAGCGGTCGATGTCATCGCCAAAATAGCCTGGATGCCCTTTCATTGGGTGGGAACTGTCGCGACTGTTCAGCATTTCCAGCACGACGTTAATCTGTTTTGATTCGGCGTAGTCGCAGATAGGTTTCCAAAACTCGACGCAGTTCTTAAATGCCTGCTGGTCACTAATGCCCTGCTCTCGCATTCCAGTAAATGCAATCACGCCGGGACTGTTCCATGTTTTTGCCAAGTCGATTCCTTCGTTTAGTTTTTGGCGACAGAAATCGTGATTGTTTGGATTGATCGGCCCCTTTTTGAATCCATGACTGCCCGTGATCGAAACTCCCAGACCATGTTCCTTCATCAATGGATAGTGTTTTTTGTCTAAGCCTTCCATCGCAGAGAGTCCCATCGCCGCGCAGGCAGGAATGAACTCACTCATTTCGATTGGATTAAAACACCACGCCATCACAGATTGTTTTGCCCGCCCATGTTTGATTCGATAGTCCGGTCCCGGCACGGAATCGTCGGTCTTTGGCTCAAGAATTTCAATTCCAGCGAGCTCGTTAAGGCCAATCCCTCCGAACAGAGTCGCCAGCGATGATTGAGCCAGCCATTGGCGCCGAGAGTGAAGGTTCTTTGATGGCATGTTTAGGTTCCTCTTCTTAAGAATGATAAAAAATCAATCAAGATGGATTGTTGCGGCTCCATTTAGCTAAGCATTCACTCGCTACATGCGATTCAGGATTTCCCAACATTGCAATTGCATTCGTGGCAAATGAAACGGCCCCTTCCATAGATTTCCTTTGAGAGGTGAACTGATCCGCCCGTCGCGATGCAAGTAACCATACCATTCGCCGTGTTCCGGATCAGCAAAATGCTTGTGCGCCCATTGATGGACTTGCTGGTGCCACTGTAAATATTTTTCGTTCCCCGTTAGTTCAAACGCCAGTAATGTGGCGATCACTGCTTCGTTGTGGGGCCACCAAAATTTCATGTCGTGCCAATACTCCTGAACGGGAAGTTCGTTGACGCTGGTAAAGTATAGCAGCCCGCCATGCTCTTTATCCCAGCCACGGTTCCACATCCAATCCAGCATCAGCAAGCCAGTGTCAATCATATTCTGGTTGGCTCGCTTTTTTCCCTCGGCCATGATGAACCAGGCGCCTTCGATCGCGTGCCCAGGGTTGAGCGTCCTTCCATCGAAGTGATTGGAGATTTTTCCATCGGTGGTGACGGTTTCCATCACACACTCGATGTCTGGTTTCATAAAGTCATTTTGGATTGATCGAATACTATCGTCGATCCATTGGTCAGCAGATTCCAATCCAATGGATTGCCTTAATTCCGAAGCGGTATTGATGGTGATCATCGGAAACCCAATCGACTTGCATGGCCGAACGTCGGTGAATTTCGGTTCGACGCCTTGAGGGTCAAGGCTGTGAGATACAAACTGATTGAAACACTGTTCAGCGAGGTCGGCGTATTCTTGTTTTTGAGTTGCCAGCGCGAGTTCTCCAAACGCGATTGCGGCAAAGGACTCGGAGTAGGCGTAACGCCGTTTTCGAATGGGTTGGCCGTCACGAGTGAGATGAAACCACATCCGTCCGTCGGTGTCATCGAAGGCATACTTTTTCACAAACGACAACGTTTTTTCGGCGGTCTCCAGCCAGAGTGATCGGTTAGGATTGTCTTGGCACAGCGGGTGATTGTAGAGTTCACCTAGCAACCAAGCGAAACGCCCCTGAATCCAAACGGATTTATCAGAATCGGCAACTTCCCCTGATTGCGTGAGTGACGAGATTAAACCGCCGTGCTCGTGATCGACACCGTACTTCAACCAAAAAGGAACGACGTCATCGAGCAGTCCCGATCGATAGAATTCCTTTAATTGAGATTTATCAAATTCGTTGTGCAAGGTCGTTCATCACATTCGTTAAGACCGTCCAATGCCAGGCCAATCTACTCAGATTGTTCTTCTGATTGTCAGTGGGAAAATCGCAGCGTCGTTGATTTCCTGATTTACAAAAAGGTTTCGTCGCCGTCCCAACGAACAAATCCTTCGATCGCGGCATACTCGGCCATCCCTAACGCGTCGTATAGTTTTGCCGTTCCGGAGTTCCGGTCTTCGGCTCGCTGCCAGAATTCTCGATCGTCATGGCCAGGATAGACGGCACGGTCTTTTTGGGATTCGTGTTTAAAGATGGCATTTCGTTTTAGTTCTACCTCGCCCGGGGATAGTGGAACTGCCATTTCGATTTCGTGCGGTTCCCACTCGTGCCAAGCACCTCGGTACAACCAAACCGTGCATTGTTCGTACCAAGCTTGATCCTGAATCTTTTGGACTGCCTGCAGAATCGCCGAAAGACAGACGCGGTGGGTGCCGTGAGGGTCACGCAGGTCGCCCGCAGCATAAATCTGGTGCGGTTTTAATTCTTCGAGTAGCTTGGCGACGATATTGATATCTTCCTCGCCAAGAGGCTTCTTTTTAATCGTGCCGGTTTCATAAAAAGGGAGGTCGAGAAAGTGCAATCGATCTTCTGGGACACCGCACAATCGCGTCGCAGCTTTTGCTTCGCCCTTTCGAATCAGTCCCTTCACCGTTTGAACTTCCGGGCTGTCA
Organism: Mariniblastus sp.; assembly: GCA_028823415.1. GTDB lineage: Bacteria > Planctomycetota > Planctomycetia > Pirellulales > Pirellulaceae > Mariniblastus. The sequence goes on from JAPKBL010000067.1 coordinate 3,380, forward strand.
ACTTCGCCCGGTGTTTTATTTCTTAGTGAGTTTTCAATGCTGGAGTCGAGCGATTCTGTTTTCGCCGGGGCAACCCCGAATGTTTGGTTAAAACTGGCCATGAAATCACAAAATCTCAAAGCGTCATCGTCAAACACAGCAATGTTGCCTGATGTTTGATAGGCAACGTGGACTTCGTGATCCTGTTTTGCCATGCGGATCAATGTACCGCCCATCGAAATCACATCGTCGTCCGGATGGGGTGAGAAAATCAAAACCCGTTTAGGGAAAATGTCATCATGCGGCCGGGAAACGTCGCCCGGTTGCTTCAGTTCCGCCGGCTTGCCCGCCGGCCATCCAGTGATGGTGTGTTGTAAATGTCGAAAGACCTGCACGTTGATGTCGTACGCCGGTCCGTGTTCGGCAAGTAAATCTTGGAGTCCCTCTTCGTTGTAATCTTCTTCGGTGAGTTTCAAGATTGGCTTTTTTAACAGACGGGCGAGCCAAATCACGGCCTTGCGAGTTAAGAGGTCTGTCCATTCAACTTGATCAACCAGCCATGGACATCGATAGCGTGTTAATGCTTGAGCCGCGGAAATGTCGAGCATGAACCGGCAATGGGGATGCTCTTGCAGGAAACTGGCAGAAACCATTGGCGAAATTTCACCTTCGACGGCTTCGGCAACAATTTGTGCTTTGTGTTCGCCGTAGGCGATAATGTAAATTTCACTCGCACTTAAAATCGATCCGACACCCATGGTGATCGCTCGACGGGGAACGTTTTCTTCTCCAAAGAAATCACCGGCAGCATCGGAACGGGTGACGCGATCCAAGGTAATCAAGCGTGTGGAACTGGTTTTACTCGATCCCGGTTCGTTAAATCCAATATGCCCCGTACGCCCAATGCCGAGAATTTGAATATCGATTCCACCGAGTAGTTCAATTTTCGTTTCATACTTCGCGCAGAATTCGGGGACGTCCGTCTTCGCGAGAGTCCCGTCCGGGATGTTGATGTTTTCCGGCACGATGTCGATGTGGTCGAATAAATGCTCATGCATGAATCGGACGTAGGACTGCAATTCATTGGGTTGCATCGGAAAGTACTCGTCGAGATTAAATGTCACGACGTTTTTAAACGAAAGACCTTCTTCCCGGTGCATGCGAACAAGTTCAGCATAAACGCCGACAGGGGTGCTTCCTGTCGCGAGCCCTAAAACGCAATTTTCATTTTTGGTGGCGCGGAATCGAATTCGGTCGGCAATTCGACAGGCAATTTCTTTCGAGGCATCGAGTGCTTGTCCGAATACTTGAACGGGTATTTTTTCGAATTTGCTGGAAACGGGTTCGTTAATCGTTAGTTCGTAAGCGTCGGGAATTTGTCCAGTGGCCATGTCGTTTAATTTAGTTTGTTAAGTGAAATTGAAAGTTTAAAACGAATTACTAACGTCAGATCTATTATCCATTTTTCTCGCGGCTTGATAAGTCGGTGTTCTGGCAGTCCTTTGAATACGGTTTCAAGGAAAATAATTGGTGGTTGTATTTTTAGCACGTTAGATGATTCAAGTGGGCATTAACCTTGGTCGCTATCGCCCAATTTATCCACAGTTGATGCTTTGGAACTGTTTCCAGGCTCGTCAAACACTCCAAGGGTCGCGCATCGAAGGCACTAGCAGTCGACCGGCCTCCCGATCGTCAATGATGGCCTCGCGTTGCGGGTTCCAGTGAATAGTTCGGCCAAGTTTCATGGCCATGTTGTTGAGGTGGCAGATCGTAGCCGTCCGATGCCCAATTTCTGCGGTTGCCATCGTAGGCTTTCGACTCAGGACGCTATCGATGAAGTTGCGATGGTGTCCGGGGCTTCGCCCCAAACGCACTTGAAAATCATCAGGAATTGGGTCATTGATGCCGACGTTGCCGCCCGCACGAATTTTTTCAGGGAGAATGTCTGGGTTGGAGGCAGACAAGGCGCCACCGTGAATAGCAACGAATAACGATCCGTCGGATCCTTCGAATTTCAGACCTCGCGGACCCTCCGTTGTTCCGATCATTTGAACGCCATTTTCATACGTGTTAGTAAATTCGTAATCCCAAAACGCATCATAGGGAGAGTCTTTGATCTGTTTGCCTTGGGCTTGAAACTTAACGGGGCCAGAGTGGTCCATTCCCATCGCCAATTGAGCGATATCGATGATGTGAGCTCCGCGGTCGGTCATTTCACCCCCACCGTAGTTGAGAACAAACCGCCACCAGAAATGGCAGCGCTGAGGTGCGTAATCGACAGGTTGGGTATGCCCCTGCCAGAATTTCCAGTTTAGCGAAGAAGGAACTGGCGGTGATTTTAACGGGCCGGTTGTCCCCTTGGCGGTGAGATGGTGTGGCTGTTCGCATGGCATTTGAATACGGATCGTTTTTAATTTTCCAATTCGCCCGTTACGAACGAGTTCCGCGGCAAACCGGCAGTTATGGCTTGAGCGTTCATGGCTTCCACATTGAAGAATACGGCCAGTTGTTTCCGCTGTATTTCGAATGGCTCGACTTTCTCCAATCGAATTAGCCAGCGGTTTTTCGCAATACACGTCTTTGCATTGGCGCATGGCATGAACCGCGGCAACCGCGTGCCAGTGATCGGGTGTTGATACGTGGACGGCATCGAGTCCTTTTATTTGCAACAGGTCGCGGAAGTCTTCGAATGCGCGGCAGTCGTTGGTGTTGTAATGTTGGTTGACTTTTTGAGTTGTGGTTTTCAAGTGTTCTGAATCGACGTCACACGCTGCGATCACCTGTACACGATCGTCATTGAGGAATTGGCGAGTATTGTGATTGCCTTTCCCGCCACAGCCGATTGCCCCCATGACAATTCGATCGCTGGGAGCGACAATTTTCCCAAGCCCAAGCGAAGCGGCGGGGGCAAAATAGGGGGCAGCGATGAGCGAAGACGATTTTTTTATAAACTGACGTCGAGTTGCGCTTGGTTTCATTGTTGTTCCAAAATAATAAAACGATGACCGCTAAAACAGAAAGTGTTGAGCATGGATTTTATAAAGAATGCTACAGCTTTTCTAATTGTGTCCCGTTCAAAAATGAATTGCAAATTTGGAGAATGTAGGTTCGCCCGGAGATCGGCGGTGTAAGACGGGGCACTGTCAGGGCAAGTTGGAACCAATTGGGCCTAAGTTTGCTTGGAAGTCCAGCAAAAAACCGTTTCAATTGGCTAGTTCGGCCACGGATTATTGTTGGGTCACACCCCAAATGCCTTATACTGAGCCTCGTAAACGGAGTTCGATCAAATTGAATTTAACTAAATCGAATTCAATTAAATTTATTGAGTTGTTATTTTTAATCTAAATCAATCAAGCAGGTATAAGACCTGAGAGAGAATTGAGCGATGAGAGTAGTTGGAGTATTAGTGATGGCGTTGTTGGCTGCCGTGTCTCACCCGGTGTTCGCCATTCAAGAGGTCGCGGCAACACCAGAAGTGAACTGGCAAGGCTTATCACAAAAAGTAATTGAAGCCGGCCGCAAAGAAAATCAAGTCCAGAAACATTTGGACTATTTGACCAATCGAATCGGGCCACGTTTGACGGGGTCGGAGGGATTGCAGGCGGGGTGTGAGTGGGCACGGGATGAATTTGCGTCGATGGGTTTAGAAAGTCGTTTAGAGCAATGGGGTGAATTTCCTGTCGGTTTTGAGCGAGGTCCCGCAACTGGGATGATGGTTTCTCCGACCAAAATGACGCTTGAGTTTGGGACCAATGCCTGGTCGGCGGGGACGACAGGTCGAGATTTGGGGAATGCCCTATTGGCGCCGAAATCGATGGAAGAATTAGAGTCGATGCGAGACTCAATCAAAGGTGCCTACGTCATCAGTGAAGGCCGTCGCCGGTTTAGTCGTAGAACAGAGGATGCGGACACAGACGAGAAAAAAGTGAAGCCGCTGACACGGGAAGAACGAGCGGCGCTCGCGGATGCCATTATGGAATGCGAACCGGCGGGAATAATTCGACCGACTTCGGATAATCTAATTTTAACGGGTGGTAACTATCGAATCGACATGGATTCTCTTCCAACGATTCCCAGTATTACGTTGTTAAAAGATCAGTGGAGCGAAATCAAAAAACTGATTGAAGACGGAAAAGATGTTCAGCTTGCATTTGATATTCGTAATCATTTCCGCAAAGGCCCCATCCCTCTCTACAACGTCATTGCTGATATTCCGGGAACCGAGTGGCCTGAGGAAGTTGTGATTGTGGGCGGCCATATTGATTCTTGGGATGGTGCGACCGGAGCGACTGATAACGGTGCGGGTTGTGCAACGACAATGGAGGCCGCCCGGATTTTGATGGCTGCCAATGTCAAGCCGAAGCGAACGATCCGTTTCATGTTGTGGTCGGGTGAAGAACAAGGCCTGCTGGGATCGAAAGCTTATGTGTTGAAGCACGCAAAAGAGGTGAATGAAACTGTTTCGGCGGTGTTCGTGCATGATGGCGGTACCAATTATTGTTCAGGCATTATTTGTACTCCTGCAATGAAAGAGGACTTTGAAAAAGTATTTGCACCCGTCATGAAGCTTGATGAAAGGGCTCCGTTCGAGATTCAAATTACTCAGTCCATGCGTGCCCGAGGCGGAAGCGACCATGTCTCGTTTATTCAGGCGGGCGTGCCTGGGTTTTTCTGGAAACAGGCTGGGCGAGCAACCTACCGAACCACGCATCACACACAGTTCGATACCTATGAGTCTGTAGTTCCGGAGTATCAAGAGCACTCGAGTTTGGTCATTGCATTGGGAGCTCTTGGCACCGCTAATCTCGACCACCTGCTTCCTCGTGAGGGAGTGCAATCGCCCACTCTGCCTAGTCTTCAAGAATCTAAATAAATCGAGTGGTGCGGGTTCCTTAAAAATTGATGAACCAAAACTCTGCTGTGAAATCTGGAATAAAGGAAATTAATCTGTAATGAGATTCAGCCTACGATTACCGCTAGTCATGATTTTTGTGGTGATATTATTCACATCGCAAGAAACATTGGGCGTGGAAAACGATCTCGCGCGGCCGAACATATTAATTGTTACCGTCGACGACATGAATTGTGATTCGGTTGGTGCTTTTGGTTGTCAGTTGGCGGGGACAACGCCCAATATCGATCAACTTGCGGCTCGTGGAATGCGTTATCAGTTTGCTCATGTTCAAGTCGGCAACTGCTATCCGTCACGGAATGTCATGTTTTCTGGTCGCTACCCGCACAATACGGGAGTAGAAGGTTTCTACCAGGTCAAAGAACCCGACTATCCTCACTTGGTCGATGTCATGAAAGCGGGAGGTTACTTCGTCGGTATTCGTGGAAAGGCTTCCCATTCGACGCCCTACCAGCCTTACGCGTGGGATGCGGATCTATCGACGATTGATGGCAAGAAACAGGATGTTAAAAACGCCCAGTCCTACTATGTTTCGACACGTCGAGGCATTGAGATGGCGAAGGCGGCCGGAAAACCGTTTTGTCTGAATGTCAATATCTCAGATCCTCACAAGCCATTTTTTGGGATCAGTTCAAAAGGGAAACTGGTCGACGATAAAAATGTACCTTCCCATGTTTTTGATCCTTCTGAGGTTCCCATCCCTGGGTTCCTATTTGACCACCCAGATGTTCGGTTGGAATTAGCTCATTATTACTCATCGGTGCGCCGCGCTGATGATTGTTTTGCAGCAACCATGAAAGCGCTCAACGAATCGGGGCAAGCGAATAATACGGTAATTATGTTTCTCTCTGACCACGGGATGCCGCTGCCCTTTGCCAAGACGGCACTGTGGCATCACAGTACGCATACCCCTTGGATTGTGTGTTGGCCGGGGGTTACGCAACCGGGATATGTGGATCGAGAGCACATGATTTCGGCCGTTGATCTAATGCCAACCGTTCTGGAAATCGCAGGCCTCAAGGCCCCTGATGGATTCGATGGCCATTCGTTTTTGCCAACCATTAAAAGGGAGTCACAAGACAATCGGGAAGCGGTTTACAAAGTGTACAACGAAAATTCCGGGGGTAATCGCAGTCCCATGCGAAGCGTTGAAACGAAAAAATACGGCTATCTTTTTAACCCTTGGGTCGATGGCAAGCGAATCTTTGCGACGGCCACAAAAGGTACATTGAGTTACCGGGCGATGCAAAAAATGGCGGCGACAGATCCCAAAATAGCTGTCCGCTTAGATTTGTTTGACCATGGCGTGCGCGAAGAACTATATGATTACGAAATTGACCCCGATGCGCTAAACAATTTGATTGACGATCCTAAGTATGCAGAAGTGCTAACTAAGCTTCGCGGGACCATGCGACAGTTTATGACAGAATCCAAGGATCCGGTTTTGGAAGTATTTGACCAGCGGGAGGACGATGCAAACGTGACTGCCTATGTGGATCGCGTTCAGGCTGTCTCGGATGAGCGTCGTCAAAAACGCCGCAAACAGCAACCTCCCAAATCTCAGAGGAAGCAAAACACCAAACTGTTTGATTTGCAATTGCCCGAATCGGTACATCGAGGGCAGGCGTTTGAAGTCGTCATCGACCACAAGTTGACCAAGAAGCTTGGCCAACAAGATTTCCACGTTACTTTGAAAGACGATCAGGGAAAACGAATTGAGCGAAGAGTCGTGTCCGCTTCTGGTAACGGCAGTCTCAAAGTGCTCTTCGAATTACCCACTGATTTTGAATCGCCCGCTATCCTGGTTGCGGCTTTCGTGGGAAAAGATTATCAATCCAATTTGTTGCATAAAACAAATGGGCCGGTAGCCGTTGCCAAGTAAGCGATCGGCGGCTTGGGGAATCGCAAGTCGAAGCGGGCTGGGACTAGGGCTGGGACGATTTGCGATGCGTTGGATTTCTAATTGGGAAAGCTTGGATTTAGTTGAGAGCTTTCCGAAAAAGTTAAGTTAGTTGAAAGTCAGTATGGTCGTAAATTCAAAAATACCTTTTATAAAGTTGATTTCCGAACTCTTTGTCCATCTGATACCGATCTTGATTTACATCGGAATTATTTCGGCGTTGGACTACCAATATCACCTTGAAGACTTTCATTTCCCGTTGACCATTGTGGCGGTTTTGGGAACCGTGATTGGGCTCTTGCTGGCGTTTCGAACCAACTCTAGTTACGACCGCTGGTGGGAGGCGAGGACTCTGTGGGGAGCGATTGTCAATGACTCGCGTACGTGGACGCGGCAGTTGCTGGAATTCACGCCGTCCGAAAATCTGGACGAAGCGAAAAAAGAAAAACTCAAAACCATGGCTTATCGGCAGATTGCCTGGTGTTACGCGTTGAGTCGTTCACTTCGGAAACAGACGCCAGACCACGAATTATCATGTTTTCTTGATTCGACAGAGATCAACCGTTACAGGGCGAGCCACAATGTCCCAAACGATTTGCTCCTGACGCAGGCGGGTGAATTGCAGAAATTGTATCGCGACGGATCGCTGGAGTTGTTTCAGTTTATTGAACTGGAAAAAACACTAACGCGGCTAACCAATTCCATGGGAGGTTGTGAACGCATTAAGAACACCAAGTTTCCGGAGTCCTACAGTTTACTTGTACACCTGCTGATTTACGTGTTCGTGCTGTTCTTGCCGTTCGGATTGGTGGAAGTGCCAGCGCTCGGGTTAGTGGTGACTTCTTTATTCCTGGCCTTTGCTTTTTTGCTGATTGAACGGGTCTCGGTTTACCTTCAGGATCCATTCAGTAATCGCTCGTCGGATACTCCGATGTTGGCACTCTCTCGCACGATCGAAATAAATATTAAACAAATGCTTGGCGATGACGAAATCCCCGATCCACACAAGCCCGTCAACGGCGTTTTGAATTAGTCGTGCAGTGGTCGCTGAGAGATACGTTCGAAGCAAACGGTTGGACGTAACCTCACCGCCGTTCCACGGTGACGAAAATTAAGAACGATCTGGCAGAGGACGCGGTGTTCCGCAATCCTTCGTTGATGGAAGCGGTTCTGTTCTCCCACTGAAAGACCGCCTACCAAGCGTCCCGTGCCCTGTGACCGCGCGAATTATTCTCCGGTTTTCAATTACTGCCGATAATCTCCCTGACTTTCGGGCTCAGCCAGCGAGTGATTCGGCTTGGATTGGGGAAAATTTCCCTAGGTTTACGATTTCCAACGTGGGCCATCAGGCCAATGTTGGAAAACGCCAAAAGCTTTCCAAGAATTTTCAAATCTGGTGTTGGAATCCTCATTAGTGCGACCGCCGATCGATAGTCTTCAAATCGAAGAACAATACGATCGCCCAAAAACATCAGCTGCGCAACGTGGCCGGCGATTGCGACATCAATTTCGCCGGCCATTAAGACTTTGGGGAGTCACTTTTTTCGTTGGTGCTGATCTTGACTGACCCATTGAGAACCCATTCGGCATGTTCCGCGTCCGCGCCCGTTCCACTTGGAACCTGCACCCGCATCTCTTCAAACCCATAAGTAATTTCGGCGTTGTTTCCGGTCAGACGATCGTAAAGACCAATTGCTAAATCGGGCCAGTTTTTTGTGTGTTCGGCACTCATTTTCTATCTTCCTTAAAGTTGCCAGAGTGGAATCGTTTTGAAACCACTCTGACGGTTAGTGTTGGATATGGGCCGCTACCAATGTTCTCTCAATCCGCAACGAAATTTCACTACCGGTGCTCGAGATTGGCAACGTAGGGTGTAAACCGTCAACCGTGAATTAAGGTAACTCTCAACCGAGACTAAAATATTCTGAACATTTCTCGGGTTTGCTCGCCCGAAGGCATCTGTGGAAGAGAGGTTGTCGTGCTAAACGGTCTGAACTGCCGTTTTGTCGTCTGGAATCCCCAAGAGCTCGCTAATTAAGAGAGGCGAACCGAAACAGGTGGCCAACGGAAACAGTTGCGGGTTGATTTCGGTTGCGGTTAAAGTTTAGCCAATCGCTTAGTTAACCCGTGAAAAACAGTTTCTGATCTACAGGTAAGATGCCGACAATCGTGAAATAGTGTCTAGGTGGGGCTAGTTTAGCCATCGCAAACGGGCGGGCATACCGGCTTGTAAGATTTGCAATGTTAAGTCGTTCTCGAAGGCCCATGAAAACCTCTTGAACGGAGTCTAAGCGGTTTAAATCAGCAGTAGAAAGCATAGAGTCAAGTGATATGAAGAAAGAAAACCTGCCTGAAAAAACGTGCGTCGTGTGCAGTAAGTCGATGACTTGGCGCCGAAAGTGGTCACAGGTTTGGGAAGACGTGAAGCACTGTAGTGAACGTTGTCGCCGAAGAGGAAAATCTCTGCGTCGTCACGCGGGCGAGAATAATTTGAGGCTGGATGCATGAAGAACGGTGAACTAAGTTTGGCTCAAACCGATCGCGTTATTCAAATGGCCTGGGAAGACCGAACGACGTTTGATGCAATCCAAGTGCAATTTGGGCTTCAACCTGGTGAAGTGATTAAATTGATGCGGAAAAATTTGAACCCATCTTCGTTTCGAAACTGGCGGAGAAGAACAGCGGGCCGGACCACAAAGCACGGCCTGAAACGCTCCTTCCAAGTTGGCCGATTCCGATGCAAGAGCCAGCGGGGTTGACCAAGATATTTCTTAACAGCGCCTAGGTTTCAGGCGAATTCTTCACCGCGCTGAGAATTTTCTCAGTCAGATTGTCAGTCTGCGGATCTTTCTTTGGGGGTTGACGCGAAATATAGTAAGTTGGAATGACATTTGGATTCCAAACTCGGCTTTTGAGCCAAGTGATCTAGGTTCCATTGATCGATTTCAACCCATTTCCAGCCCTTCGCGGCCAGGTAACCATGCTCCGAAAAACGATGACTTTATTGTTCTCCTATGCCTTGTTGTCAATCACTTCGATTGCGGGGGCGGACCAGAACCTTGAGCTTGCGGTTCCATTCACCAATCACATGATCTTGCAGCGACAAGTTCAAGTGCCAGTTTGGGGTTTCGATACGCCCGGTGCCAAAATCACTGTCGAATTTGCGGGTCAATCAAAGACGACTGTCGTGAACCAGTATGGCGATTGGATGGTCAAGCTCGATCCGCTCGAAGTATCGCGTGAGGGGCGGCCGATGAAAGTAACCAACGACCGGAATGAATCGATCGTTCTCGAGGACGCTTTAGTTGGCGAGGTTTGGTTCTCATCAGGCCAGTCGAATATGGTCTGGACGGCAGGCAAAAGCATGTGCGGCGATCTGGCGCGAGAGATCGCCGCTTCGGAAAAAGATATTCCGATTCGAGAGATAAATATCAGCACAGTATCTGCGTTGTATCCACAAAAGAGAGCAACCTCCGATGGTGGCTGGAAGACCCATAAAAGTGCGAGCAATTTTTCCGCTTTGTCACTGGCTTTCGCCTCTCAACTTCACAAAGAACTGGATATGCCCATCGGCATTCTTCTCAGCGCTCACAGTAATACTAGGATCGAGGCATTCACCCAGCGCCAATCCATCGAGAAACATTTGGGGTTACAGTCGGACACGCAGCTTATACACAGCGCCGATCCTTTGACCGAACAGGGACGCAATGCATTTGCACAATACGAAAGAGATATTCGTGCTTGGCAAAAAATGGCAGGCGAAGCTGCGGAGGCAGGTGGGAAAATTCCTGCGCGGCCAGCGGTGCCGGGAATCGCAGGGATGTGGAGAGGGCCTTCTCAATTTTTCAATGGCAAAATAAATCCAGTTGTTCCCTATGCGATCCGAGGTGCGATCTGGTGTCAGGGGACAAGCAACTCAGGTGACGGCAGAATCTATGCCGCCCGAATGGAAGCCCTTGTTAACGGCTGGAGAGAGGCTTGGAAGATGCCGGAAATGCCGTTTTATTTTACTCAAATGCAGTGCTACGGTTCTCCGGATCCCAACAACGTTGGCTTTGCGGACATCCGTCAAGTGCAGCATAAATTTTTCATCGACAATCGTGAAAACGTAGGGATGGTCATTCAGTCGGATCTTAATTCGGCGAGACCTCAGGGCATTCACTACTTCAATAAGCTTCACCCGGGCATGAGAATGGCGCGGTGGGCGTTGGCGAAGCAGTACGGAAAAAAAATTGCGTACACAGGCCCAATTTTTTCTGCTTACGAAATCAAAGGCAATCGAGTCCTCGTATCGTTTGAGAAGGAAAGTCTTTTTGGCGGTTTGATGGTCGGTAGCAAAGGGGCCGCCAAGGACTACCGGGAGGCGGACAAGTATGTAGAGCCAGCCCAGCCTACGCCCAATGAGAAATTAAATCATTTTCGTTTGTGTGACGAGAATAAAAAGTGGCACGCAGCGGAAGCGGTGATCGACGGTGACACCGTCGTCGTCACTGCAGACAATGTTCCTAAACCCATCGGCGTTCAATACGCCTACAATGCGGTTCCCGAGAATTCTAACCTTTACAACAAAGCCGGTTTGCCTGCGACTCCTTTCGCAATGATTGACGGTCAGTTGATCTTCGAAGAAGACGATTTGGAGAAGGCGGCAGCCTTGAAAGCAAAGTATGCACAATACACCGATCCGGACTATCCAATCCTGCAGGTCGTCGAGTATTTTCGCGACGGAGCAATCATCCAGCGTGATAAACCGATTCCGGTTTGGGGCCATGCAAATAAAGGAGTCGAAGTAAAAGTCACACTGGGCGGGGTGACCAAAACCGCAGTGGCGAATGACCTGCAACAATGGACAGTTGAATTTCCAGCGCTGGAGGCTTCCGTAAAACCGATTACTTTAAATGTTGAGACTAGCCATGATCTCAGTCGAACGGTCAACAATATTCTAGTTGGCGATGTCTGGTACTTAACCGGTTCGACAATGCTAAACGGAGAAATGGCTTACAATAGTCGCGATCAAGATGCGGAGATTCCCCAAGCCCTCCCAATTGTTCGTGAGTTTAGACGAAAGACGAGTGCCAGCACATCTGCGACGCCACGAAAACGAAAGTTTGAAACAGGTGGTGGAAAGTACCGGTCGTCATGGATGGCTGCGGATTTTTCCGTGGCAGACCAGGGTGTGACGATGTTCGCCTATCATTTCGCGAAAACACTCAATCGAAAAGGAATTCCGCAAGGCTTCATTACGATGTCTTCGGGTCGGGGTGGAGGGGCACAGCAAATGGCGTCGCCACTTTCCTGGACGGCATTTAAAGGGGTGAAAGAGATCGATCGCCCCGAATTTCAGGCGCGCCTCGATGAGTTGTTCATGCAATTTCCGAACACGGCAGTTGCTCAAAAGGCTGCCGATAAACACCTCAAAGAAGTGAAATCTTTCGCGATGACAATCATCGCCGTCGACCGGCAGAACAAAGATCTCGCGAAAGCGGCACCGTTGGCGGGTCCGGCGTTTCCAGAAGCCGGCAAGAGCAGCGAAATCAAAGCGGATACGATCCCAACCTATGCGTATAACTGGTGTGTGAGTCCGATGACTCCCATGGCGGTTGCCGGTGTGATCTGGATTCCATCGGACTACAACATTGGATACGAGCCCTCGCATTATGCCGCTGAATTGGAAATCTATGCCAATAGTTTGGCGTCAACCTATGGGCAAGAGAAAGTAAAATTCATTTATGCTCAGCCTGAGAGTTCATTAGTTCCAGACATCACGGTGCCGGGGATTTCTTCTGAGACACGCGTCCCTTTTTCACAGTGGCCTAGGAGTTTGAAAGACCTTGCCGTTGAGATGGCCAGGCTTGCTCAATAGATCCAGCGTGGTTTTAAACTAAAAAAACAAACACGGTCTTCATCTCTGTAATTACTTGGAAGGCTGAAGGGAAAAATCGGGAAATACTCGACCTGCGATGGCGTGACGTCCGATATCATGAGGGAAGTAAAAACGAAACTGAATTGCTTAGTCGGCCTTCTTTCAGTTAAAAGTAGGTGCTCAAGCATCTAGAATACCTGCTGAAAACAAACTGCTATAGCCGAAAGACGCACCTTGATGACGAACTCGCAACACGACAACGGGCGTCGTAATTTTCTGCAAAAGTCTGTATTGGGAACCGCAGCGGCAGGTCTGGCGATCGCTTCGACCACGCACGCCACGGCTCAACCGGTTCAGGACGCAGCCCAGCCCAAAGTTGTGAACGAGGTGGATGTTCTCGTGATTGGCGGCGGTACCGCGGGGCATGTGGCAGCTATTCAGGCCGGTCGCGCCGGAGCAAAGACGTTGATCGTAGAACGCAACAGCCAACTCGGTGGTACGACCACGACGGGTGGAGTGGCGTTTCCCGGCTTGTTTGATGCTTGGGGGAAACAGATTATCGCGGGGATCGGCTGGGAACTGGTCAAAGAGAGCGTCGAGCTCGATGATGGAAAGTTTCCGAACTTTGCCAAAGTGCCCCAGCGACATTGGCAGAACCAGGTTTATACGAATCAGTTTCTTTACGCGATCCTTGCTGAAGAAAAGTGTTCCCAAGCCGGTGTGGAGATTGCTTTCTACGAGTTTCCGCAAACGGTCACGAAAACGAGTGACGGTTGGCAGGTCGATTGTGTAGGGTTTGGTACCCGCCGGCGGGTGCGTTGTAAACAGATTATCGATTGCACCGGTGGAGCCGAAGTAGTCGGGATGCTGGGCCTGCCACGACTGCGCGAGGATGACCGGCAACCCGGGTCGTTTTTGTTTATGTTAGGCGAAGAACATAATCCGGGAAGGAATCAAATTCATCGGCTGTACGTTCATGGGGCGGACTCGACAAACTCACGGACGGCAACCGAGGCGAACCTAACGGGGCGAAAATCAATTCTTGCCAGAGTTCGCAAAGAGAAAAAACGATTGATGCACATGCAGCCGGAAACGGGTTTCCGTGAAAGCTATCGCATTGAGGGGGAGACGCTGATTACCGTCAACGATTACACGTCCGGTAGGGTGTTCGAAGACGCGATCAGTTATGCGTTTTATCCGGTCGATCTCCACACAAAAAAAGGGGTGAAACCGAAGCCCCTCAAGCCTGGGAAAGTCCCGACAATTCCGTTGCGAGCATTGATTCCCAAGTCGAGTAGAAATATTATTGTCGCCGGACGGTGCGTCAGCAGTGATCGGCTGGCGAATTCTGGTTTAAGAGTGCAGGCCTCATGCATGGGCATGGGTCAGGCTGCGGGCGTCGCAGCGACGTTGGCTGCCAAATCGGGAACAACACCGCTGGAGGTTCCTCTGTCCGAAATACATGCGTTGCTTCGGGAACACGGGCAGATCGTTCCTGGAAAGGCTTAGTTTTAATTCACCTGAATCGCGGTGGACGGATGAATTTTAATTTCACTCCGCTCATCCGAATTATTTTGATCCCATTTCTCTGTCATACATGCCAATGAAGAAACCTAACCGTAGCTTTATCTCGCTTCTGATTGCTTTGAGTTTTGTCGTGCTGGCAGTGACCGGAGTCCTCGCGTTTGTGCGACCGTTCTCGATCCAAATCGTCGGGCTCCATGCGTTGATGGGTTTCGTATTCATCGGAATCATTGCCATGCACGTGGTGAATAACTTTCACCATCTGTCGCGCTACATGCGAACCAGAGTTTTGTGGGCGACCTTGGCAATCATATTGGGACTGACGGGGCTCTTCCTTTGGCAGCCGGGGCCAATCCGTAGCATTCTGACGCTGAGCCAAAACTTGGGCCCTGCGATGGACCGGTTCGAAATTCAAGAGGATGGTTTAATTTATCACTACAGCCCCTCGCCGAACTACAAGATGACGATGGCGATTCGGGCTGGAAAGACCTTTGACGCAAAGGCTCCACCTCACGTTGCCATCTGGCTAGAAAACGCATCGTTCTATCACATCAAAACACTTCGTGAGCCGGACGACCTAACAGCCGGCCGGGCCGCGCTTCGGTATTGGGATTTTAAAGTTCGCGGTTGGGAAACGGCAAAACGAGAAGCGGAAAAGTCCGGAGCGGATTTGAATGCACCGTTGGCATTGGATAGTGTCTCGGGTGCGACGCAGAACAGTTCCTTCGATCCCGCTGACTATATTCTTCCCGCGGATCCAGAGAACCCGATGCCTTACCGCCTGCTCATCGAAATCGACCAGCCAGATGACGACCAGCCATCGCTCGTTTACTCGGTTGAAATTGACAACTCCGCCCCCAAAGCGTTTCAATTATTAGACTTGGTCGGCTTCCCAAAGCAAGAAGCCAATGACGCGGATGGTAAAGAGGTCTGGGCACTTTATTTTGTCGACCAACGGTTCGGTTCGGCTCTCGAACTGGTCGATAGTGGGTTGCTGACAATCGATCGCTAACGAGCAGTTACAATAAAATGGAACCGTTCAGTTCTTAATCGCGGTTAACGAATAAACCGTCCTCCGCCGCGCATTGGTTGTTGAAAAATAATGAGAATAGAAAACGCAACAAGATTCTTTACCACGCTGGCCTTTTGGGTGCTGCTTGCAACTGAGATCAATGCTGCTCCACTGCCTGATGAGCCTACGGTTTCGCCCAACGTTCTCTTCATTGCCGTGGATGATCTGAACGACTGGGTCGGGTGTCTTGGCGGTCACTCGCAGACACACACGCCGAATATTGATCGGCTGGCGTCTCGCGGTATGTTGTTTACGAATGCCCATTGCCAGGGAACGATGTGCAATCCGTCACGAATCAGCTTGCTATGGGGACAGAGGCCTTCGACGACCGGATTCTACGACAACCATTATCACGTCGCGAACCAATCTGAGTTTCTGAAGTCACATGTCAGCCTGCCAGCACACTTCGCAGTCAGCGGATACAAGACGCTAAGCGCGGGAAAGGTGTTTCATGGTGGCGTGAACCTCAAACAGCAATTCCATGTCGTGGGTCCACGCTCGGGACAGTGGCTCAAGGGGCTTGATAAAAAAGTCCAAAACAAGCCAAAAGGCTGGCACAGCACCTGGGATTTTGGCCCTCAGGACTATGCCAAATCGAAGTTCACCGACCATGTTGTCGCCACATGGGTTACCGAGCAACTGGGCGTAAAACACAGCAAACCGTTTTTCCTTGCTTGCGGTTTCTATCGCCCGCACGTACCGTTCTTTCCGCCACGCGATGTGTACGACAGTCTCAAGGACGTACAATTGCCGCCCGTTGACAACAATGACTGGAACGATATCCCCGGCGCCGCGCGCAACGTATCAATGAGCAATCCAAAGATCCCGACGCATGCCTGGATGCGTGAAAAAGGTCGCTGGAAGGAAGCAGTGCAATGTTACCTCGCCTGCGTTCGATGGACCGATGAGCAACTAGGCCGAGTTCTCGACGCACTGGATCATGGACCGCATGCAAAGAACACCATCATTGTTCTCTTCTCAGACCACGGTTACCATCTCGGTGAAAAACAACGCTGGTCAAAGTTCTCGCTCTGGGAACGCACGACACATGTCCCCTTGATTATCAGTGTGCCTAATGGAATCAAAGGTAAGACGAATAAGCCAGTTGAATTACTGAGTCTCTACCCAACACTCATTGATCTCTGCGGACTACCTGAGAACCCCAAGCTTGAGGGCATCAGCCTGCAACCGTTGTTGGAAGATCCTAAGGCGAATTGGAAGCACGCTGCGATCTCTACGCTTGGGCAAGGCAATCATGCCGTGCGCGATGAGCGTTGGCGATACATACGATACGCTGACGGCAGCGAAGAACTTTACGATCACCAGAACGACCCAAATGAGTGGCATAATCTGGCGGCAAGAGCGTTGTCTCTTGCGGACACGAAAGTAATCGAGCGTTTAAGATTAAAGCTTCCCAAAACCAATCTGCCTCAACGGAGGGGCACAAATTGACGAGCTCCTCAAATCACAATAACAACAAGTTACAATAAAATGGAACTGTTCAGTTCTTAATCTCGCTTAACTAATTAACCATCCCCCGCCGCGCATTGGTTATTGGAACTGTTTATTGGACAATAATGAAAATAGAAAACGCAATAAGATTACTTACCGCACTGGCCTTTTTGGTACTGCTTGCGACCGAGATCAATGCTGCTCCACTGCCTGATGAGCCGGCGGTTTCGCCCAATGTTCTTTTGATCTGTGTTGATGATCTCAATGATTGGACTGGTTTTCTTGGTGGCTACTCCGGTGCGATAACGCCTCACATGGATGCGTTGGCCGCGCGAGGTCGAAATTTTGCAAACGCCCATTGCGATGTTCCGGTTTGTTCCGCCTCGCGCGCGAGCGTGATGTCGGGGGTCGCTGCGACGACACACGGTAGTTACGAACTCGGACCTAAGTACGAAGAGCTGCCCGCTCTGAACAACATTCCAACCATGCAGCGATATTTCAAAGACAATGGTTATTACACGCTGTCGGGTGGCAAAGTCTTGCACCACGGATTTAGTGGGCGATTAGCTGGAGACATCGATCGCTCGCTTGGCAGAAAGAAAGGCCCTAATTCTCCAAAACCGCTCAACCGACCTGCCGACTGGAGTCGAGCCTGGGATTGGGGTGAGTATCCCGAGGATGACTTCGAGATGGCGGATTTTCAATTGGCAAAGAATGCTGCGGCAGCATTAAAAGAGACATTTGACAAGCCATTTTTTATGTCAGTTGGTTTCTTTCGCCCCCATGTACCACTTTACGCTCCCCCTAAATGGTTTGATCTCTACGATGCGGGCCGGTTAGCTTTGCCAAATAATCCAAAGTCTGATCTCGACGACTTGCCAAATAACTTTTTAGGCATCAACGACTATGCGGTAGCACCGACCCACGCCGAAGTCGTCCAACATGGCAAGCAGCGAAGCCTGACCCAGGCCTATTTAGCAACCATTAGCTTCGCGGACCATTGCGTGGGCATCGTTTTGGATGCGCTTGAATCCAGTCCGCACGCTGAAAACACTGTGGTCGTGTTGTGGAGTGATCACGGATTTCATCTCGGCGAAAAACAACACTGGGCCAAGCGTACGCTCTGGGAAGAATCCACGCGGGTTCCCTTGCTAATCTCAGGGCCAGGGATCAAGCCGGGTGAGCCATGCCAACAACCCGCCAGTTTGCTTGATATTTATCCGACATTAATCGACTTATGCGAGTTGCCCAAAAACCAACCGCTGGAAGGGCTCTCGCTTGTCCCGCAGCTCCTCGACTCGACATCGGAAAGAGATCGACCCGCAATCACATCTTCGTACTACGGGAATCATTCCATTCGCAGTAAGGATTGGCGGTTAATTGTCTATGAAGACGGAGCGAAAGAATTATACGATCACCGTAGTGATCCAGATGAGTTTCATAACCTTGCGGACATTCCCGAATACAAGGTGATTCAAGATTGGTTGCTGAAGTGGTTGCCAACAAAGGCGGCACCCGAATTCAAAACCAAATCGGAACGGTCTCGAAAAAGATCGAAGTGAAGCCCCTGCTAAAATAGTTGCTGAGATGGTTCTTGCGGTTGTAGCGAATGATCGATTGCAGCGTAGTGGGCATCGTTGTCATTCAGCCTCGCGCTCTATCGATCGTCTAAATCGAACTCCGTCAAAACAGCGGCATGGTCCGAGGGGAATTCGGGAAAACTTCTTTTCGCTTGAGAAGAATGATGCGAGATTACTTTCGAGTTGTTTGTTTTTAGTCGTGAGCCAGTGGAGTAGATGAAATCGATTCTCGTGTAAGGGTCCCGATACTCCGGTTCGGGGTTTTCTTTGACGGGAACAAACCCTTTGTCTGAAATGTACTTGTAGCCAAGTCCGACCGTGGTCCAAGTGTATCCCAGAGTAGCGTCAAGAATGTCCGGATTCCCGTCGCGAAACGTATCGGTGAATCCAAGCTTGTGCATCGCCTTGGACGCCTTGATTGGGAGAATTCGCGATTGGTTGAGCTTGCTGTCTCGGGTTGCTGCCGTGTAATCAAGGTGGGAAACACAATTAAAATCTCCAGCAACAATGATCGGAACTTCTTTTGAGTTGGCGAGATGCTTTTGGACGTCCTCGTGGTCAAGGAATTTTTGGAGCATGTCAAATCGAATGTTGTCGCCATTGCAAAAATCTTGATCAGAGATGTTTTTGTCTTTGATCTCTACAATATGGCGGCCGCCACTGGTCAGCCAAATGTCGTAGATTCTGATTTTTTGTCCGCTCGGTAGCGTGGCAGTGGCAGCAATAAAAGAAAAAGACGAAAGACCTTTGAGCGGCTCGATATCAGTAAGTGGATAGCGACTGAAAATGCACAGATTCGCATCTGCTGCGGAGGTGTAATGGAAAAACCCGAGAGACTCGGCTATTTCTGATGCCGACCCGTAGGTCTCGATCATGGCAATTACATCTGCCCCGCTTGCCTTGATTATCTCGCTCGCTCGCTCGCGGGCTGTCTTGTCATTGACAGTGTAACGAGGGTCTTGATTGAGCCGTCCCCAAATATTCCACGTCATGACTTTTAGCTTCGTCGATTTATCTGATTCAGGAGTATCGATTCCCGGCGGCCACGTGGTGATTTTTTGAGCTGTCGTGGATTGGGCAATTTTCCTTTCGCGAATTGCCGGAACGACAATCGTTTCCGGTGCCGCGTTCTCTCGTTCGAAGAAGTTGACAGTTGTGGGAGAGTCGCCTTGTTTCCAATGAGAGGACTTTCCCTCTACTTGGATAACTGAGTTGGCAAGATCGATGGTAAGCGTGGTGTACAGCGGATCCTGGTAGTACGACATCCGTTTTTTACCGCCAACCCAATAGTACGATGCGGAATTGATATGCAAATACGTAACACCATCGACTTGAAGTAACGAATCAACGTGTGCGTGCCCGTTGATGCAGAGGAGAATTTTGCTTTTGTGTTTTGCGAGTAACTGTTGAATTTCCGTTGCATTGTTGATCGCAGACCGACCGGCAAGGGGTTGGTGACTGAGAATCAAAACCGGTCGGTCAGTTTGGTTCAACTGTTGAGACAGCCACGCCTGTTGCTGTTTACCAATATAGGAGTGGTAGCCGCTTACATAGTCGGGTGAGTTTTTTTCGTTGCCATCGAGAACAAGGATCCGAAGTCCTCCGATGTCGCGCCGATAGTAGGCAGACTCAATCCCCCAGGCTTCAATACAGTCTTCTCGGCCCAGTCCAAAATCAAACTCATGATTCCCAATCACATGGATCGTGTTGTCGTGCGCCGCGTTAAATTTATCGCTGAAGCGTTGATGTTTCTTATTGGGATAGGCAAAGTCTCCCATCTGAATCAATGCGTCAACGTTTTTATCTGCCATTGAGTTCAGGAATGTGTCTAGGCGAGATTCTGCATCAACAGCCAATCCGCCATGTAAATCCGCGATCACTCCCAAACGAATCGGCTTGGTCAGGGTTGGATTGTCAGCCAGTAGGTTTGCAGGCAATGCAATTGCTGCGCAGGTCGTGCCCAGTGCTTTTAGCGCTGTTCTACGGGTTTGGTTTTTCATTGCCCGGCCTAACATTTTTCTAAGATTAACTTGGAAGGAGAGACTGAAATCGTACCACACACGCGATCCAAGCCTCGGGAAAGTTGAGTGGTGGCCATGACCCCTCCACGCGGCGACGGCGATAGTAACGAAATTGACCATCGCAAAGTGTTGCGGGCACTGCGGATAAGTCGCAACCTCCGACGGCCACCATTTGCGTCCTCAGAGCTAACTGGCGTGTCGCTCTGATTTTGCGAACGTAAAAGAGCACCCCCCGTCGACTCCCAACGCTACTTTTTCGATTTCCATGAAAGCAAAGCTGAAATAGATTACTCGTGGTGAATTCGTCCTTTTACCAAGTCAGCGGCAACCATTAAGTAAACGCGCAGCGATAAACCCAATAAACCGACGGTTTGATGTTGTATGCCGCAGGTTTTTAATGATTTTATGCCAATTTGATTTGAGTAATTTATTCTAATAACTGAAAATAAAGTATGCCCGTTCTGCATCTAGTAGTCGTGCAAATCGCGCTGCCACAAGAGTAAGATGGACCGACAACAATATTGCTGAAAGAATCAACAATGCTTAATCGACGAAAAATGCTCCAAGGAGTAGCAACTGGTATAGGCGCTGCATTTGGCGCATCTCTTGCTTCCCGCCCGCTTCTGGGGGCACCTGGTTCTGGGAACACGACGCCCAAGCGAATCATTTTCTTCATGCAGAATCAAGGATTCGATCCGAAGACTTGTGTTCCCAATGGAGTGCGAAGCAGTCGATCACTGGCAAAATTAGAGCTTCCTGAGCCCATCAGTGCGCTCGAGCCATACAAAGATCGCTTGCACATAATAAGCGGACTGCATGGTCGCCATGCCAGCCCGTCCCATAGTGCATTTTTTGGCGCACTTGGTGGCTATCGAGGAAGCGACGGTGTCCCTCCCAGTGCTTCCACGATCGATTACGAACTCAGTAACGTTCTGCCGCAGACGCTGCTTCCGCATCTCTGCATCGGGATGGACTCGATCGAAAACATGAAGAGCAAGCCAACGATCGCTACGCTTTCCGCAAGCGGCGCGGGGCAACCGATCTTCATGCATTCGAATCCGAATCACCTCTACCAAATGTTGTACGGTGGAATCTCGACAGGTGACATTCGACTTCAACACGAAGCGCGGTCCAATTTGCTAAATCAAATTGAAAATTTTGCCGCTTTAAAAGGACGATCGCTTCCGTCTACTGAGCAGCAGCACTACGGGCAATTCGTGCAGGGGTTCAAGGATGTCAATGGCCTTCGTGGTCGCCTCGATACGGTGTCGGATCACTTGCGAAAGTTTGCGCCAAAGGTTGATGAGCGATACACCAAACCAGAGTTTGAAACCGACTGGCACGATTGTTTGCTCGACCTTGGGATTTCGGCGCTTACTTCGGGTATCACAAATACACTGACCATCGGATCGGGACGCGGCGAGATTTTTGGAGCCTGGAAAGGACTGGGCATCGAACAACAAGGACACAATCTCGGTCACATGAATCAGCCCGAGAATCCGATCTGGATCAAGATCCGTCAATATAACTGCCGTATGCTCGTGAAGATCATGGATGCGTTGGATAGCGTTCCTGAAGGAAGCGGCACCATGATGGATCACACATTGATCGTTTACACCAGTAACAATGCGGACAAACAACATACCAACGGCGCGAATTGGCCAGTTATGTTGCTGGGTAACTTAGACGGAGCATTTAAAACCGGTTGCTTTACGCAGCTGGATGGCAAGCGACCTATCAACGCTTTGTATACATCGCTTCTTCGGGCTGCCGGAAAGAACGTTGATCGATTCAACATGAATGAGCAGTTGGCCAAAAAGTTTGACTCCGGTTCTGGGCCGCTTAAGGAACTGCTGGTTTAAGGAGTCACTTCTCTTGGTCTTCTTTGTTCTCTCAGCCGGTGCTCAACCGAGAAGGCTGTTTGAATAGGTTCAGGTGCGAAGCTGCGAGTGGTTACCAACGCCCATTCCACTGAACCTGCTCGAATCAATGGCGGCAACAACGAAAATAATTCTATGAAAACTCAATTCTCGATCTGGATTGCACCTCGATTACTGCTTGCATTGGTCACGCTCTCTTGCTGGCTGTTGTCTCCAGCCGTTGGTGACGACTACATTCCAGGGCAAAAAGTTGACAAAGACTTTGAAGGCTTCGCAAAGCCGTTTCTCGCCAACCATTGCGGAGATTGCCATAGTGGGCCAGATCACGAGGGTAGTCTATCACTTGGTGAACTTGGACCTGTCGACGAAGTCAACGCGGCGATGTGGAGAAGTGTCTGGGCGCAGGTCACGTTGAAGGAGATGCCGCCCAAAGATATGGATCAGCCAGAGGTCGTTCAGCGGCTTGAGTTTTCGGATTGGGTCGTGGGTGAATTGACACGCGTCATGCGCGACAAAGGCGGGTTCCGTGCTCACCTCGATCCCGACAAGGCTAACTTTGTCGATCATGACTTGCTCTTCGGACAGTTGCCCGATGGCATCAAACTTGTGCCAACTTCATCGCCGGCACGGATCTGGCGTGTGACGCCCCAGGAACACATCACCCGCTTGAACGAATTGATCAACAAAGAACCGGAATTCGATCCGTCCAAGCCCGGTCTCCGTACCCATGGCGACGTTGTTCCGACCAACCACGGCGGTGAACTCAAGCTCTATTTTGGCACCGATCGCATCATCGCTTGGCAAGGCGGGACGGTGGCTTATGCGACGGCTGTAAAAAGCTTGCCGGCCATCCTTTCGTCGGCGCGACATCATGGGCTAGAAAATTACCCGAACTTTTCCTCGGTCAACAGTGCCGAAGGGACGCAGATCATGAGTGCTGCCGAGGACATCATCCGTTACATGGCCTATGGCCCGCTCAGCATTGCAGAGCCGTACCAGATCTCTGACGATCGCAAAACGATCGAAAATTACCAGACAAAGGGTGGATCGAGCGACATTCGCGGCCTGCCGACCAGCCTCGTCTACAGCACCAAGGTTGCGCGTCCTCTGACGCCGGTTTACGAGCTTATGAAAGAGGAAGGAATCACTGACGAGCGATTACGAGCCGCGGTCGATTACCTGTTCGAAACGTTAACTTTCCGTCCACCGTTCAAAAGTGAGTCGGATCAATATTTGTCAATCACAAAGCAATCCATTGAGAAGCTTGGCAAGGAAGACGGCGTTGCTCTTGGCCTCTCGTCCATCTTTCTCGATCGCGATGCGCTCTTTCGACCGGAACTGGTCGAAGGTGGTAAACCGGATCGTCACGGTCGCGTCATGATGCAGGATTGGGAATTGGGCTTGGCGGTCAATCACGCGCTGCAATATATCAAACCCGATTCACAACTTCGTTCGGCGATTGACCAGGGTCGCATGCGCACCAAATCCGATGTTAAACGCGAAGTCGAGCGAATGCTGGCTGATGACCGTGTTCGCAAGCCGCGCGTCTTGCGATTCTTCCGTGACTATTTTGATTACGATCTTGGAGGATACATTTGCAAAGACGACCAGGCACTTGCCAGTACAGGCGCGCCGACAAAAGGTGTTTCTCACTATCGAGCGATGTTTGACGCAGCCGCAGGCACCGACCGACTGATCGAGCTGATTCTGCAGGAAGACAAAGATGTGTTGAAGCAGTTGTTGACGACCGACAAAGTCGTAGCCACCAAGGCCGATAATACTTATTTCGGCACCCAGCGCACAAAGAAAGAGAAGCAGGACCTGGTTGCCGCCGCAAAGAAGGCGGAGAAAGAGGCAACGAAGAAAGAACATGCAGAGTTGGAAATGGCAGAAAAAGAGTTGGCCGAACTTGAGCAATGGTTGAAAGCCAATCCAGACGAGAGCCAGGGGAAAAGGAAGGAACTGGCTGCGAAAAAGAAGGCCGTCGCAACGGCAAAGAAAAAGGTAAGCCAGGCAACTAAAAAGAATCGCATTAACGTCAATCAAACCGTTAATCAGGTCAACCTCAAAGGCGAGAAGGTCTACGCTCGTGTCAGTCGTCGCAGTTTCGGCGCCGGGTCGATGAAACCGGAGCGTTTCCTAGCCACAGTGCCTGCAGACCAACGTCTGGGCATTCTTACTCATCCCAGTTGGCTTGTTTCACATTCCGATGCGATGGACAATCACGCTATTCGACGTGGAAAGTGGATTCAAGAACGGCTGATCGGTGGCGGTATTCCCGATGTGCCGATTACGGTCGATGCGATGTTGCCAGATGAGCCTCACAACACGTTGCGTGATCGCATGCGGGTCACGACGGAGAGCTATTGCTGGACTTGTCACCAGAAAATGGATCCACTTGGGTTGCCGTTTGAAATGTACAACCATGCAGGAATTTATCGGACTAAGGAACTCGACAAACCTGTCGATACCTCAGGTGAGATTATTGATTCGGGCGACCCTGAGTTGAACGGGAAAGTTGCTGACGCCATTGAAATGATTCGAAAGTTGGCCGAAAGTGAACGAGCCGAACAGGTCTTCGTTCGTCACGCCTTCCGATTCTGGATGGGCCGCAACGAAACGCTCAACGACGCGCCTGTTTTGCAGGATGCGCATCGTGCTTACAAGGAGAACGGTGGTAGCATGAACGCATTGATCGTTTCGCTTCTCACTTCCGACTCGTTTCTCTACCGCACCAGAAGCGATTTCACGTCTGCTGATGAGAAATAAGTATCTCGCCGGACAGGAATTCGTGTGAATCGCGAACCGGAATTGAAATTCGACCCAAAACTATTGCGCGATGGAATGAACACCACGTGCGAGAAAGAACTGCGATGTTATTAAGACCATTGGCCGCCTCTGTGCTGGCCATCGCCCTGACTTCCATCGCCCTGACTTCCACCACACTGA
>JAPKBL010000177.1 GCA_028823415.1 Mariniblastus sp.
CGCTCCATCGACTAACCGCTCCATCGACTAACCGGTGTATCGAGAGCAAGCCTAAACCGCAGCAAATCCAAACAACAGCCAGAGCCGCCCCGATCTCGTCTTCGATCGCATCCGTCAAATCCAGTCTGAATACAAATCAGGACGCCGGTCACGCAAAAACAAATTCCTTGCATGCGATTTTTCGACATGCGACAAATCAAGTTCACAGGACAAGATTTCTTCCGTTCCCTGCCCTGCTCTGGCGACAACTTTTCCCTCGGGATCGCAGATAAACGACTCCCCTCCGAAGGTCAGTCGAGCTTCCTTGCCTACCCGATTACAAAGCGCCGTAAAATACCCGTTTTGGAACGCAGCCACCCGAAGCTCCGATTCATAAAGTCCTTCCGGCCATTCACCCACCACCCCCGCCTGTGGCACCACGACAATATCAGCCCCCCCAATTGCCAGCGCTCGCATGTATTCTGGATAGTGCCGGTCATAACAAATTGCCACGCCAATTCGACCAAATCGCGTTTTAAAAACAGGAGCTCCCAAATCACCCGGCTGATAATAACCCTGCTCGTGAAAACATTCGTATTCGGTAATGTGAATCATCCGCGTCACGCCCAGAAGCTGACCGTCAGCATCAATCACCGGTGAGCTGTCATAGGTGTTTTCTCCATCTCGCTCAAACAAATTCAGCACGACGACTATTTCCAACTCCGCTGCTAACTCACAAAAACGTTCCGTCACAGGCCCCGGAATCGTTTCAGCCAACGCCTCAAACCCTGACTGAGCCGGGTGCTGAGGGTAAAAAGGCTCAAACGCAAGCTCAGCAAAACAGACAACCTGTGCGCCACCCGCAGCAGCTTCGCGGGCGGCAGCAAGGCCCCGCTCGAGATTCATTGCCTTATCATCACTTGCAGACTGTTGAATAAGTGAAATTTTCATGTTCGCCATTTGTTAAGAAAATCGCTCGCGAACGACTGATTCGCAATGCTTTGGTGATTAATATATGCCGGAAGAAAAAAAACGTCCGCAAATCTGTACGTAGTATACATTTTTTAGAAGAGCTCCCGGCCCCTCGCTTTCTTTTCGTTATCGTACCGGTGACAATACTTCAAATTGTCAACGCGAAACCCTCGAGAATTGTAATGCTACACCCTTTCCTCCTCTGTAAGAAAATCACGATCTTATCCATCGGAATCGTGACCCTTTGGATTTCGTGCCCGGTTGCCGAGAGCCCCTTCTCAATCGCTCCCCTCGCCAGCCTTTCGGCTCAAGAATCTGCGGGATCAAGTGCTCGATTAGCCCAAGCACAGAAAGCAACGGAGCTTGGGAGGGTAGCAATGAATTCGTTCCGTGAAGGAAAATATGAAATCGCATTTAAAAACTGCAGTGAACTCTGCAAATTAGAACCGAACAACACTTCCTACCAAATGCTGCAGGGAGATATCAGCTTTGCCGCCGGACAGATGGACGCTTGCGTTGCTGCCTACGATAAACTCATCGAGCTGCAGCCTTCGCTGGAACCGCGGCTATGGCAACGGGGACTCGCACTCTATTATGCGAATGAATTTAAAAAAGGGGTCCAGCAATTTGAAACGCACCAATTGGTAAACACACAAGATGTTGAAAATGCCGTTTGGCATCTTCTTTGTGCTGCCAGAATCTCCAACATTGAAGATGGACGAAGCAAGCTGATCCCCATTTCCGAGGACCGAAGGGTACCGATGTCGCAGATCTACGAGATGTATGCCGGACGCATGACTCCCGAACAAGTTTTGGAAATAGCAAACCGTACTTCGGCAAGGGTCGAACTTGATGGTGAGCAACACCGTTTACAACGCTACTATGCCCAACTCTATATAGGCCTCTATCACGAAATGCTGAAAAACCCGGAGGCATCAATCGAAGCAATGAAAAAAGCTGCGAAACTCAACCCGCTTGGCAAAACAAATTTCATGGGACAAGTTGCGCGCGTTCACTTACAACTTCGTCAAGCCCCAAAAAATAAACCTCCATCCGACGGATCGTAGGCGACAAAAAAAAACACCCGCCAGTGGTGCAACTGGGCGGGTGTTCTCATCTAGAAACGTTGTCTAGTTCAATTGTCAGCCAACGCAGTAGAGGTTAGACCTTGTTGACCAAACATCTATAAAACGCTTCCTTAAAAATAAAACCAACACCCGAGATCCCAATTGAAAGCTCCACAACGGGACTCGGGTAATAAATTAGAGATAAATGGCACGCTGACAAAAACTGGATTTGAAAGCTGACTTTGACCGCGAATCTCGAACTCTAATAAACATATCACCCAGCTCCTGCGAAGTGAGAATTAAGTTAAAGATCAGAACCGAGGAACTAGAATAACTTTCGAAAATATCGCCTCGCAACGGTCATGGAAACTTTCAGTATTTTTCACGTTGGGAAAGCCGCATCGACGGTAGCCTAGAAAACACGGTAAAACATTCTCAATTCGCGTTTTGAAGTAACCGAGCGTCTCCATGACGCGATCTAAGGGTGACGTCAACACGACGACAAGTGTTGCATTTTTAACTTTCTGAAATTAGCCCATCCGCGACGATTACGGCTATTCACTTGGAAAATCCCTTAATACAATCCTGCTCTTGCATCGCAGGACATTGGCACGCCGTTTGTTTAAATACCCGATGAAAACAAAGTTCAAAGGGGAATAAAATGAGAACTGTTGCAGCACGCTTTAATTCGCTTGACCGAACACTTGTTCAACGCTACTCGTTGATGCTCTTATCATTAACGCTGGGTCTGTTCGCCTGCACTCTGATTAGCTAGGCGTCACTTCTAAGTCATGGCGACAACTTGAAGACGGCCCGAGCAACAGGAACTGTTGCCACGCCTCGAATGTCGAAGGAGTTCGCATCGTCTCTGACAACGGCATTTGGTTGTAAAAATTCCGGGTCAGCTATGTGATTCGAATTTCCCGAACACCATTCGCCCTGCACTCGTTTGGAGCATGCTGGTCACGGTAATGTTAACATCTTCTCCGATGTGCTCTTTACCCTCTTCAATCACGATCATAGTGCCATCGTCAAGATAACCGACACCTTGCCCCATACCTTCGCCTACCTTGACAACGCGAATATTGATCACTTCACCGGGTAAGAAAACCGGTTTAAGGGAATTCGCGATTTCGTTCAGATTGATGACTGGAACATTTTGAAGCTTCGCAACCTTATTCAAATTGAAATCACCCGTAACCACTTTGCCTTCTAGATGACGGGCAAGCAGCAACAGTTTCATATCAACAGGTTGGCCCTGCATTTCGGGCAACTCTCGGTCGTAAATCTTAAAATCAACGTTTTCGTTGTTTCTTAAACGGTCCAGCACATCGAGCCCGCGGCGGCCCCGAGATCGTCGCATTTTATCACTGCTGTCAGCAATTCCCTGGAGCTCGGCGAGTACAAAACGCGGCATGATGAGCTGATTGTCGATAACTCCAGTTTCAATCACATCCGCTATTCGCCCGTCGATAACCACACTCGTATCTAAAACATAAGGCTTGGAGCCTTTGACATCTTTACTGAATTCAACGTAGGGAATCACAAACCTAAAATCATCGCGAGTCTGCCACAATAAACTGATACAGGAATAGCAAAGTGAAATACTGGCAAAGGAGACGATAATCAGCCTCAGCAATTCACTCTCAATCGTCGTCCCAAAAATTTTGGAATCAAACCCCAAACCAAATAACGGCGTTAATGCTAGATCGACGACGTAGGTCAAAAACAAACCGACAACCAGCCCGAAATAGACGCTCGATATCATATCGATCCGCTTGCTTCTTACGCATATATCGAGCACAACGATTCCGACGGAACTGAGAATGAAAATGACGAAGACGCCCCATTGCACCATTCCATCGCTACCGGTGCCTTTGAGGTCAGCTCCAGCGGTCAACGAGAGGCCCATCCCAATTGCGATCAACAGGAACAATCCGCGTAATATCCAAAGTGCCATGATCCACTGGTCTTTCTTATGGTTCGTCGCGATGAAAAAATGAAAATTAAGCGCGACCAATTAAAATTGCCCGAAAAATCCTCGGGAAAGACTAAGTGAAAGAACGGGGTTGCGATGCGAATCCGCACCAAAAACTAAATAAAAAACGTTCATTCGACTTGTATAACAACGACTCCAATCCTGCCGTAAACTTATCCTAAGTGTCCTCGGAGTGAAAAGGTAGTCTGTGCGGGCTTTCAATCGCGGCAAACAGGATAAATATCTTCTAGGAGTGTGTGTTTTTATATGTTTGTTCAAAAAAGTGGTCGGTCATTCCCGCGATATACTCGACTGCCATCCGCCGAACCCCCACACGCTCAGCCCGAGGCTGGTACTTTAGGGGAATTAGGGAGGGGCTTTCGCAATAAGTGCCATACATCTCTTTAACTCTGGCCTGAGCCTGCTCGCGGATCTCGATCAGGCTCCGGTGGCGGTAAACATTTTCATAAAGGTACGCCTCTAGCTGCTGCTTCTGCTGAGCGATCCCGTCGGGTAGACCGATCACAAACTCACTCGACCGTGCCTCCTCAACGCTTTGAAAGTCATATTTCCTGAGCTCCTCTTGGCAATGACTTAACAAACAAGTGACCTGCCTTTCAATCAGCCGATGCACAAGTGCTTTACGTAACAATTCTTGATTCAAGGAAGCGTAGTTACGTTTTACAAAATGCAGACACTCCTCCACCAGTTCCAGATGTTGCATGTCCTCGATCGAGACTAATCCTAACTTGATCGCGTCATCGGCATCGTGAGCGTCGTAGGTTGTACTATCGGCGGCATCGACAAGCTGCACTTCGAGCAGTGGTTTTTGCCCCTTCAATACTTTATCCACCCGGCAAGTCTGGCCCATCAAGGACTCGTAGGTCAAATTGAGGCCGGGAAAATCGTGAAATCGAATTTCAATTTCCTGCACAATGGTCAGTCCAAATTGATTGTGGGAAAACCCACCAACATCCGCGATACACTCGTCCAGTGCGTCTTCACCGGCATGCCCATATGGGGGGTGGCCAATGTCATGCATTAGCGCCAATGCTTCAATTAAATCTTCATTCAATCTCAATACCCGACCGAGCGTTCGGGCGATGGTCGCAACCTCGTGGGTGTGCGTCAGTCGCGTGCGATGGTAATCCCCCATCTCACCGGTAAAGACTTGCATTTTCCCGCTTAGACGGCGGTAAGCTGAGCTGTGAAGGATTCGGTCACGATCGCGCTGAAACGGCCCGCGGTAAGCGTGTCCAGGTTCTTGATGAGCCCGCCCTCGAGAATTCGAACTAAGCATCGCGTAGGGGGCCAACAAGAGTCGCTCACGCTCATCAACCCTTGCTTGAGATGGGCCATCAGCTCCCTGCTCGGTCGTGTTCATCGAAAATCCCTCAGCTCGGTAAAACAAAAAAAGAGTCGTGCCAACACGACACGACTCCAGTAAGTATCAACTATCAAAGATAAAAGCAAACGCCGGTGCTTAGACCTTTGAAGTTTCGCGAAGTTTCGACGCATTGCCAGCCTGACCGAACTCGGTCATTCGGGCAACGCAAACGTCCTTCATAGCAGCCCGAGCAGGCTTCAAGTAATCTCGAGGATCAAATTTTTCTGGGGTTTGCTGCAAGACTTTGCGGATCGCACCCGTAATCGCCAACCGGTTGTCAGTGTCGACATTGATCTTTCGAACACCGTGCTTAATTCCACGCTGAATTTCTTCGACTGGAACTCCCCAAGTCTGACGGATACTTCCACCAAACTCATTGATTATGTCCTGCAACTCCTGCGGAACGCTACTGCTACCGTGCATGACGAGGTGGCAATTTGGCAAACGTTTGTGAATTTCGACAATGCGGTCCATTGCCAAGACTTCTCCATCCGGCTTACGAGTGAACTTGTAAGCTCCATGGCTTGTGCCAATCGCGACAGCCAGTGCGTCACAACCCGTCTCAGCCACGAACCTTTCGGCTTCCTCGGGATCTGTTAACAGCTGCTCTTTGGTCAGCGTTCCCACGGCGCCGTGTCCGTCTTCCTGCTCACCCTCTCCTGATTCAAGAGATCCGAGACAGCCCAGTTCACCTTCGACCGAAACACCCTTGGCGTGGGCCTGCTTGACCACCTCTGCGGTCACACGAACGTTGTAGTCGTAGTCCGCCGGAGTTTTCCCGTCTTCTTCGAGCGATCCGTCCATCATGACGGAGGTGAATCCATTCTCGATTGCGCTCATACATGTTTCAACGCTGTTACCGTGATCCTGGTGCATCACGATTGGGAGATGAGGATACAGCTCAGCAGCAGCAAGCATCAAGTGGCGCAAGTAATTATCTTGAGAGTATGATCTCGCTCCTCGCGATGCCTGAACGATCACAGGCGAATCGGTTTCGTTCGCCGCTTCCATGATCGCCTGGATCTGCTCCATATTGTTGACGTTAAACGCGGCAACGCCGTAGTCGTTCTCCGCTGCATGATCAAGGATGACTCTTAGGGGTACCAATGGCATGAAATGTTCTCCGCTTTTTCTTGTTGAAACGTTAACTTCGCCCTGTGAAGCCAAAACATGACGCCCATGGAATGGTGAGAAGCCAACTCGTTTTCTTTTAACTCTCGCATTATCGGGATCAATTCGATCAAACTCAATGGCTGCCGACCTTCTAGCCCAGACTTTTCACGAGGTTGTTCGGAATGTATGACCTGCGCAAAACGGCCAAGAGGCCTCAGCCGAGCCCGCAAGCGGGGAATTAAAAACATCAAACTCGATTAAAGGTGCGATACGATTCCTAAATGAAAAAATGCCACCTTAAACGACGATTACGGCTCCGTTAGCCGCCTCGTAACGACTGATTCTACGCCTAAGAAATATCCCAATAAATTTTCAATCCAACCTAGGATAAATGCGCGATGTCAAAGATCAGCAACCGACATAACTCGGTTTCCATACCTCGCTAACAACAATCCTCTCTGCCGATGCGTTTCTGAATCCATCAAATCCAGAACATTCAAGCCGCAAAACATTCAAGCCGCAAAACATTCAA
>JAPKBL010000178.1 GCA_028823415.1 Mariniblastus sp.
GCCAAGCAGAAGCCGGCCAAGCAGAAGCCGGCCAAGCAGGAGAGCCCCACAAATAGTGGTAAGGTCAAGCCTAAGAGTCCCCCGCAACCGAGTGTTCCCAAAAAGCGGAATGAAACTCCAGCGATTGTGCCAGCCGTCAAGTAGCTTTTCGTTTCAAATTTCTGCCGAAGTGTGAGTGGGATAGTTGGATTGCTTTCGCATCGCGCGATTATTAATGCGTTGCTTTTTTTGATCAAGTTTTTTCGATCAAGTTTTGGATCTGAATTCTCATCGTTTCCCGAGCTCTATCGAGATTCCTCTCTAATCTTCCAAGCATCAACTGGCTGTTTCTGCGGGTTTCCCGATGGTTTGCAACGTGGTCTGGTACGCATTAGATTAACCGGTGGGCGTCTCACATTGTTTGCTTCGCCTGCGACCGTAAACTTTGTTGGTCGTAAATTGAAATGACAATTTTTTTAGGCGGGCCTTCTACATGATTCGTTCCAAAATAATTTACCTGGTCCTTGCTTGGATTTCATTGAGCGCGTCGCTCTGTGGTGCTCAAGACAAAGTTGGGTTTGTGGATTTATTTAATGGAAAGACGCTTGAGGGTTGGACGCAGCGGAATGGAACCGCGACGTATCGCGTAGAAGATGGGTCGATTGTTGGGACGACGGCCGAGGGATCTCCCAATTCGTTTCTTTGCACGGACCAGATGTTTGGGAATTTTGAATTGATGTTTGAAGTGAAAGTGGATTCAAGGTTGAATTCAGGTGTTCAGATTCGTTCTCAAACTAAAAATGATGATCCAAAGGAACGCGTCAATGGTCCTCAGGTTGAAATTTCAACCGATGGTATGGCTGGCTATGTCTACGGTGAGGCCGCCGGCGGTTGGATGACTCCGGGGAAAGATCGTAGTGCTCACTCTCTGTTTAAAGAGGGAGAGTGGAATCGTTATCATATCGTTGCGTTTGGAAATAAAATCGAGACTTGGTTAAATGGAGAGCCTGTCTCCGACCTGACCGATGAAGGAAAGTTCGAATCGCATCCCCGTGGCTTTATCGGTTTGCAGGTGCATGGGATTGGAGGTGGTCAGGGCCCGTACGAAGTCCGGTGGCGTAATGTGAAATTGCGAAACCTGGATTCATTTGTTTCGCTCTACAACGGTCGTGATCTAAAGGGGTGGGTGACGTCAGGTAATTGGATTGCCGAGGAGGGCGATGTGTTGTTGATCAAGCCTCGGGAGGGTGAGCAGGGATGGCAGCGATACGGTGCTTATTTATGGTCTGAGAAGAAATACAAGGATTTCGTTCTCGATGTTGAATACGCTTATCCACCGGGGGGGAACAGTGGAGTTTATTTTCGAGTTGCCGATCGAGACAGTCCTGTTGAAACGGGAATTGAGGCTCAGATTCTTGACTCTTCAAAAAAAGAAGGGCCACTCGGACACCACGATCATGGGGGAATCATACGAACCATCGGTGCAACAAAAAACATGTCGCGACCGCCCAATCAGTGGAATCGAATGGTGGTGACCTGTATTGGAAATCACTTGCAAGTTGACCTCAACGGAGAGCGGATTACCGATATTGAGTTGGATAAGGGAGCAATGAAAGACCGGCCTTTAGATGGGTATATTGGTTTTCAAGATCACGGCCAGCCTAATAATATCCGCTTCCGATCGATTCGAATCCGGGAGATTAAGAATTAGCCCATTCAGTTGATTTTCGTGTTGGTTAATTTTTCGTTCGGCTCAGGCTTCTTTGAATCACCAGACTCATGGCTGTGCGGATGTTTGGTTAAGCTCTGAACAAATTTTTGCGGTGGGAGATATCGTTGCGTTTAGAAAATAAAGTGATTGTGGTAACCGGGAGTTGCACCGGGATTGGCAAGGCGATCATCCGTCGGTGTGTGGCTGAAGGGGCTTCCGTTTTGGTGCACGGTTTACAAGCATCGCTTGGTGAATCGCTGGTTGCTGAACTTGGCTCCGATCGTGCAGCTTTGTTGATTGAGGATTTGACGAATGAGGGGGCTCCGCAGCGGCTCGTTGAATTTGCGGTGCAACGATTTGGGAAACTCGATGCGATTGTCAACAATGCGGCGTTGATTGCCACGGGCACGATACAGGATACTTCTGCCGAGCGGTTTAATGAATTTATTCGAATCAACACCCTTGCGCCTTACCTTTTGATTCGTGCTGCTCTACCTGAGCTACGAAAGCGGCGAGGGTCGGTTTTGAATATCGGGAGCGTTAACGCTCATTGTGGAGAACCAAATTTACTTCCCTATAGTATTTCCAAGGGGGCGTTGATGACCATGACGCGGAATCTTGGCGACACGTTGATGCGCGAAGATGGAGTCCGAGTCAATCAGATAAATCCGGGGTGGGTGCTGACGGAAGCGGAGAATCAGCGGAAAAATGAAGAGGGATTAGGTGACGATTGGGCGAGCGAACTACCAAAGAATTACGCGCCATCGGGGCGGATTCTTGAGCCTCGAGAGATTGCGGCCGCCGCTGCGTACTGGCTCTCGGATGAATGTGGGCCTGTCAGCGGTCAGGTCGTCGATCTCGAACAGTACCCGTTCATCGGTCGCAACCCACCGAAAGACAAAACAATTTTTTCAGAATAAGATTTGGCTTGTTGTTTTTCGACGGAGTAAGCGTAATTTCTTTTGAAAAACAAGATTAAGCAAGGGGGTCGCAAAACAAACCTTTGCTGACGGGGACATCAGCAAGAACCTGTCAATGAAACCAGTGTCCAAATGTTTGACAACGCCCCGATTCGCGGCCAGAATATCGAAACTTTGGGTTTTTAAATCTCTAGCCGTGTGCCCTTCAATAGTCCTTTTACTATTGGGCTTGCAACGCGCCCGCCACGATGGACTGAATAAGGAATTGAATATGAACTGCTGGAAAACAATGACGGGTGTGGCCATCTTCGGATTTCTGTTGTTCGCAACGAATCTGTTGGCGGAGAACAAGGTCGACAAAGACGTTGTGTATGGTGCCGATGAACGTCACGTACTTGATGTCTACTGGAACACTGATTTCAAAAACGCCCCAATCGTGTTCACGATTCATGGCGGCGCATTCAAGGCTGGGTCCAAGGCGTATTGCAACAAAGACATGCAGGAACTCTACATGGCCAAAGGGTGCATCGTTGTCTCGCCGAACTATCGACTGAAGAAGAGTGGCACGCCGATTACTGTGGAGGACTGCACCATCGACGTTGCGATGGCCGTCGCCTATATCCAAGCTAATGCCAGGAAATACGGGGGCGATCCGGAAAAAATCGTCTCTACGGGTTCGTCTGCCGGCGGATACCTCAGCGCTCAGATCGCTTACAAGAAGAATTGGCAATGGCCTGATGATGCTAAGTACAAACCGAAGAAGCTGAACGTCATCGGCTGGTTCGGTGACTCGCCCTATCTTCCGGCACATGTTATCAAACAGGTGACCGCCAAGGATGTGCCGGGCTTTATCATGTACGGCGGCAAGAGAGAGCACCCTGCGACACCGGCAAAACAGGGCCACGACATGCAGGCGAAACTCAAGGGTAACGAGATATGGAGCAAGATGGTTTACATCGATGCGATGGGCCATGTCCCGGCCAGAAAAGTTCTCTATAGCCCTCGCTCACGAGACAAGGCAACCCATGAGGCCTTCCTCCAGTTCCTTGACATGATCTGCTACGGCAAAGGTCAGCCCGAGGGTGGCGATGTGATTGAAGTGGGTAAGAAACCGTCGCAAACCTCATCTTAAAAAAGTCTGGGGAGGATGACAGCCGCGGTGGCGTTAAAATCCGGTGCTTGGATTGCGTTAAGTGATCGCAAGGAGTCAGCACCGCGATTTTACGACGTGTCCTGAATAAGAGTGGCACTACGACCCACGACCTTCGAGCAAATAGGCGATCAGGTCACGGATTTCGTTTGCATTCATCGCGTCCAAAAGACCGCTCGGCATGATGGAGATTCTAGACTCTTGCCGCTCTTCTACGTCGTCCTTGTCAACGGAGAAAATGACACCATCGTTTCCAACATAAACTTGCTTCTTCCCCTCTTTACCGACGACGAGCCCAGTCCGTATTTCTCCGTCGACCGTCAACAGTCGTTGAGGACGATAGTAGGGTGCCATCTCAGCGTCTGGGTTCACGATGTGTTCCAATAACTGGGTTTGCGTGACGCCGCTTTGATTGCGTATCGTGGTCAAGTCTGGACCGATTTGTTTGCCACGTCCATTCATGGCGTGGCACTTGTAACAGCCGCCAAGTGCCGCATGAAAGAATAGTCGCCTCCCCACGGCTGTGTTCGCTTCACCGGTTGCTCCGGCAACCAACGTTTGCCATGCCTTGATGTTGTCGATTGGCGGTTTGCTTTTCAGAATTCGCGTCGCAAGTCCAGCCGAAACGAGAGTTCGATTCGCCTCGGCTGAAACGGTTTTGTCGACATCGCTTAACAAAGTCTCAAGCAACTTCGTTTGATCGGCGGCCACAGCGGCCATGCCTGCGATCGCGTCGGCTCGTAAATTGACGTCCAGCGTCTTGTCAGAAGCCAGTTCGCCAAGTGCCGAGCCCCTTGCGGCGTCTGAATGTAACACAAGAGAGTGTATGGCTTCACGCTGGATAGACAGGTCTTTCGATCTCGCCAATGAAGCAAGAACTTTGACCTTTAATCCCTTGAAGTCAACACTTACATTTTGCAATGCCATCGCTCGTAAACCGGGTGGCTTTTCGGTATCCAAGGCCAAATCCAGCAACGTGCGATCAGGCGAAAACTCTTTCTTCGCATCGCCGCTGATTCTGGCAAGCGCCGCCACCACAGCCCGCAAATCGCGCCGACTCAAGTCAGAACGATCCAGCAGTTTTTCTAGAGTTGGCCGGTACTTGGAAAGATCTTCGTCGGCGATCCATTTAATTCCAACAAACCGCACACCGGGATCGACATCCGCCAAGAGCGCCGGAATGATACTTGCGTGGCCTGTCGCGTCCAACCGCTTTAGCACAACGGCGTAATGAGCACGAGCGACCGCATTGATTTCGGATTGCCATTTGTAATCTTCGAGAGCATCGGGGTGTTCGGTGAGCACTTGGATTGCCCTTGTTCGGACAGAGGGATCGTCGGATCCGAGGAGCTTCAAGGCATCCTTCGATGCCAATGGTTGTGGTTTGGCATCGCGTGGTAACGGCTCCAGCCGCACGGGTTGCTTGAATTCGACTCGCCAAATTCGGCCATGACCGTGCACTGGATATGAGATTTTCACCCAGTCGGTAAAGTATAAATACTTTCCATCGTCGGAATATGAAAAGTGGACTGGGCGAAAGTCATCAGGTCCACTGATGAATGGATCGCGCGAAGCAACAAAGGATGCTCCTTTCGGTTTCAGCGAGTGAATGTCGATCCGATTGTCTGTCCATGACGCACTCAACAACTGGCCAGGGCCGTGCGGGATCAAGCCACAGGCAGCTTCGCCAAGCGCCCCGATCATTCCCAGGGTGCCTGGATTTTCACCGTACCAGCAGACAAGCGGATGCCGACCGCTACGTCCGTAACGATACTCGTAGCCAAAGTCGGCCCCAGGCACAATGTGGAGTAATCGATTCGGTGGCGTAGCGTTGGGATCGTTGTCTGTGGAAAACAGATTGCCATCCAAATCATAGGCCATTCCGAACGCGTTCCAGTGACCGGTGGACTGCCGAGTCAACTTGCTGCCATCTGTTCGACACCGATAGGTAGAGCCACCTTCAGAACCACCCGAGAGTTTTTCACCGTCAGATCCAACAAACGTGTAGTCGGCTCCAAGGTTCTCTCCAAACCCGAAGGCAAGCCATTGAGGATTCGCGCCATCGATCGCAAGACCTCCAACCCCATTGTGCGGATAGTCTCCGTTGGTTTCACAAACGACAATCTTTTCCGGTTCGCCGTCCGCCTTCGGTTGGGTGGCTGCATTCAGAAAGCGACCAATGAACCAGCGCGTGCTTACGTATAAGTGCCCGTCAGGACCAAACAGCAAATCCGTGCTGAAGGTGTGCCCTTCGTAGAATACCGAACGTTTGTCGGCGACGCCATCGTTGTCGGTATCTTCAAAAACGAGAATGCGGTCGGTCTCTGGCCCTTCGTAATCCGAGTTGCGTTTGTGAGTGTGGTTCTCCTGAACGAAGACACGTCCATCGGGTGCCACAGCTATTCCAACGGGCGTCACGATGTCCGGGTTCTGAGCGAACAGCGTAATGCCGGCGATGTTGGGGTGATGAATCTTGGGCGTGAACGCGGTCTTTTCAGTGGACGCCCATGAAGCGTCTTCTTGAGCGTTGGCAGCATTTGCCACAAGGACCAACAGCGTGGCGAGGGAGATGTATTTCGAGTATTTCATAAAGCAAGATTTTGTGTTTAGAGTGATCATTGCCACGAATGACGTAGGGTTCCTAGCGGCCACACATGATTATTCTGCGGTAGGAATCGGACCTATTTGAGTTCTTTACGTATCGGCTCATCCACGATGAATGCTTCTGGGAAATCTGCTGCCTTCACGCCGCCGCGATCCCGCAGTCGCTTGTTTTGTTGCCGTCCGCGGGGTGGGTTCAGCGGGATTTGCATACCTCCCAATTCATCCATCATCGCGTAAAGCCGACTCTGCATCTGGTTCTTAGTCTTTTGAAAAGCTGGTTGGTGAATGAGGTTGTCTTGTTCCATTGGATCCCTCCTGATGTCGAACAATTCATCTGAGTCCCAAACACCGTAGTAAGTTGTGTATTTGTACTGATCGCCTCGCAATGAGAAATGCGTTGGCGTTTGCGGATAGTTCTGTTCCCAGTAATAGACGTAGAGGAAGTAGTCACGCCACGGGATCGACTTTCCCAATGCCAACGGGAGAAAGCTCTGCCCATCCATGTGGGGAGGGGTCTTGAGTCCCATCGCTTCCATGATCGTGGGGGCGACATCGATGTTGGCAACGACTTCATCAACGACGGTTCCGCCTTTGATGATCGAAGGACACTGCATGAGCATCGGCACTCGACTGGAGGTTTCATACGCCACGCGTTTGTCGA
>JAPKBL010000068.1 GCA_028823415.1 Mariniblastus sp.
TGGCAAGGCTTGTTTCTGGAGGCGGACTCAAGCGGGAACTGGCGAGTTCTTTGCAAGACCCGAGGCAAGGCGAAACCTGGAGAGACAATTACCCTGCAGGATCGGCACGGAACTGAACGAATCCAATTGGAACTCGTCTCGCGACTCGAAGATGGGTCTTGGGTCGTTCGCCCCAACACCGACGCCTCCACCGAGGACACGCTCGAGCTAATTGGCCGGGTGCCACTGCCAAACTATATCCGATCGGGAAACATGGTTGACGCAGATTTAAAAAACTACCAGACCGTCTTCGCCAAGGAAGCGGGCGCTGTCGCCGCTCCAACGGCAGGACTGCATTTGACCAAGTCGCTGTTGTCAAAACTTAGCGACAACGGAGTCAAAATCGCCCAAGTCACCCTTCACGTCGGCATTGGAACATTCCGCCCGGTCTCGGTGGACAACCTCGAGAACCATCAAATGCACTTCGAGCGTGGCTCCATTGATGAAAAATCGGTAACCCAGATCCAACAAACCAAAGCAAGTGGCGGTAGAGTTATCGCCGTGGGCACTACCAGTGTCCGCGTTCTCGAAACCGCTTCAAGTGATGGCGCTTTGAAACCCTGGACCGGCGAAACCGAGTTATTTATTCGACCTCCGTATAAATTTAAATCGGTAGATGGCTTGCTGACCAATTTTCACCTACCTCGAAGCACGTTACTCGTGATGATTAGAACCTTTGGCGGCGACGAATTGATGCAGCAGGCTTATCAAGCAGCAATCGAAGAGAAGTACCGATTTTTCAGCTATGGCGATGCGATGCTCATCACCTAACTCAATTTACAGAGAAAAATGAGCTATCGCAAAACGACGGATGCAATCTGCCCTGTCGACGAAAAACTCGATTTGAGAATGACATCGGACTTTAGCTCTGTAGTCTTCGACTGAACATTGATTTGAAAATCGGGATCGACGTTTTCACAATTGATAGTTGCCGGACAAATCCCAAACTTTTTCGAAAGCACTCCGCCAATCAATTCGATAATCGAAGTCCCCGGCCCCACATTACCAAAATTACTTTTATGAGCGACGACAGGAGTGTCGGGGCCAAACACGTGACTGATCGCATTGGCTTCAGCTCGATCGCCAAGAATGCTTCCAGATGCATTAGCGTTGATTAGGTCAACCGACTGGGGTGACAAATCCGCGCTTCGCAATGCCGTTCGATAATTATCTCCAATGGCCATCTGAAAATCGTCGCCGTTGGAATCCCGATAGGAACGGCACCAACCAGCCAGGGTCGCCAACGGGGTCGCCCCTCTAGCTTTCGCGTGCTCAGCCGATTCCAGTACCAATGCGCCGGAGCCTTCTCCAACCACCATGCCATCGCGGGAGCGATCAAAGGGACGCGATGCCTTTTCCGGATCACTCACTTGTTTCGTCAACAGCCCTACTCCGCGACACAGCATCGCGGTCAACGCCATCTGGGAACCCGTTCCGCCCGTCATAACGATGTCAACAGCGTTGCGGCGGATCAGATCTGCAGCCTCAATCAAAGCCAGTAAACCTGAAACCTCGCCCTGACAAATAGAATTGCTTGGGCCCTGAGCATTCAGGGCAATCGAGATATGAGAGGCGGCCATGTTGGGGAGATATTTCAACATCCATAGAGGTTGAATTTCTCGAATCGCGAATTCTCCCCAGCGATCATGTTGATAATCTTTGTCTACGGTACATTTTCGAAACACATCCGCGACTTCCGCCGGATCGGCGAAAAACGTCTCCGTTCCAAAAACTGTCCCCGTTCTTTCGGGATCGAGTAAATCTCGGTCGATTCCTGCGTCTTCAACCGCCATCGCAGCCGCAGCACACCCAAATTGAATCGGGGGACACATTATTTTAATCGCTTTGCGAGGTTTCACGAATTGCTTGGGGTCAAACCCTCGCACAGGAGCGGCAATTCGAAACGCTGTATCAGAATTGGAAAACGGCTCTCGAACCGAAACCCCGCTCACGCCGGAAGTCAGCGAACTCCAAAAATCTTCGTTACCGATACCAATCGGCGAAACGACTCCGACGCCTGTAATTACAACTTCTCGATTTGAATTCATTCAGGAACAACTTGGACAGCGAAACAAATCGATAATAAAGTGGTCGTCTTTCCGGCCAGACCACCCGACGAGGGATTCTGCAAATCTACATAAATTCGATTCACGTCGATTCAACAAATAAGAAAGACCCTAAAAAACTAAAAAATACTAGGGTTCAAAGTCATATATTCGATAAGTCTTGTCTCTTTTCACCCCACCACGTTCCAGTGTTCCCCGCGAGAGCTTGTTTGACTCCAACACCCAGGAAAACTCTGCCTCTTGGATTCCCCACTTTAACACATCCGGTACTAGGCGATTCATCAACACCAATCCCAGCCCCCAGCGTTGATACTCCGGGATAACATTGGTACTGATAAGCCGTATTTTTTTAATTTTCTTACGACCAAGTAGCATTCTTAAAAACCCGAATGGAAATAAACGGCCATCAATTTTCTTAATGATCGGATTGTAATCCAGCAATCCAAAGACCACACCAACCGGTCTCCCCTCGACCTCAGCGATCGTTGTCATTTCTGTCACAATCAGTTGCTTGAGCCCTCCAGCTGTCGCTTTTAGTTCACCAGTAGACATGGGAGTAAATCCCCACTGACCGGGAAGCGCGGCATTATAGATATTTAAAAAATTATCAACATCCTTCCGAAATTGTTTTTTATCAATTGGCCGCACGTCGACGTTAAACCGCTTTCTCGCCTCTTCCGCAATAAACAATAATTTGGGATCCAGTTCGTTGAGCATATCAACATGCCCTAAAAACGCGTACATATCCTGTGACTTGAAGAACCCGTAACCCTCAACCAACCCACCGTAGTAGGGCTTGTTGTAGGTCATCATAAACGTTGGAGGTGTATGGAATCCCTCGACTAACATGCCCCATTCGTAATTCTGTGATGGGTTGGCCGGACCTCTCATCAGGAAAACATCCCGTTCAGCAAACCAATCTTTCGCTGTATCAAAAAGTGCATTGGCCACTTCTTGATCATCAATTGATTCAAAAAAACCAAACATTCCCCGTTGCTCTTTGTGGTATTCATTATGAGCACGGTCGATAATTGCCGCGATTCTCCCAACGATTTCCCCGTCCTTTTTTGCCAAAAACGTCTGAATCTCAGCATTGTCGTAAAAAGCGTGCGGCTTGTAATTGAGCAACTCCCGAGTATTGTCAATCAATGGGGGAATCCAGTTTGGATCACCCTTGTACAACTTCCATGGAAACCGGATAAATGCTTTTTCCTGGGGGCGGCTGGAAACGGGCTCAATTGAGATTGAATTGTTGTTCATTGCAGCATTTTCAAAACAGGTGTGCCGATAAGTTTCGCTATAATGTATTCCTTTGTCGATCGCTTCAACAGACAGGATTGAGTGATTAATTCGGCAAATTAGCAATCCAACAAATTAAATGCAATGAATTTCCTTCACCCTTGGCTTTTATCCCGTTTTCCGATTTAAGACATGCGAATTTTACTCACAGGCGCTACTGGTTTTCTCGGCAACAATATTGCACGGTCCCTTGTTGAGCAGGGGCATTCAATTGTTGTGACACTCCGTCATTCGTCCAACCGCAGAACCCTCGACGGCATACCGCACGAATCGGTCAATCTTGACTTCGAGTCGCCCGGTGATTTGTCGATTGCGTTCGAAAATGTTGATGCAGTCATCCATTCCGCGGCATTGATTCAGATCGGCTGGAGCAATCTAGCATTGAGCCGAAAAATCAACGTCGAGGCAACTGCTCGGATCGCGGAAATGGCCCGCCGACGAAACATCCGCATGGTGCACATCAGCACGATTGACGCTCTGGGCATGACCACCGAGTCGGAATTCGGCACCGAGACGCACCTTAATCCACCTAAGCCGGGATGCTCGTATGTCGTCAGTAAACGGGAAGCCGAGACCGCCGTGATTTTAGAGGTCGCCAACGGACTCGACGCCGTCATCGTTAACCCCGGATTCATGATTGGGCCCTACGACTGGCGTCCGTCATCCGGCGAAGTCATGCTCACACTGAAAAAACAATTTATGCCTTTCGCGCCAGCGGGTGGATGTTGCGTCGCCGATGTGCGCGACGTCGCCGATGGAGTCATCTCAGCACTGGCACACGGAAATACGGGCGAGCGATACATCCTCGGCGGCATCAACATGAGCTATTTCGAGCTGTTTCAGCAAATGGCAGCCGTGATGCAATGTCGGTCTCCAAAATTGAAGCTCCCCAATTGGCTAGCATCCGTAGTTGGGAAATCCGGGGACTTGGTTGGAAAAATTCGCGGCAATGAGCCCTCGATCAATTCAGCAGCTACCGAGATGGGGCAACTATTTCACTACTGCGATAGCGAGAAAGCGAAACAAGAACTTGGCTACCGGATTGGAAGCGTCCAAGACGGTCTGCAAGACGCATGGGACTGGTTTCGATTAAAGGGCTATGTCTAACTACAATTGAAATTAAAACTCCGCGTCATGGTTCTAACAGCTTTTTTAAAAAACGCTAAAACGCTACAACGTTAAACCGCTAAAACGCCAAGTTTTCAACCACGCCTCGGCTATGAATTCAAACCGGTCATCGTGCCGGTTCCCGAAGCAAATTGACTCTCCTCAATTCCCATTTGCTGCATCAGACTGACGAACAGATTTGGCAGTGGGTAGTTGCGACGCTGATCAAATGCCAAATGCTGCCCGTGCTTAAATCCGCCACCGGCCAACACCACTGGCATATTTTTATTACTGTGGTTCGAAGCATTCCCTAAATTACTAGTCAGCAACACCGAGGTTTGGTCGAGTAATGAACCGCCTCCATCTCCCGTCCGCTGCAGTCCACGCAAAAAACTACCCCACGAGGCGATGATGGCTGATTCAACCATCGCCAATTGTTCCAGCTTTTCTTCGTCAAGCCCATGGTGACTCAACCCGTGGTATCCCTGCTGAACCCCCGGAATCGGTACAACTCCCGATGAACCGCCAAGATGATAAACGATAAATCGGGTTGAATCTGTTTCCAAAGCAAGGCGAACCACGTCACTCATCAGGTTTTGTTGACCAATGAAGTCTTGGCTATTCTGAATATCAATCGGCCGCTTAGCATCTACTTCCGGCTTTAGTTTCTCAGCCCATGACTCCGACGAGGCCATTCTCTTTTCCAAATCCCTGACGCTTGAAAAAAACTGGTCCAAACGGTCGCGATCGGCGCGCCCAAGTTCCCTTTGTAATCGCTTTGCATCCTGCTCCACTAAATCCATGATGCTTCGCCCTTCACGCACCAGAACAGCCTGTTTTTTTCTTTCGGCTTTCGTTCCGTTGGCAAACAACTGGTCAAAAATCGTCGCGGGCGACGACACTGCCGGTATCATTGCTCCATTCTC
Source organism: Mariniblastus sp. (assembly GCA_028823415.1). GTDB lineage: Bacteria > Planctomycetota > Planctomycetia > Pirellulales > Pirellulaceae > Mariniblastus. Next base: position 5,438 of record JAPKBL010000068.1, read on the forward strand.
GGTATAGGCGGGACTGTCGTTGCCGGAACTGCTAAGCACGAGGGATGGAAATCGCGTTTCACCACCAAGGAACTTGGCGAGATATTGATCAATCGATATTGAATTTTTCGCACGTCCCGAACTTCCCATCGGGTTTGCGGTCAGAATACTCGCTTCCGCCCGATGCCCGCCTCCAACTCCCGGATGGGAGGTACCTGAAATCACCGTAAATTGCTCACGTAAATCGTCAATCGCTTTCAGGTACCGACTCGCGGAATAGTTTCTGCCCGCCTCAATAGGATTCAAATTAGCCGAATGGAGTCCAAGCCCAAGTGTCATTGCCACAAATCGTTTTGGTGGCGAAGCTTCCTGATCTGAAGCGTACGCCGGCGTCATCGCGCCCAGGAAGGGCAACGTCATTGCAACACCAGCACCTCGCAAAACGGATCTGCGGTCGAGACGCTGGCGAAAATTAAAATAAACTCGTTTGTTACGCATTTCCAACCCGCAAGATAACCGAAGAGTCAAACACCCTTAGAAACTCGGGAGCACAAAGAGCCGGGAAGCCCGATCAACTTCCCGGCTTAAGTCTCACCATCACCACTGATCGACAGGCACGAGTTACTATTTATCGCCTTCAAACTGTGGTTCCTTACCTTCATAGGCGCGGTAAAAATCATAAATTGACTTCTTCAGTGCCTCGGCAGTTGCCGGATTAGTATCCTGCTTGCACTTCATTGCTGCAACGAGAACTTTGTGAGCCGTTGCCAACTGCCCAACGTATTCCTTGTTGTCTGCCTTAATGCGCTGAGTCAAAAAATACTGAGAAATAATGTGCTGAGTATTGGTTGCGTGCGTCTCTTTGGTCGTGACCCATCGCATCGCTTGATTGATTCCTTTCCCAGTCGGTGGATCACCACCTAACCCATCGGCAAACTCGTTGATACTATTAATTGCCTTGGCAATCGTCTTGGTATCTTCCAGCATTTGCTCAAACCGCATTTGATCGGCATAGATACCGCACGGAACCTCGCAGTGCGGAGCCGGGGTTTTGGTGACTTTTGCAGTCGAAATAACCGGCTCGCTGGCAACCACAAACCCAGCCATTAAAACCGCAGACGCAACGGCAAACATTGCAAATGTACTTTTCATCGTTTTCCTATCTAAATTCAAATTATTTAATTCGATTGATCCAAACCCGAAAGCATTCGGTGGTTCCTCAGTGTACCATTTTTTTGAGACAACAGACCGACCCCAAGATTCGTTTTCACGGCATCCCAAATTATTCAAAATCTAAAAATAGCTAACGCCTTGTACGCCAATAAGGTTAAATTACTTACAAAGCCAGTTAATAAATGACAATTAAAGATCCCAAGCCAACACGTATGCCTCACAAAACAGCGATTACCTTGCTTGCCGTCCTGATTTCATTTTCAGTGATTTTGATATTCAACTTACCGGCAAGCGGTCAGGAAAAAAGAAAAAAACGGCCCGCTTCCCCGAGGATTCAATGGATCAATCAGCCTAAATCAACACAGGCCAGCCTTCCGCCCAACGCACAGCACCTTCGTTTCCACAGCAAGCTCATCAATCAGGAAATTGGCTATTGCATCTACCTCCCCCCTAGCTACTCGGAGAGTAAAAAAACTTATCCAGTTATCTATACTCTCCACGGTAACGGCGGGAATGAATTCACTTGCCTCGATTCGATTGCATTGCTGCATCGGGGCATCGAATCTGGAATATGGCCTGAGATGATTATGGTGCTACCCAATGGAGGGAGCAGCACGTTCTATAAAGATTCTGCAGACGGCCAATTTCCGATTGAATCCATTTTCATTCATGAGATGATTCCCTTCATCGATGCAAACTATCGAACAATATCCAGTCGAGAGGGCCGCTGTATCGAGGGATTCTCGATGGGCGGAAGGGGGGCGACTCGGCTCGCCATGAAACACCCGAACCTTTTCTGCAGCCTGTTCTGCCAAGCCGGCAACGTACCGCGATTGCTCGACACCTTCGACGCCGCATCCACCGAAGAACGTAAGACCATGCTGCTTGGTGAGAAACGCGAAAAATGGGAAGCCGAAGACGTTTATGCCGTCACGCAAAAAAATGTGGACGAAATCAAAAACAAAGTCAGAATCAAGATTGCCTGCGGCACCGCCGATACCGGGCACCTCGAGACGATTCGTGATTTTCACCAACATCTTAAACAATTGGGTATTGACCACACCTACTTAGAAATCGAACAACTAGGTCATCAACGTACGAAAATGATGTCAGCTTTCGAGTCGAGCTGGTTCGATTACCACGTAGAGTCAATAAAACGCGCCCAGCAAACCCTTCAACGCTAAGCATGGGAAACAACCGTTTTCCGCTTCGCTCGCAAAAAACAGGTCTTAACTTGCGCCAGAAAATCAACGATCTGCGAGGCGGTTGTTAAGCTATGCGGATTGTCCCTGTTACGAAAGATCTCCAAAGCCTGACGGAGGAAAGGCATCTGACAGCGCGAACGATCGAATCAAACGTAACGGTTTATTCGGCCGATAATCTTAGTACGCCGGCGGATGATGCAACCGGCAAACTACTCAAGCTCACGAATCCCAAGGGCTATCCAGTGAAACCAATTTCGACTTTTCAGTACTTGCAACTTGCCAATTTTTCGACGCCCGCTTGCGATCGAAAAATTTACAAGCTGATCAAGCAAAATTCATTTCGCTCAATCATTGAATTTGGTCTGGAAGACGGAAACCGTTGTATCTCGATGCTCAAAGTTGCTCAGAAATATGTCGGATCGATGAGCGTTCGTTACACCGGGGTCGATTCTTTCGATGCCCGCAGCGAAGCCGAATGTAAACTTCCCTTAATTCAAATACACCGTAAGTTACAAAAAGTCGACGCCAAGATTCAACTGGTTCCGGGCGATATCGCCTCTTCCATTCCCCGCATTGCGAACTCGCATGTTCGCACGGATTTGATTGTAATTTCTGCGGGCTTCGATCCGGCGGCCTTGGAAAATAGCTGGTTTTATTTCCCGCGAATGCTCCACTCAAGTTCGGTCGTTCTAGTTCAAAAAAACCCCAACGGTGCCTTCGAAACGCTGAATCGCCACCAAATTGAGAAAATTACAGAATCGCAAGCATGCACACGTCGAATCGCTGCTTAAAAGATATAAAAAAAAACTCTTGAGCAAACCGAAGCAAATCAGGATAACCGCCGCGGTATATCAATGACCGAAGGGGCGAAACCCTATTTTTAGTGACAGCCGTTGCGAAATTTCTGCACGAATTAACAAGACAGACATTGAGATCACAACCGGGGCACCTTCGCGAAACCCCATAAATTTGGTAAATTTTTCGTTCTTATTGACGAATCCCACACAACAGCAAGGCCGGTTTTGGTACCGCCGGATCAAGGTAAACAGTGAAATATGCAGCCGTCGGGCCAATCGCCGTTCACTTACCCGAACGAATTGAATCCAATGCAGATTTAGTCGCCGACAATCCCAAATGGGACATGGATCTGATTGCGTCCAAAACCGGTATCTACAATCGACACGTTGCCGGTCCCGACGAGTGCTCTTCGGATCTCGGCGTGAAGGCAGCAGAAAAGTTGTTCGAAGAGTTTTCGATTGATCGATCAACAATCGATTTCCTCTTCTTCTGCACACAAACCCCTGACTACCCGCTTCCCACAACCGCCTGTTTGATTCAGGACCGTCTCGGGCTTCCAACAAATTGTGGTGCACTCGATTTCAACCTTGGCTGCAGTGGCTATGTTTACGGCCTCTCTCTTTGCGATGGACTCATCCGCTCAGGTGCGGCAAAACGCATTCTGTTTATTACGGCCGAGACATATACTAAGTTGATAGATAAACAAGACCGAACCCTTCGAACTATTTTTGGTGACGGTGCGGCTGCTACTTTGATCGAGTCCAGCGACGAGCCCTCGCTTTGGGCATTTAAATTCGGAACCGATGGCAGAGGTGCGAATACTCTTTTGGCAACGAAAAATGGATTCCGAAAAGCTGAAGACGCAATTACTCCCCGACACCGCCGTCGTTGGAAGAGCGATCTCTATATGGACGGACCGGCCCTGATCAATTTCACTGTCGGTCAGATCCCTGGGATGCTCCAGGAAGTGCTTCACGATGCAAGCATGACCAGTGAGGACGTCGGATTCTATTTGTTCCATCAAGCCACGTACAAGATGCTCAGCCAGTTACAGCAGGTGATGGAAGTCGAAGAATCCAAAGTTCCAATTTTGCTGAGAGATCTCGGAAACACCGTTTCGTCGACGTTACCCATTTTGATTACCCAGATGCGAAGTCGCGGAGACATGACCCCGGAAATGAAGAACATGCTAGTTGGATTCGGCGTCGGCTGGTCGTGGGCCGGTTGCATGTGGCAGGACGTTGCCCAACCTTAGCTTGAACCAAAGCATTGGCAATTCAACTTCCCAGTGCGACGCCCTTGATCACGCCGTCTGCAACGAGCGTTTCGCCCACGAAACCTTGGAATTCCGCAGTAAATAGCACATTCCTTCTGACCTTGCCTTTTCTCAGCATTACCGTCAGGCGATCACCGGGAACCACGGGAACCCGAAATCGAATGCTTTCCAATCCACCGAGACCGACATAGCCTTCGTCGACCATTTTATTGGTGAGTGCGAAATACGAAGACAATTGAGCCGCACATTCACAAATCAGTACGCCCGGCATCAGTGGCTTTCCGGGAAAATGACCGCGGACCCAGAACGAATCCTCGCTCAAATCGGTATAGCCAACAGCAATATCCGGCGAACAATAGAGAATGCCGTCAAGTAACAGCATTTCAAAACGATGCGGATTGATCTGACGGATACCGTCCGCATCAACGAGCACTTTGTTATGATCGAACTCTGAAAAATCTAGAAATGATTCTTTTGCCACTTGAATCTAACCCGAATTCGAAAATTCCATAAACCTTTTAAAACGTTTAGTCACCCAACGGACGCTTGTGAATTATCGGTCGATTGGTACCCGAAAAGTTCCCTTATTTTACCAAACACAATGATTTTTAAGATCGAACTTGTGGGTCAGTACATATTTTCGGTTTGTTCGGTGCCACAATGAATCAACTCATCAATGATTAAACAGCCTTTGTCCTCTAATCGTAATTTCCGATCGTTGACAAATAAATCTCAAACCACAGGATTCAGAGAGAATTTCAGGACTAAATTCCCCGATGTTCCCAACCAACACTGCCGCGCGGACACAGAATCAGCCGCCGCCATCAACCGCGGCGAGAACCAATTCAACAAAAAAGGCCTGCAGAACCACTTCTGCAGGCCTTTATAAACACTTGCCTCGTCCACCACTGCTAACGCTCGGCGCGCTAATTGAAACAAAACTGAGTCTCAATATCAGGCTTGGACGACCGTCGCGGAATTAATGGTAACATCGGCGTCCGGGCGATCTGAGCCATTAGTAGCTACACCGCCAATCGCTTCGACAACACTCATCGTTTCGGGCGTCGCTTGCCCAAACACGGTGTACTGTCCGTCGAGAAAATCTTGCACACCGAGACAGATAAAAAACTGAGAACCTGCAGAGTTCGGGGCGCTTGAACGGGCCATTGAAAGCGTACCGGCCAAATGAGGCGTGCTATTAAACTCAGCGTCAACGTTGTAGCCGGGACCACCGGTTCCCGATCCCTCAGGACACCCGCCTTGGATCATAAAACCCGGAATCACACGATGAAAAATCAATCCATCGTAGAAACCAATTTTTGCTAATCCCATAATATTTTTGCAATGCTCGGGAGCCACCTCGGGATCCATATCCATAACAATCATCCCATGCGACGTGTCGAGGTGAACTTGGTACTTATTATTTTCAAAATCGACATCTGCGATCGCGGCTTCAACTTCTGCTTTTCGACTCATTAGCGACTCTCTCCGGGCATAGATTGTTATGGGAATGCGAGCTGAAATTGTCTCACAGCTTTGGCCTGGTGGCAATTGGGACCATCACCCAAGACGGTTGGAAAGAAGCTTCTGCTTTTGGCCAAAAAAAAACGCCGCAAAATGCGGCGTTTCTCAATCTTGTTGCCCCTATGCTCTCAAGACTGAACTCTGCTAATCTCACCGAGAAAAGCTAACTTGGTAACGAAAAGCCATCCTATTAGGGAAAATTGACGACTTCTCTTTTCTTTCCTATTAACGCTTCCGCGTCCTGATCTTTACGGAACCTAAAGGGCATTGGTTCGCAAAACCTTAAGATTCGCGGTTCTTCGATTCTTACTTGATCACAATTCGGGCTTGATAAGGGTTCTTGATCCAAGTCATCTTGTCATTCGATTTGGACTTATTTTTGCTCTTCGCCTTCGCGGGTGCCGCATTAGGTTTGAAAAAAGGATTCGTAATGCTAAGTGGCTCCGGCTTCATCCCCATTTCGACAGGCATAATGCCGGCCGGGGCTGCATACGGACTGATTCCATAAGGTCGCTTGACAACGTGACTGTAGTAGACAGGCGGGAAACGTGCAAAGAACGGCGCCTGATCCCTGCGGAATTCTCGGCTAATGGAATTATCGGGATACCGGCCGTACCCAAAATAGCCATACCGATAGATATCGTTGACACACGTCGCGTTGTTAATTCCGACACCAAATTGATATCCCTGCCCCATCGTTTGGGCATTCGCGTTGGATTCTGAGAACATGAAGATAGCGGTCAAAACTATCCCCAACGTAAGTAATCGTTTCATTGGTAATCCTTTCCTCGATACCTTCATGATTTGGTATATTTCATAAACAAAGCCACCTGAACGCAAAATTGTGCATCCCGATCGCCGGATGACTCCACACTAAATGCAGCTCAGTCTGTTACAACCCTTAAAGTCAAATGTGTTGGCAATATTTTTCAAACAATAAACCGACATGAATCCTAACCAATTGACAGAATCGTTAAAACAGGAAGCGACGCGGGTCGGCTTCGATTTTTCGGGGGCCTGCCCGGCGGTCACTCCCACAGGATTCAACCAATTCTCGGACTGGCTAGAGCAGGGTTTCGCAGGTGAAATGACCTACTTGGAAGATCGAAAAGAGGCCTACAGACACCCTTCTAACGTGTTACCCGACGCTACGAGCATACTCATGCTCGGCCTTAATTACCAAACTACCCCCCCCAGTCAATCACCTTCAGGAACGGGGAGAATTGCGAGATACGCATGGGGAAACGCGGACTACCACGATCTCGTCCATAAGAAACTGAAGCAACTTAAGAGCTTTATAAAAAATCTCGACCCCTCGATTGGCGTGCGAGGCGTCGTCGATACCGCTCCGTTGCTAGAACGTGAGTTCGCCGAATTAGCGGGAATCGGATGGCGCGCCAAAAATACATTGCTCATTAACAAAACAGCGGGAAGCTGGTTTTTCCTCGCGGCGCTCTTACTGGATGTACCACTCCAATACGATCAGCCAAACGTCACTAACCACTGCGGCACCTGCACCGCATGCATTGATGCGTGTCCCACCGACGCTTTTGTTGCACCACACGTTCTCGATGCAACGCAATGTATCAGCTATTTGACCATCGAGCACCGGACGGCGGTTCCTAAACCACTACGTTCCAAGATGCAAGATTGGATTTTAGGCTGTGATATTTGCCAAGAAGTTTGCCCTTGGAATCGCAAAGCACCGCTCAGTCGCGAGACCGAACTCAAACCCATCGACGGCCACAATCCAATCGATTTGAGAAACCTATTCGAAATCACCGATGAAAAATTTCGCGAGCGATTTAGAAAGACACCACTTTGGCGCCCCAAACGCAGAGGCATTTTACGCAACGCGGCAATCGCTCTAGGCAATAAACCTCATCGCAATAACCTCGAAGCCCTCGCTTTAGGATTGTCCGATACCGAACCGTTGGTACGTGGCGCCTCGGCCTGGGCGTTAGGGCAGCATGTTTTTGATGAAGCAAGAGAAATTCTCAGAATTGCAAAACCCAGCGAAACCCAGGATGAAGTCCGAGAGGAAATCGCCGAATCAATTTCGCGACTCAATTAAATCTAACAATAACTGAATCGCTACCACGGGGGCTAACCGGGGTCCGGCAAGCCAGTTCTGCCACGGTTGAGACAACTTGGTCCGTCACGATCACACTACGCAGGCAAAAAACAGATCGAACAAAACCACCTAATCATCTCCAGATGTTAAACTTGCTTTTGTTCGCTTATCAGATGGTAGTTATGCTGATCGTGATGAGCCTTTCGGATTTCTTCGATGTCCTCAATTCGCTCAAAAAATGCATCCAAGACAATGGGGTCAAATCGACTTCCTCGTTCGGAAAGCATAATTTCCAGGCAACGCTGAATCGGAAACTTGGGCTTATACGGACGCTCGCTACAAAGGGCATCGTAAACATCAGCGACGCAACAAATCCGTCCCTCAATCGGAATATCATCGCCCTTGAGACCTTCCGGATAGCCAGTTCCATCCCATTTCTCGTGATGAGTTCGTGCGATCGTCGCGGCCAGTTCCAGCATCGGCGAATCGACGCCATCCATGATAAAACCGCCCATTGAGGTATGCCGGCGAACGCGTTCGATCTCCGCGTTTGCAAGCGGTTCCATGATCTCCATCCCCAGTCCGCAATGTGTTTTCATGACCTCGAACTCTTCGTTGTTCAGCCGACCAGGATTCAATAATACCGAGTCAGGAATGCCGATCTTACCGACATCGTGCAACTGGGCAGCCAGATCGATTTCGCGACAATACTCCGAGCCGAAACCTAACTGATGTGCAATGACGGCACTGTATTTACCAACGCGAATAACATGTTCACCCGTTTCATTATCGCGATATTCCGCAGCTCGGGCGAGACAATGAATAATCTGCTCGCGAGATTTTTCAATCTGCCGAGTTCGTTCGCGAACCTGACGCTCTAACTCAACCGCATAATTCGTAAGGTGATCATGATGGCGTTTGACCATCAACGCATTCTGCACTCGCAAAACGAGATCACTTGGATCAACGGGCTTGCTGAGGAAGTCGGTTGCCCCCAATTTCAACGCTTCACGCTTGATTTGGTTTTCCGAATTGGCACTCAGAATAATAAAAGGAATATGTTGAATATATTGCGTCTTTTGCCGAACTTTCAATAGATCCAAACCGGTGATGAACGGCATCATAATATCCAGCAGGACGACGTCCGGTTGCTCCCGATCGATCACTTCCAACGCCTCCCGCGGATCGGTGAGCGTGACGAAATTTTCATAACCATCGGATGAAAGAAACCTACGCACCACTCGAATCACCAGTTCTTCGTCGTCGATGATCATGATCTTCGCTTTACGCAAAGCCGCTTCATTTGGCTTCATACTTTTAGGATCGAGCGGGGATCGCAATGGCAACGAAAACTCGGAACCCGAAAGCACTGGCGGAGATTCCGAGGTAACCAATGGCATTGAGAAAGCCGAAGATTCGGCAGAGCATTCAGGGAATTGGTCCATGTCAATACGTTTCAAAAAGCTAGGAATCTAAATTCAATTTGTCAGATTTGTAAAACCGGCCGAAGTAAGCATATTTTCCAAGCAAGTCTTACCTCTGTCGTGAAAATTGCAATTTTCATTCGTTAATTTAACGATATCGATCAAAATTGTGTTTCACGAAATCATGTCATATTGGTCGCAACGAGTTACGGATTTTTACTAAAGTACTCACCGATCACCATCCACCGCCACCAACCACTCCCTTAATCACGCTCGAAACCACCACTAAACCGGCTCAGAGGAAGGGTCGCTAAGCACAACCGGCGGACTCATTACCTGCCCAGACTTTCGGTTCCGACATTCGTACATTACTTCGTTTGCCAGTCTTAGTACACGCTCAATGTCCTCGTCCTCGGATTCGATCGCCATACTCAGTCGATTGGTCACGTTACAAACGCCGTCGCCATTAAGCGTTTCGTCTTTAAGCAAATCGACGGTTCTTTTAATCCCATCCACATCTGCCAATTCAATCGCCTGAAAGAGCTCAACGATATGCGTTTCCATTGAGTCAGTAATTGGAGGAATCACTTCCAACGGTTCTTGTTGACTGACCGTGTGCCCTTCTTGCAGGTATGTCAACAACCCTTTGACTACCTCCACGTCGAATTGCGAGGGTGTGTGTTTTATAATCTCTTGGATCGCTTCAAAATCCGACATCGGTGCGCGATAGACCCGTTCGTCAGTCATCGAATCAAATGCGTCGCAAACGTTGATTATCCGACCGGCTAATGGCATCGTCTCTTTTGAAACGCAATCGGATTCACCTCGGTTGTGGAAGCAACTGTGATGCGACTCAATGACGTCCGCAATTTTATCCGAACCAAATGCACTCCGAACTATTTCGACACCAATTTGGTCGTGCTTCTCCATTAACTTCCATTCCTTGGCCGTCAGTGGCCCTGGCTTATTGAGAATGAAATCCGGTACGCCAATTTTTCCAATATCGTGTAGAAGTGCTGCGATCTCTAAACGGTAGAGATCTCGTTTCCCAAGTATTCGTTCGCCCACGCCGACACATAAATCAGCAACTCGAATAGAATGTTGAGCAGTGGTAGAGCAGCGAAACGACAGCGCTGACAACAACCCGGTAACCGCTGAGTAGGGAATTTCCTTGGTAAACTCCTCCCGAGTCAATCCAGCCTGTGAATCTTCTTTAGAAAATTTTTCTGGCCGTTGATCGAAGCGAACGATTTGATTGCGTCCACTCTTCTTGGCGTCGTACAAACTCTCATCGGCCTGATCAAGCATATGTTGAGGATCCATCGCCCCAAACCTACGGGACGAGACCCCGATACTCGCAGTAAACCGAACGCCTCCAACGAGCGCATCTTGTAACCCTGAGCGAATTTGTTCTGCGATTTCTAGACAAGTCTCAAATTTGACTCCGGTCAACAGAACTACAAATTCTTCACCGCCATACCGACAAACCAAACCACGCGAGGCTACAATCTCTCGTAAAATCATTCCCATTGTCTTCAAAACCTCGTCACCAATGGAATGACCGTGGTTATCGTTGATATGCTTGAAATGATCTACATCGATCATCATTATCGAAATGTCTCCCGTTTCATTATCTTTCCAGTCTTTTTCAAACCGACTGAAAAACGCTCTGCGATTAAAGCATTTCGTTAGCGAATCAAAGGATGCGAGGAAATTTAGTTTTTCATTCTGTCTTTCCACTTCATCGCGTGAATTCCTCAATGAGAGGATCACTCTCGCGAGTTCTGCATTTTTATTTTCAATCGCTGTAACGTCATCAAAGCTCACCAATGCGCCTCGAATCGTATTACCTTTTCCTTTAATCGGCGTAGCATTAACGACGAATTTTCGAATCGGCGATCCCAACATTTTTAACTGAATAATTTCGCCACAGACTCGTTCCTTCGTTTTTTGGCAAACAACCCAAGGGAAACTTGTGCCCAAGAATTCATTTTCGAGCGCCCAGTTAAGATCATCTAATTTAGTTCCAAGAATCTTGTCATCCTTGACATTAATAATGCGGGCGAATGCTTCATTGACATGAGCAATTTCGCCACTGGGAGCCATCAAAACGAGTCCTTCCGCAAGTGTATCGAGAGCCGATTTAACGCGATCGGGAACCACATTGGATGGATTCAGATAGTTAAACGTCTTCCCAAGTACTGCCCAAGCCATCAGAGTGATGCTGCTGAACAAAAACAAAACGATCCCAAAAGGGTAAATCGGCAACCCGAAGGCTCGTTTTACATCCATCTCTCCAAAAACAACCTCCAGCGTTGCCCATTTTTTTCGATTCAGAAAAACCGGGGCCGAAAAGACCTGAAGATCCTGCACGTTTTGGCCCGAGGCAGAGGTTTCATGCTGTTTGTCAGTCGAGGTCAAATAAACGTCATCAAGACCGCGTTTCAGTCCAATGGATACCAGATCTTTCTCGACAGCCACAGAACGCCGGAACAAGACTGATAAATCTCCGGTCCGCTTTGTCTCCGCCAACGTCGTCACATCAACAATCAGTAACTTCACCAAACTCGTTCGTGATTTTATAATCTGACTCTGAGGGTTCGGAATGAGTTCTAACGTAATCGCCAGCAATACAAGTGCCGATACTCCGAGGCCCAGGGTAAGGGCCAATCGGGCTGACGATTTAATTTTGAACATGGAATAGCCATTCCGAAAAACGCAATGAATCTAAAAGAGCCTAAAATGGGTGCTCAAATCTAGCAGCCAATTGCCCTTGGTGACGGGATTGAAGGTAGTTTAATTGGCGAATGTATTATCTTTACGGGCAAACAGAGTGACTGGCTAAACCGCGTCAGAATTGCGGATTAATCACTTAGAAGGAGACACGACAAATGCTCCGATAACGCAAGTCATTCGGCGTCTGCTCAAGCCACCCTTGGTACCATTAAAATCTAGTTAAAAAACCCGTCGACTTCATCCTGCTTCTTCACTCCGTCTTTGGACGTGTAACTCTCGAGAACCGGCAGAGGGTCAATCATTTGCCAGGATGGCAATTGTGCGAGCGCGAGTGCCATTAAAGCACTGCCTCTCAAAGTCCAGAACACGTAACCTAACGTACCGAGTGTCGTCAAAGCACCGACCGTCATTTTGATATCTTCGAGACTCGCTTCATAACGATCCGCCTCCTTCAACCGATCGATTAGGTATTCAGTGTTTATCGAGATCCCCACTACGCTATTTAATTCTAAGTTGCGAATTTCAGATTCCTCGACGACCATTTCAGAAGCTGGATTTTGAAGCAACATCCGCATGACATCCGCCGCGCGATTCCGATCAGAAATTAAACTGACATATTCTTCGATTTGATCCGGAACGAACTTTTCGAACGCATCGCGTCGGGACGCATCTTCTTCATCCAACATCGATCGTTTGTCTTTTCTCGCTGCAATCGCACTGGCAGCCCCGAGATACTCGTCGTTATTTTCATCCCTATCATCCACCTCTTTATCGACATTGGCGACCTGATTTCCAAGCGACGGTCCCGCAGCCGCTTCCACCTGAATACTCACTGTCGTGGCAATCCCATCCGCGACACCATCGCTTGGAACGTAAGAAAATGTATCGACCCCAAAAAAGCCCGCATTCGGAACGTAGACAAACGACCCGTTTGGATTCAACACAACAGTGCCATTGGATGGCGGGGCAACCAAGACTGCGACAATCGAGTCCCCCTCGACATCACCATCATTCAAGAGCACGCTCTGGAAAGCACTCAACACACGACCGGTCGTCATGGAGTACTCATCTTGGCCGCCAACAGGCGCATCGTTTACAGGGTTTATCTGAATTTCAACGTTCGCGATTGAACTTAATAAACTTCCATCATCCAGTTGGTACGTAAAATGGTCTGCCAACGTTTCCGAACCATCGTGCGTGTAGACGAAACTACCATCCGAGTTCAGCTCCACGGTGCCATTCACCGGAGCTGTCACCAATCGAGTGACCACCGTGACACTGTCAGCGTCTGAGTCATTTCCCATTAGTTCGTCTGCATTGGCAGAAACACTCGCGCCTTCGTTAATCGATAAAGTGTCATCCCGCGCGACCGGCGCGTCGTTTACTGGACTTATAGAAATCACGAACACACCTCCAGTGCCTACCCCTGCCCCATCGTCGACTAGAAACTCAAAACTGTCTGAAAGTGATTCGGTTCCATCGTGAGCGTAACTGACTCGGTTTTCATTGAGATCATCCTGCGTGAATTCATTCGCTGTGACACCAGCAACTTTCAAAATGCCTTTGACCGGAGCGGTAACTACAGAATAGACAATTCGATCGTCTGTCTGTTCTTCATCGGTGGTTCGCAGAAAAGACGAGTCAATAACTGCGACGCCTCCCTCAGCCACTAACAAAACAGAATTCTCAACTAGAATTTGTTCATCGTTTACGTCATTGAGTTGAATCGAAATTTCCGCAGAATCGCTCAATCCTTCATCGTCAACAACCTCCACTAACAAGTTAACCATCGGAGTGGTTTCATAATTGAGCAACGTCTCGTCGCGAACAAACACTTCTCCAGTCGATTGATCCACATCGAAAACACCGACCCCAATACCTCCAATTACTCGATAGCTCAATACCTCATCAACGTCTGCATCGACTGCCGACAAGAAACCCACAGCGGTTCCGTTGATGGAGTTTTCATCGATCGAAAAACTTTGATTATCAAGCGTTGGAGTCTCATTTATATCAGTCAACGCCACTGAAATAATCTGATCCACAAACAGTCCTTGAGAGTCGGTACTGCGAATGACACATTCGTAATCGGCCTTCGTCTCAAAATCAAGCGAGACGCCTTGGATGATAAGTTCATCGCCATTGATCCCGCCAATCGAGAAATACTCCGCATCGTTTCCGGATTCAACGGTATAGATGAATTGCTCTCCCAAATCCTGATCAATACTCGTCAACACTCCGAGGCTAATCCCGGCTGTTGTGTCAGTGTTCTCTTGAACCGAAACCGCATTGGGGACAATTTCCGTTGGAGCATCGTTTAGGTTTTGCACTGAGATCGTAAATGCTTTATCAAAAAACTCACCCGATTGATCGGCAACTCTCAAGACAACCTCATAACTTGATTGTCTTTCGTAATCGAGTATCCCGTCTTCCAATATCAATTGGTTCCCAAATACGCCGCCAATTTGGAATAGGCCTAAGTCCGACCCACCAAGGACCGAGTAAAATGGAACATCATCGATATCGGGGTCGTTGGTTGAAAGCTGTCCGACAAAGTAAGGCCCACCAGGTACGCCTGTGTTGATGTTCTCGTCAACGACAGACGTGCTAAGAACTAAATTAGTGGGACCGTCGTTGGTGGGAACTACCTGAATCTCTCGATTCATTGGCACCGACGACAACTCCCCGTCATCGATTTCAAAACTAACAACTCGTGTCGTTGGGTCCGGGGATTCGCTGGTATTTTGATAGGTCACACTTCGCAGTGCCAACTCGTAATTCTCGATCGTGTCGGTTCCAGTAAGCTGCAGCGTGCCGGAAACAGAATCCCAAATTCCAAAAATTGCTGATTCGCTGCCATTGGTATAGTCAAGCCGATCCTCATTAACTTGGTAATTCGCGGAGATGACAACAGTCGCTGATTCGATCTCGCCATCATCGATATCAGACAGAACAAGCGTATCCAAAACTGCCACCAGACCGTCGTTTTCCATATAGACCAGTGCCTCGTTGGTGCCAGAATCTATAACGGGAGCGTCATTCACCGGGAATACTCCGATCTGCATACACTTATCTGACGTCCCAACGTTGGACTCATCTATTGCCCAGGAAAACACGTTGGCCGTTAAGATATCGTTGGGTGTTGATACGGTCCCACCACCGCTAAGATCCGAATAGAAGATGCCCGTGTCTCCAGTAAACAGTATCTTGCCGTCGCCATGCGACCTCAACACGATTGTCGGATTTCCTGAATTCTGATCTACCGCGAGGACTTGATCGCCTTCGATCAAACTAGCAACATCAAAAGAAGCAGTAATTGCATAGGCAGGAAACGTATCACCAACCTGCCCAACTGATCCGAATGCGCCATCCATGATCGGATTGTTCGAATCGCTGACAACCCACGTCGTTCCAGCATCCAACGTGGTGAGTCCGTAATACTCATTCAAATCATCGGAAGAAGATTGCTCGCCGGTCGAAATCAAAACCCCTCCACTGAGCACCCACTGGTCAATGGCACCGAGCTCTGCGGTCGTCAATCGACCATCCTCAATCGCTCCTCCAAAATATATCTCACCTTGAGAAAGATAATCCGCGTCGATCGAGGTGCTTGGACCACCAATTACAACGGTGGAAGAAACGACTCCACCTGGGCCAAAATTCCCCAACTCTGTAAGAATCGCTTCCGCATCTGAGAAGAAACTACTTCCGAGGCTACGAAAGCCTGGTTCCCCAGCAAGCACATTAACCGATATTACGCCGTTATTCACAAAGAACTCAAATGAACCATAAAAGCCACTATGGCCATCAGGTTCGGGTACAAATTGCAATAACCCAGCATCAATCTGGCTCTTTGCGACTAGGTCACCAATCTCCAGGGGACTTCCATCGAGCGCAAGACTGCCCGCTAGCGGCAGCGAAGTGATGGTAATTGATTCAATCGCGCCTCCGACAAATCCGGTGAAATCAAAATCGCTGGAAGAGAATATATACGTGGTGTCTTCCAGCGTAGAAACGTAACCTTCATTTTGATCGGTGACAAAAACACTGACCGATGCGTACCCCGTATCGACACCACCGTCAGCAACGCCGTCACCGTCCGTTAATTCAAATTCAATGACTCGCGTGCCGATCTGAGAACTTGTTGTCGCAAACGACGTATTGTGAATCAATTTGCCAATATTTTCGGTCGTCGCTTCGGAATTGAACTCAACGATCAAAGAAGACGGTGTCGTACTTATCAATTCGCCGACTTCCACTCCTTGAATACTCACAAAAGAACCAACCAATAGACCGTCGGACAACATTACATCTGAATCCTCAAGAATTCCAATGCCATCTTCGGCCGTAAAATCAATTCCGTTAATTACCAGTCTGCCACCACTAAAATCAGTAGTTAAATCCGGATCGTGTACCGAAATTTCCACACTCGCATCCACGATTCGCGAGGTACCATCGTTGAGTGAGACGAGCGAATCACCAGAAAAATAGTTCATCTGTGGCGCATCATTGGTTGCAATCACTGCGATACTGCGCGCTTGCGAATTTGAAGTTGCCTCGCCGTCAGCTACTGCGAATTCAATGCTCCGAGCACCTGTGATCGGACTTTCACTGGTGTTCCGGTACTCAATGGTCCTCAACGCCGTTTGATAATTATCGACTGAATCGATTCCGCTCAAAGTCAATATTCCAGCCACATTATCCCATGCGCCAGTAATATTACCCATACTTGAAAACATTAAAACGTCCGCATTGGGCAGGTAATTACTGCCGATTGAGACCATCGCTGAATGAAGCAACCCGTTGTCGATATCAGCAAGCGTGATCGTCGAGGTGATCGTAATTTCCTGTGTGCCTTCGACGAATTCTAATGCCGCGTTCTCTATTCCGGAAACAAGTGGTGCATCATTAATTGCCAAAATTGATTGCGAGACGGTTTCAGTAACCACACTAAACGGGCTTGATCCGCCCAGTTCCGCCACGCTCACGCCAATGGTTCCACTGAGCTTACCGTCCGTTTGATCCCAAGCATGAAACGTTAGATCACCCGCTTGACCAGAAAAGTCAGCTGTCGGCACAAATCGAATCAACGCTGAAGTGTCGAGAACGACTGCATTGGAAACTGAAACATCTCCAAGATCAGACCAACCCGACCCCACATTAAACTGCCATTCACCGTCGGAACGATCGGATCCGATCACCGCAATTCCCTCGACGGCCCCAGCATCAGAATCCGTTATCCGATCTCCACCGGCGGACGCAATAACATCCCCCACCGTTGCGCCAATCAAAACCGAAGCATCCTCGGATATCTCTGGCAGAACCATTTCCCCCAAATTATCGAGCACAGGTGCATGGTTATTGGGTGTGTAGTCGATCTCAAGTGTAGGACCAGAACCGCTTTCTGAACTAGAGAAAGAAACTGTCCCCTGACCCGCCGATGGGCTACCCAATAAGACACCGTGATTCGCCGTAACGCCAGAAATCCAATCGGTCACGAGATTCGTAACATCCCACGCATACGTTGCATCGGGCGCTGAAAAAGCAATCGAATTTGAGTCATAATCACCACCTGGCGTTGACCAGTTGATGCCAACTAGTCTCTCATTCCAGGTCGCTCCCTCAACGTCCGTCCCTTCGAGCCAGGGATTAGTAACGGCATAAAGGTCGACACCAAAACCTACAGGAAACGTCAAACTCTCTAAGGAAAGCGTTGCCGAGTTAATCGTCACATCGCTTGGGACCGCGCCCAGATCGAATTCGATCAAAGAACGAACATCCCCAACTGCGCCACCTGATCTCGACACCTGAAGTACGCTGTCATCCCCCATTGGGTCCGAAGGATTAGCAACCGAAATATAAGTATCCTTGGAGCTCGTCAATTGAATATTGTCGAGCGTAAAGTTCCAATTTTCTTGCTGGTGCTGACTAAAAATGAAATGACTATCCACTTGCCCCCATTCATATTCCAGCACCCAGTCGCCGCCGAGTTGCTGGTGACCGGTGAGATCATCACTCGCACCGACATCGCGATTGGTTAGTTCACCAAACCTTTGAACAAACTCTTCCCCTTTGGCTGTGCCCGCTACATCACAACCATAGAGTAAAATGTCGCCACCAAAAGCCAATCCAGTGGTCCAACCTGAAAGCTGACTTTCGTATTCTTGCAGATTCTTAGAATTAACTTCGCTGCTACCTAGCTGAATTTGACCATCGTTTCCATGAGAGATGATGTGAATCGCGTCGTAATGTTCTCGACCATCAAGAAACCCAGTAATCTGTTCAATTCCATCCGAGTCTTTTTCTAGGATCGCAATATCAAATTGGATGTCATTGGATTTCTGTGATCTGATATCATTAATTAAAGAATCGACGTCACCAACCTGACCATCAATAACGACCAACTGCCGAGCATTCGAGGGTGTCGCGTCGATGCTGGCTTGAGCGCTGGAAAAATCATCGAACGACTCAATGACCGAAGAAAAAAAACCAGAATCAAACGCATCAATTGGTGAGGCGTCAAGAGTTACGGTACCGAAGTCCTCATCAGCAATTGCCGATTCCAAAATATCCTGAGCGCATGCAACCAGTGGCGACGCATCGTAAAGAACGCGATCCTCGAGTGCGACGAGGTCAACGTTCGAAACAAAACAAATACTCTCTCCCGCAGGCCGAATTGGCATTGATGGCATGGCGTCAACCGTTTTAAGAAAATCACTTTGAGTTTTCATTGTCATCCCATGACAGAAACAAAACTCAATTTGCTCAAACTAGTCCGGAGTAAAGCTGTAGGAATCCGGCAAACAAGGATACATCTTTCGTTTTGAGAAGAGATCACAATTGGAGAAACAATTCCAAAAACGCATCCCAGACGTAGGAATAGCCTGATTAGCAGGAAACGAACAGCAGCGCGCCCGAGCCCAAGCCACCCCAAACGATCAAGCGTCATAGCTTCACAAAATCAGCATCCGCTTGAGAAGATTTACGGATTATGCGCTTTGCGCCACCCATTCCTTGGCTTTCTAGTCAGACTTCGATAAAGAGGTTGGTTGATTACGACGCTTTTCAACGAAACATAATAATAACTGTCGTATGCAATAAAACGTTGGAGACTGTTGTGACGTTTATTCCGAAATGGATACCCATCCCAAAAATGCGTCCTATAAGAATAAGTGCAGTTTTTTGCGCGCTTGCTTTTGCGAATCTCCAATGCCTCTCGATCTCCGCGCAAGATTACATTCCAAAAATACGCAATCAATTGAGAGCGACAAGCAAAACAAAGACATTTTTAAACCTTAATTCTAAACAGATCCAATTCAAGAACTTACCTCAGGTTGCGGCCCCGGAAGAAACAGCCGATACCAAACCGAAGTCGATTTCGGTGTTGACCGGCTCAAAAAGAAGCACCGCCAATAGCCCTCTGAATCAGTCTATGCAGCGGCCCCGAGGATCCGAGCCACCAGGTAATCTCGGGGAATCCGACACAAGTAGATCCAGAACGCCCATCACCTCGGTTTCCTCCAAATTCAACAGTTCGGAGCACCTACCACCGCTCGCTCCCGTTTTCAAAAATCTACCGGATACTTCGTTCAAAGCACCCGCACCAAACCGAACCAGCTTTATCGTAGGAAAACCTCCGAGAACCACTTCGAGGCAAGAACAGGATCCAATTGAACTAAACGACTTTCTCGGGACAGATGATTCGCCCAACCGAAAAAACAACCCTAACTCACTTGTCGAGGGCAGTACCTGGTGGAAATCTAAAGTCATTTCACCTCTGGTCGCAGACGCAGAGGAACAACGCGTCGATACCAATACTCTCGTCTATGCAACACTCAAGAATTCCCCAAGGATACGCGCCATTAGCCAAAAGCCGTTGATCCTAGAACAACAAATCCTTGAAGCAGACGCAGACTTCGACCCAATCTCCTTCGTCCGAAGTCAATTCGAAGATCGCGAAGACCCTGTTGGCGACACGTTGTCAGTCACCAAAAACGGATCAGATTACTTGAAGGATCACAACTGGACGGCCGATTTCGGCTTCCGCAAGAAATTGAGAACCGGTGCCTCCTATGAATTGAGTGAGCGATTAGGGTTTCAAAACAGCAATTCCGCCTTTTTTACTCCTCAGGACCAAGGCACCGCGACGCTTTCATTAAATGTGAACCAACCACTCATGAGAGGAAGAGGCAAGTATTATAACGAAAGCCAAATCCTAATCGCGCAAGCCACCAGCGGCGCAGCTTGGGATACCTTTTCCGCCGAACTTCAGGATGAAATTCAAAAAACAATTTCGGCTTACTGGGAGCTCTACTTTGACCGCAGTGTCTATCTGCAAAAAAAGAGGAATGTAGCACGGGGTGAATACGTTTTAGAAATACTCGAAGGCCGTCGGGAGCTTGATTCGCTACCCAGCCAAATTACACGTGCTCGATCCGCCGTAAAATCCCGTCAGACCGATCTGGCCAACGCACGACGAGATATTCGCGATTCGCAAACTGAACTTAGACGCCTCACTGCCGATAAAAATTGGCAGGCCGAACAAAATATCGAAATGCTTCCAACCGAAACACCAACCACCGATGGAATCGATATCGACCTTGAGCAAGTCGTTTTTAAAGCTCTAGAGAATCGCCCCGAAATTCGCGAAGCCATGGCGCGAGCAAAAGTCAAACTCATCGACCTTGACATTAGTGAGAATGAATTACTTCCAGAATTATCGCTTTTACTCGGTACATACGTCAGTGCACTCAAAGGTGACTCAGCGATTGGCCAAGCGATCCAGGATCAATTTGGTGAAGCAACACCGGGTTACTCCGTGGGACTCGAATTCAAGATGCCCTACCGAAATCGGGCAGCGAAGAGTCGTTTAACGCAAAGCAAGTTAGAACTAGCAAAAATTCACGCGGTCGTTGATCAGAAAATCCTGAACGTTATTGCTGAATCACAAATTTCTCTCCGACAAGTGACTTCTGCAAAAGAAACTCTCGATGCCGCCCTACAGGCAATCGTGGCAGCTCGGGCAGACTTAGAGCAGAGTTTCCGCCGATGGGATTCGTTCGCTCTCATCGAAGGCGATTTCGCCGACGGCCAAACACCGACAACAGCACTGGACCAACTGCTCGATTCGCAGGAGCGTCTCACAAATACGGAATTGGTTTACGCAGAGGCTGAGTTGGAGCTGAAATCTTCCGAAGTCCAACTCCAAAGAACCATGGGCACCCTGCTAATTCACGAAAACATTAGCTTCAGTCAAATCAATCCGAACGGAACTCCAGAGCTGATTATCGAACGTCAGGACGAGGGCCAATCGCAATCTCAGAGGCGTCCCGTCGAATCCGGAACCGGCCAAACAACCCTTCGGTCCAAATCTCTTCCGGCAAATTTTGGTTTCCCACGCCGTAGCGACAAATAAAAAACGCCCTCTCTTAAGCGGCCATGCAAGAAAGCGGCCATGCAAGACCTTGGGACGCAATCGCGTTGCCGCTTTCTGAAACACCCCGCCCCATCCAGTGGAGGCGAGTTGTCAAAACTCAACGCCCCCAACCGCAGAACCGGTCGAAACCAACTTCCTAGAGTCCGGTCGAAACCAATAAACCAATTTTGCGGCTTTGCGAATGAGTCAGGATTGATTTTCGCATCATCCAGCCTACCGGCCAGCTGCGATAAGCTACGTTTGCTCGGAATCTGCCCCCTTTGGTCACAATTATTTCGAGTCAAATCCTCCATGAAACGAATCCCCTCCTCAGTTTTTCAATTCCAGTCACAACGGTCCCGAACCTTGATTCTGACCGTGATTGTCTTCTTTTTGAATTACGGTTCAACAACGCTGGCTCAAACGAACCCTTACGTCCCGATCGATGGGTTCATCGCCCCGTTCCGCAGTATCGAACTCTCGAGCGACGAAGCCGGCTCAATTGCAGAACTCGCCGTAGAAGAGGGAGACGTTATTAAAGCCGGTGCAACGGTTGCGAAACTCGACGACCGGGTGCAAGAATTACAAGTAGAGATTGCTCAAGAGCTCGCGCAAACGACCAGCCAGCTCATTGCAGCCAACCAATTACTTGAAAAGAGAAAAGAGATCTCGCGGAGACTCATTGAACTCAAAAGCAAAGGCCACGCAAGTCAAAGCGAGATTATTCGGGCGGAAATGGAACTCTCCATCGCTCACGCAAAAGTACTCGCAGCAAAAGAAGAAAAAGCAGTTCGAGAGATCGAACTTCGTCGCGCAGAAGTCCAAC
>JAPKBL010000179.1 GCA_028823415.1 Mariniblastus sp.
TGGCAGGTTCGGGTGGCAGGTTCGGGTGGCGGACTCGGCTTGAGGGCCACCACGGTTGGTGGATGTACCAGCGTCTAGAATACTGGAGCCTTTCGTCACCGGTCATAGGATACGTGATGCGGTGCGATGTAGTGTTTGGGGATGAGCAGATTCAGCCGAGTAAGCGGTTTAAAATTTCGGCGATCGCCTTTTTGTTGACTGGTTTGGTCAGCACATCGTCCAATCCTGCGTTTCTATATTTGACAACATCTTCGTCGGTGCAGTTCGCAGACCAGGCAATAATTTTCGGGGCGCGATCACCGAGTTTTTCTCGTATTAAACGAGTCGCTTCGATTCCATCAAGGCGCGGCATTTGAATATCCATCAAAATCAAGTCATATTGTGGCTCGTCCATGGCGGCGATCGCATCTTCGCCGGAGCTCACTTCGTCGATGCTAAGCCCGAATTTCTTAAACATCAGATTCGCGACTTTACGGTTGACGCTGTTGTCGTCCACGATCAGTAGACGGGCCGTATACTGATTGAAATTGGTTTCTACGGAATGTTGGTCACTGTCATCAGTTTGTTTTGATCGGTTTAATGTTAGATCGAACCAAAATATAGATCCCGGCGATGGTTCTGCCGGACGCATTCCGATTTGCCCTCCCATTTGTTCAACCAGCCCACGTGTAATGGACAACCCCAGTCCCGTGGATGCAATTTTGTTGGTGCCCGGTGCGTCCTTTGTCCAGAATTCTCGAAACAGCAATGGGCGATCTTCGGCGGCAATGCCAGGGCCTTGGTCTGAAACCGAAAAAGATAAATTAATCGCGCTGGCATTTTCCTCAGTTGCCAAGATTGCGACCTGAATTATCCCCGAATCCGAGTACTTTATCGCATTACTAATCAGGTTAGTGAGTGATTTTCCGATTTTGAAAACATCGCCATCGAGCCATTTCGGTACATTGGGACTGATGAAGACCGACAATTTCAATCCCTTAATTGCTGCCTGTGGCGCGAGAATGGAAACGGTTGAGTTGACGGTGTTCGTCAAGTTAAACGGCTTTATCATGAGACGATCCGCACCGTCTTTCATTCGGGAGAAATCGAGAATTTGATTCACGATATGCATTAGATAATCGGATGATGTCCGAAGTGTATCCAAAAGTTCGAGCGATTCCTCATTAAGCGGTTGATCCTCCAATAACTCGATCATCCCCGTGATTCCGGTCAGTGGTGTCCTTAGTTCGTGCGATACATGAGATACGAATGTTGTTTTAGCTCGGTCAGCATTCTGGGCTTCATCGCGGGCACGCATCAGTTGCTCGGCAAGGCGTTGCATGTCGTCGAGCATGATTGTCTGGGTATGTAAGTGCAGATTGAAGTCAAGCTGCGCGTCCTGAACGGAAAAGTCAAAGAAGTTTGGTTGGTAGTGTTCGACATTCTCATTAAGCCAAGTCAGCCATGGTGAGGCAGCGATCAAGACAATCGAGCGCCCGTTGAGCGTGCCGGGGATCACTTGCCCGCGCAGCCCGAATGTCCCGCTGAGATTTGCGAATAGGAAGAGATGGGCGGAGTAATCGGCAAGTTTGAGGTTATTGTCCTTCCAATCCACTCGGGGTCGATTTAGCTCAAAAACCTTCTCAAAGCGTCTTCCAACACATCCATGATCAAGCTTCGCATTCAAGCGCTCACTGAGATAAACGATCTTATTTTCTTCATCCAATCCAATGACAAAGGGATAAAATAACTCGCACTGAGTGGGTGTAACCGCATGCACTAAATTTTCCTTTCTCTGATTCGGAACACTGTGTGTTGACCCTCGGGCGACAACGTTTCCTGTTCGATGGAAATGTCAATTGGTGTTTTAAAATGGATTGCCAGTCCCTTCAGCAATCCAATTACAAACGGAGTAAGACCTTGCCGGCTGCTTCTATAGTGGAGTAAGTAGGTGTTGTGTGTGGTGTTCTCGAGAAAAAATGAGGGTGGATCATAGCCGTGGAATGTACTGGTCATGCGATCGTGCATGTGGTCGAGGTTTTTCAGGAGAGTCCAGATACTATGGCCAAACCCATCAATCATCTCCCTGTAGTGTTTTGCTGCAGTATCCAAAACCCAAAACTGACCAAATTCGTCAAGGCATTGATCTGAACTGATCTCCAATGTTTCACTTGCCGCACTCACCAAACTGAGAATGATGGAATCGTCATAGCTGTTCATCGCAAGAAAATCTTCGTCTCCGACCCCCGCAATCGCGCGGATTTTCTCCCAAGTGGCAGTGCCGTGATTCTGGAGGATCATGTCACGAACCGACGTGTGGACAAGTCCGTACATTAAAAGACCTTTTTTTAAAAACGAGATTGAGTTACCGAGCATGCCGTGGCGTTGACATTACATTTTTGCTGGCTACGCGTTGAGCGGTTGGGCAAAATTTGTAAAGCCTCGAGTAATGGTTAGCAAACAGTGATCAAGTGTATTTTGGCTAGGCACAATACTACAGTTTATGTGTTACATTTTCAAAACCAAAAGACTAATTCTTACAGAAACAAAATCGGTATCCTGGACGTTTGGAATTCAATCAACCTGGCCACGATGATTGGTTAAGACCTTCGAACGTTGAACTTATGCTCTCGTCCATACGGGAGAGCCGGCCTGAATTGTTAGTTGTTCTTTCGTAATGGGATGTGTGAATTCTACTCGGTATGCATGCAGGCACATTGGTGGTGCGTTGATGTCCAACGACTGTGAGAGCTGTCCATTGCTATTGTAGGTTGGATCTCCAATGATCGGGAAACCGAGATGGCTAAGGTGAACTCGAATCTGGTTGGTTCGGCCGGTCATGGGGACACACTCGATCAACGAGGTTTGGTCTTCAAATCGTTGAATGACCTTAAATTTAGTTTCTGCGTCGCGTCCAGTGTTATCGACTTGTCGGGAGCCAACGACGGAGGCTGCGGAGCTAATGGCGGCGATACAGTTAAATCTATCTTCCTTTGGGTGCCCTTTGACGCGGGCAAGGTATGTCTTTGCGACTTGGTGGTTTACGAATTGCGGATGAATAAATTGGGCCGCGGATTTTTTTTTCGCCATGACAACAACGCCCGTCGTATTCGCATCGAGTCGATGTAAAATGCGAATTTGTTCATCGGCATAAACCAAATTCATGATGTAATCGAGAGTGTTTCGATTAAAGCGACCGCAGGGGTGCATCGGTAAGGGCGCTGGTTTATCAACGGCGATGATGACATCATCTTCGTACAATAGTTTGATTTGGTTGTTGACTGCCGGTTCGGTTGTTTGTGGAAGGTGATGTTCTATTCGCCATCCGGACCGCACGGTTGTCTCTGCTGAAATTTCGTTCTGTTTGTAGGTAATGCGGTTTTGTTCGCATTCCGCGAGCCAATATTCGCGTTTGAGGTTAGCGTGCATCCCGGTCAGAAAGTCAATTGTCTTGAAGTGATCGAACCGCAGAGGAACATTCATCGGTCGAATGTTGTCGTAAGCCAAAGACCCCGGAAGGGGCGTTGTTTTGAGTGCGATTAGATTGTTGCGCTCTTCGAGCATCTCGGCGAACCGCTGGTCCTCAGTTCGATAGCAGGAGGGACATGCGTGAGGCGGTTGGTAAAATTCTGACTTTTGGTCCTCAAGCGTCAACACGGCTTGGCACGCATAGCATTGTTCGAAGCCAGATTCTTTTAATGACGAATCGACGGCGACGCGTTTGTCAAATACAAAACAGTCCCCGTCGTAGTGCTCGCCGCCACAGTCTTCAAAGTAGCGGAGGATTCCGCCATCTAATTGATAAATTTCGCTGAATCCCTCTTCTTCCATCAAGGGGCCTGCCTTCTCACAGCGAATGCCGCCGGTGCAAAACATAACAAGGGGTTTGTTTTTTAAATCACTCGGTAAGCGTTTGGAGGCATCCGGGAAGTTTCGAAAATTGTCAATCCCAATGGGAATTGCATTTGAAAACGTGCCAACTTCAATTTCGTAGTCGTTCCGGACGTCCAGCAATGTTACGTCCTTGCCTTCGTCGAGCCAAGTCTTCAGGGTTTGCGCAGGGAGTTTTGGGCTGGTCTTCGCGGCTGGGCGAATTTGGTCGATGCCCATAGAAATGATCTCTTTTTTGAGCCGAACCAACATCCGGCTGAACGGCTGGTGATCACTGACGCTTTCTTTGATTGGTAACCCAAGGTACTCCGGCTTTTGTTCGAGAAACGAAACAAACTTGTCAATTGCTTTCCTGTCACCCGCGACGAAGAGATTGATGCCTTCGAGAGACAACAGGATGGTCCCTTTGAGTTTCAAAGACTTGCAAAGCGGAAGTAATTCATCCTTTCGCGCTGAGAGATGGTCTAAATCCACAAATTTATAAGCCGAAATGTTGATAAATTCATTATTCATGGCAAAACGCGACAAAAAGTTTGATAAATATGGGGTCTTAATGAATCTTATAACGTCACGAATTAAATTTTCAACCCAAACTCTAGTGTAGAATTCGAAGTCTCGTACTTGCTACTTGGACATGCCGATCTGCTCAGCAGCGGCACGATTTAAAACATGGCTTACTTGCAAAAGGCAGGCCGCTTTACATCAGCGGGAAGTCGGCGGCGTTCGCAATTCGTTTTTTCAAACGATAGCGAATTTGGGCAATCGGGTGACTTACGCGTTCTCCTATTGTAACCGCTTCACGAAGTTGCTTGAATTAGTGTTAGGCAACGTTTTTTCATTTTCTCCAACTGATTTTCCTATGACGTCTAAATTTAACCCATACAAAAAATGGCTTGGACTGAAAACTCAATACGTCAAGCCACACTATTTCGAATTATTCGATTTGAGCCCTTCGCTGAGAGGTCAAGCGGAAATCACTGAAGTTGTCGACGCAGCTGTAAAGCGGAGTTTGAAGTTACTTTCTGAGGTGCCCGTTGGAGAGGACGATGCGCTTGTTGGAGAGATTCAAGAACGAGTCCTGCGTGCGCAAAAGGTTTTGTCTAACCCAGAAACTCGACTTGCGTATTTGAAGCAACTGAAATTGAAGACCCGCGAGCGAACCATTTCAATTTCAACTAAATCCGAGCCATCTCTGGTTCCTCCATTAAAGGCGAAAACGAGCCAACCGAAAGCCGTTATCGCAAAAGACGTCCACGCGTCACAGCCACCCAATGCGGCCGAAAAACCCGCGCCAGTCCAGACTCAGAAGCAAAAAACAGTTTCCCCCTCTCCGCCAATGGCTGCCCAACCGGTTGCTGTTGCGCCGCAATCTGGTTTGCCCATGGCGATACCATTAGCCAAGCCGCTGACATCCGCTGAGCCGGAAGAATCTGAAGGTTCTTCCACGCCGATGTCGGGAGAAGTGAAGATCAATCGCAAAATTCGCCGTCGTAGACGCAGTCAGAGTCTTGCCTTTCTCTCGGTTCTGTCGATGGTCTCGATGTTAGCTGGTGGTTGTTATCTTATCTTTGCTAACTGGAGTGTGTTCGAAAACCTCGGGCGTGTTGGGGGCGTTAAAGATCCAACGTCTTTGGACGCGGGTGACCAAGACTCAACTGGTTTGAAGCCAATTGTCTCGCCGACCGATGAAACGGACGATTCCGATGTAGATGCTAGGCCCCTACCTAAAATTGATCTGACCAAACTAGAAGAACTAGACGAGAGCGTTGTGATGTCCAACCCCGACCGTTCGGGGTTGGTAGATGGTAAGGATGACGACGACGACATGACGATGGATAGTGATGATGCGGTTGTCGACAAAGAGGTTGATATGGTGGATCGGAAGAATCCCGATCCGAGTAAAGTTCCAAAGCCCGACGCCTCGGTCCCTGTGAAGTTCACTGAAGCTCAGATGGCTCAATATGCACGTTACATCAACCGAGCTAGAATTAGCCTTTTTCGCCGAGACAAAGCCCGCGCCAGCCGCGCGATTGAAAATGCGAAACGTATCCGTGTTGAAGTCGGCTTAGAACCGGGCGTCCGATTTGTGGAAGAGCAAGCCGCTGTAGCAAGTTTGGCTGATGAGTTGACTGAGGTCTATGATTTGTTTGATGGGTTTTGGTCGCAGGTGATCGCGAGCAGTACAGCAATTTCGGGCGGTCAGGAATTGAAAGCTGCTAATCAAATAGTTAGTTTTGTTGAAGCGGATCAAGACAAAGTGATCTTGCGGAACGCTGGCTCTAACATCACGTACCAGTACTCCTTTTGTCCCCCTGCTTTGGCGGTGGTGTTGGCCGAGCAAGGCAGTATTAAGGATATCCCGACCTGGAATAAACAGCTTGCAGCATTTTACGCATTGAACCAAGCTGGTGGTGTCAATTATAAAAATCAGATTGATACTTTATTACGTGGAGCGGAGGCCGCGGGTCATTCCTGTGACAGTCTTCGCCATTTTGCTAATTTTGATTTCGACGCGCTCGCGCAGCCTGTGAAGAAGGTGAAATTTCCAAACAAAAAGGCCCAGCTGGATGGCATCCTTAGCTTTCGGACTGAGCAAGAGTATAAGGTCGTGTCCGACCTTTCGCCTGGGCGTGCGGTTATGGCTGCGCAAGCATTGGAGGGTCGCCTTTCAAATGACGTTGGGCAAGACGTCATTTACCTTGAGGAAATAAGGAAATTGGGTGTTCGTTCGGGTGACGCGCTGATCGTTGACGATGCTGTTGGTGAGCTTGATCGGCTGTCATTGGTTAACGGTGCCAATCTCATTTGTGAATCATATTTGGAGATGGCGAATTCTGAATTGTCGGTTAGCCAGCGGCGCGGATTGATGGAAGTTGCGATCCCGTATTTGAAGTCGAAATTTTCCCGCAAGGCAGCATTAAAACCGCGGGAGGACTTAGTTCGAGCGCTCGCGAAACTGGCCCAAGCTTATGGAATGGTGGACTCGGCACGGCGTTTGAGTCAAGTTGAGCTCTAACACGTTGTCTTTGATCAAACCGTTGGGCTGTCACCGTTGGCTTGTCACCGTTGGCTTGTCAC
>JAPKBL010000180.1 GCA_028823415.1 Mariniblastus sp.
CCAGAACAAACCCAAAAACATGCGCCCTAGGCTATGCGATGGTAAGCTTTAAGATTCGAAACCAATTGATTGATTCGGGTAAAAAATATATTTGTTTCCCTTACCGGCAATAAGAATGGCTGCCGCGAACATTTGTAAAACCAGTTCTAACAACCAGCAAATTTAGATTTTAAAATTTCTTTCGACATTAGAATCACTTTCAACAGTAATTTTACGTAGCGTTATTGTCTTGATGATTGTCAGCAAAATTCAATTCAAGCAGAACTGTACGGGTTACCTAAAACAGAGGCCGACGCCACCACAATCACTCGCGCGCCCCATGGATTTTATTGAACGCAGAAGATCATGCCGCAGAGATTACTTATTCGAACAAATTATCGCCAAGTTGAGTGTTCGGCTTTCGGAATAAAAATCTGTAATCTGCCCGCAGCGAAAATGTGAGCGCTTTACGAAATGGTTGAACCCCGAGAATTACAGTCAATTTTCAAGGCTATGTGCGAATAAAGAGTTCGCAGACAGATCCACGCCTTGAGGTAATTTCGCCCTGCAGCAATATCAGGAATTCCAAAATAATTGAAAATCCCATTTCAATGGTTTCCCTCACCCACCACAGTAATAGGGGATGACGGCCACTATTTAATTTACCTTTTCGTTTTCGTAGACCGCATTGAAAGGCTGAATTTTTTTAGCTACGGATGAAGCAATTTCATTAAGATCGATGTCGGGCAATCCGCGAACCTTTTGGGGCTTGAATTTGGCCAAGTCATAATCATAAAGTGTTTGTAACCAAAGAAGTGCTCCCAGCTTAGCAACCAGTTCGCTCGGATGCCCCAGCTCATCGTGGAGTAGTTGCTCGTGTCTCGATCTTTGCTGCTTCCTCTCCCATCGATTTGCGTTCAAGATGTGTTTAACACCCGGCAACTCACCCGCTCTGAAACGTTCCACAAGCTCATAAGTGCCGAGTCCATATGGGCAAAACAAAATCCGATTTCGAGGATACTTCTCTCTTAGTTTCTGAATGACGGTTCCATTAAATCCGACACTTAACTTCTTAAGCGTATTGATTTCAGTTTCATTTGCTTTGTAGAGTTGCATCCCCCACGGTATTGTCACCATAAAGGTCGTCTCAGGATTTTGAGAAAGGGCGTAATCAAACCAACGGCTGTAATGTTCCACGGAACTATCATTGGGAGAGAAATAAGTCATCACCAGTAGATCAATTTGTTTTGTATCCAAATGCTTCTGCGCTTCCAGTCGCTTTTTTCTATTTTGCCAAAGTTTTGACGGAGAACCGTTCTCGCCACCAGCAAATACCGTGAATTGGCGATGATCGACCGCATCAGAATCAGGGATAATCTTTTCCAGCTCTTCCACACTAGGCTTAAAAAAGCTGTGTCCCATATATAGGCCCGTAAAGCCCTTGGTTTCGGTTCCGCCATCGGCAAGAACAGGCAGCGTCCACAACAGGGCAATCGCAATACTGAGCAAAAGTTTCATGTTACCGAATTCCCAAAACCGGAAATAAAATTTGCAATCAAGACTATTGGCTTGATCAAATGTTAAAGGGGCGACTAGCGAATCGAAGCCAAATAGCGTCTGGAAAACACCGTTGAAGTCAACCGCTGTACAATGTTACGAAGTTTTCGCCGCAGTGACCACAACGAAAAAATAGTTCAGTTATTTATTTTAAAGTCAATGACTGAAGGCTCGCAATAAAATCCAAGTCGACCCCATCCAAATCCCTCGCATATCGCATTCGTCCGACTGATGCTCAAGATTGGCCATACCGGAGCCAACTTGGCATTTCAGTGCATTAATCACTTACGTCTCTTTTGGGCGGCCTTCTTTTCCATGCGTTCGAGTTGCTCTCTGAGCTTCTCAAGCCGTTCACTATATTCTGCCGAATTGGCCAGATTTAGCTCCTCTTGAGAATCGGTAAATAGGTCGTACAACTCCTCCCCAGTGGGCCATAAAGTGTACCGATAACGCTGAGTCCGAATCGCTTTCCCGAGTTCTTTACCTCGGCTCACGACCGTATATGCGACTTCTTTCCCTTGCGTAGTTGAGTCCTCCAGCATTGCTGTCAGAATTCGCCCCTGCAATTCCAACGGAGGAGACACACCGCATAGATCTGCAAGCGTGGGATACAGGTCAATAAGTTCAACAATCCCATCGGCCGATGAACCAGCTGTTGTCGCCCCTTTCTCGATCGATTGTGGCACACGAATGATCAACGGAACTCGATCGCAAGTCTCAAAGAGCATGACTTTGCCCCACATAAATTTTTCACCCAACAAATAGCCATGATCGGAAGTCAATACGACAATCGTGTCGTCCCAATGCCCACTCTGTTTGAGCGCGTCAAGGACAACTAAAATCTGCGCGTCGATGAAAGAAATGCAAGCGTGGTAGGCCTGCATATAGTCTCGTCGTAGATCATCGTTCTCCACACCAAATTCAAAACCGAACCCGCCATGCCGTTTGGTTTGAGCAAGTTTTGGCACAGTCTTCCAAAATTCGAGCGAGGCTGGTGTAAACTGCAACTCCGCCTTTGGATACATAGAAAAATACTTGTCAGGCGCGAGAAACGGCACATGTGGCTTTTGTAATCCGCAAGCTATAAAAAATGGCTGGTCTCCGTTTGCATTATTAGTTAACCACTTGCTGACCTGCAGTGCGTTCTTTCCGTCTTTGTGTTGTTCGTCCTTGAGCCCAGTTGGACCGTAACCTGGAGCTTGCCCTCGGGTCTGACTGGAAATCGTCGGATAGAAGTCGCGCCACTTACGACGAGATTTTCCGCCAGTCACCGGTCCGTGCTCACCCTCAAACTTCTCCCGTACTGGGGTCACCATCGGTAATTCATCGTTCTGAAAACGTAACACCTGATCCCAGGCAACCTCTCCGGGATCAACCTTTTCGTTGTGAAACACCTTGCCAACGGAACCAGTCCAGTATCCTGCGTCCTTAAATTTTTGCGGCATCGACATCGTCCCAGGACGAACCACTCGAATGTCTGATTTATTATCTAAGATACCTGTGGACTGGGGATATAATCCGTGCAGAAATGACGCTCTTGATGGCCCGCACACCGGATACTGGCAGTAGGCTCGTCGAAATGTCATTCCCGTAGCTGCAAGTTCATCAAACGCCGGAGTATTGATGTGAGGATAACCGGACGTCGAAACGTGAGTATTTAAATCGTCACAAACGATGAACAATACATTTGGCCTCTGGGCGAATGCCAAAGACGGCAACGCCATCAGGCAAAGCAGCGTGATTAGTGAAATATCTTTCCAAAAACGATCCATTAGTTTCCCCACGAAGTTAATTTTTAACCCAGTCACATGCGGCCAAGGCCTCATGATCGTTCGGCAAATGGCCCAGCAAATCAGTCTTCCACACAAATGACCACCAGTTTCCCTGTCTCACGCATTGTTTCTTCAAAATACTGCATGCTCAAAAGTTTTGCGTTGATGACAGTTGCCGCTTCCATCCTTATGTCGTCCGCGCGGAAATCAACTGCTCCGGACGTCCGCAATGTAATGCGTCTAATGCCGGATAGATTTCGTCGATAAACCCAGTCTTATTTTCTTTCACTCGGTTTCTCGAGGGTTGGGTTTTCGTTAGAAGCGTATGGGCGGTATTTGGGCAGTGGCTTGTAGTTGCCGTTTCCTTTCTCCCAGCGAAACGTCCCACCATCGATCACTAAATCTCTCCGAGCATTCAGTTTTTGTTCTGGCGGAGCGAAAACACTGGGCGCTGACTCGCGAAGCTCGCGCATCACTTTTTCATATTTCTCGTCCGAGGCTAGGTTGTTCCACTCATTCGGATCATTGCGAACATCGTAGAGCTCTTCACCGTCTTCTCCGTACCGAATGTAGCGCCAATCCCGATTGATAACTGCGTACTCTCCAGGCTTCATGTAGGGAAGAAAAACATCTCGATCGGTGGCCTTTGGGGGATCCAGAAGTGTGGACGCAAGAGATTCTCCTTCGAGTATTTGACTCGGTTTTTGCAAGTCACACATCTCAACGAACGTAGGAAACATATCAATTAGACTAACAGTCACGTCGGTTTTAGATCCAATTGCCACGCCCGGCCCGGCCCAAATGAACGGAACATTGGAAGTGCGTTCCCAGAGGGTGTGTTTTCCCCATTGGCCTTTCTCACCATGGTGATAACCGTGGTCGCTCCAAATCACAACGATCGTGTTATCGGCGTAGGGACTAGCTTCCAACGCGTCGAGGACGCGTCCGAGCATTGCATCGGCATAACTAATGCAAGCGAGGTATCCGTGGATAGCGTCATCCACTGCTCCCATCTTGGCTAGTTTCTCATGGTGCAATCGCTTTCGATTTTCTCGCAGCTTGCGGGTCTTGGCCGGCAGGTCTTCTAAATCATCATCCCGCATCGGTGGCAACTCAATGTTTTCTGTGTCGTACAAATCGAAATATTTTTGAGGGCAATAATTTGGAAAATGCGGAGCGTAAAGGCCACAGGCAAGAAAGAAAGGTTTGTCGTGTTTTTTGCTAAGTTGTTTCGCAGCCCAATTGGCACGGATGGTATCCGCCATCGTTTCTTCTAGGTCATTGGAAGTCGCCCCCCATTCCAGGAAAAGTCCAGCCTTAAAGGTCTTGCCCCGATTGTAGACACTTGCCGGAAAAGGCTGAGGTACCGGAGTCTCGCTACTCCATGAATCGAGAGGCCAACCGCTGGTTCGCTGCTTCTCATTGCGGAGGAAGAATTTGGTCCAACCACGCTGGTCAATTGCACCTTCGGGATGGTGAAACAGTTTCCCCGCACCGAGCGTTGTATAACCACGGTTGGCAAAACTCATTTGCAGGGCCTCAATTTCCGGGTGCCCGACAAAGTAATTCGGGCTCATGTAGCAGCCGGTTGTCGAAGCATATTGCCCAGAGAATATCGCGGCACGACTCGGTGCACAGAACACTCCCGCTGTGTGAGCATTGGTAAACGTTACACCTCGGGCAGCTAGGCGATCCATATTAGGCGTGATGGCATGTGGCGTGGTTTCCATGCAACCTATCCAGTCGTTCATGTCATCGACGGCGAGGAATAAGACGTTGGGCGGGGTGTCCGCGTCCAGTCGAGTGTTGCCGACCGCGTCAGCAACAAACAACCCGAGTAAAAGAAGGAGCAGTTTGCTAAACATATGTGATTTGACCTTGTTTTACCGGTGGTTTATCAACGTCGTTCCAGGGCGTATACGGTAGTTAATTGAATTAATTCCCATCGCAGGCTGGATAAGTCGTTGAGTAAATTTGGAATTTACCATGACAACCTAAGGTACTGGAAAACGAGACGCAAGAATTTGTTTGCAACAGGTGGGACAGAAACCGCCTGATAAAGAGGCCAAAGATATAGTTTGACTTGTTGTTTCTTAGTTCGTTTCCTTTTCGGAGAGTCGAAATAATTACTTGGGACCTGGAGGAAGATGTTCCAACAGATAACGTGCGATTAACATTCTGACATGAACCAACGTCCCCGGCCCTTCACGAAGACCATGGTTCCGATTGGGGTACACCATGTAGTCAAATGCTTTGCCCAGTTCTACCAATCGGTCGACCAAACCCTCGATGATTTGGATGTGCGTGTTCGTTTCGCCAGAACCGGTCACGATCAAGAGTTTCCCTTGAAGGCCTTCTGCAAAATTGATGGGGGCGGACCGTTGATAGCCGTCCGGGTTCGCCGCTCTGGTTCGCATATAAATCTCTTGGAACCAAGCGTTGTACAGATGTGGCTGTGGCTTGGGAACCACTGCAATTCCAACATGATAATCATTCGGCTTTCGAAAGAGAGCATTCAGGGTATTAGAACCGCCGCCGCTCCACCCCCAAATTCCAACCCGAGATAGATCGACATACGATCTCATACGTCCTAGTTCTTTCAAACCTGCCGCTTGATCCTCCGTTGAAATTGGACCGAGGCTCCCAAATACCGATCGCCGCCACGCAGCTCCCTTGGGAGCGGGCGTGCCGCGATTATCAATTGAAACAACAAGGTATCCCAAATCGGCAATGACTCTCAGAAAGTGACTTTGGCCAGCACCCCATTCGTTCAACACGGTCTGGGCATGCGGCTCACCGTAAACGTAAACGAAAATAGGATATTTCTTCGATTCATCAAATTCACGTGGTTTAATCATCCACGCGTCCATCGTAACACCACTTCCAATATCCAGCTTAATAAAATCCGATGTGCGCGAAATGACTGTCTTCGCTATTTTTCTAAGCTGCCCATTCTCATCAAGCTTTTTGACAACACGGTGGCTTGGAATCTCAACAAGCTCAACAATCGGTGGTTTGTCAAAGGTAGAATAAGTGTGAAACGCCCATTTGCAATTGGGAGAAAATTCGTACCCGTGAGTCCCCGCTTGGCCATTCGGTGTAAGCCGTTCCAGCGATCCCGAACCATCCAACGATACTCGGTGTAAATATTTTTCGGTTGCGTTTTCAGGAGAGGCATAAAAGTAATACCATCCACCCGATTCATCGACAGTCCCACGATCAATAATGTCGTAGTCACCAGGGGTTAAAATCGCAAGTTCTTTGCCCCCACGGGAGTATAAATAGGCATGCCGCCAACCATCTTTTTCGCTAATTACGATGAACGCTTTGCCATCGCGAACCCATATTAAACCAGAGTTTTTTGCTTGACTCGCGACGACCCATGCAGGGTCCGATTCATGAAAGATTCGTTTAAGCGTTCCATCGACCGACGCCAGAAAAAATTCACGCGTATCGCGAGACCGGCTCAGTCGTTCGACCAGCAGTTCGTCGGAATTCCCTGCCCATTGGACAAGTCCCAGGTAGTACCCTTCCTCGGGTGACTCAATGGGTAGCCACTTTAGGTTATCTCCCTTTGGATCGACGATCCCAACTCGCAATGAACCAATTTTCTCGCCGACCCTCGCAAAACGCTGCTC
>JAPKBL010000261.1 GCA_028823415.1 Mariniblastus sp.
GAGAATGACTACAAAACATCGGCGATGCGACCGTCGATCTAATCGACAATTTGCTGCCAAGGCTACTGGATTTCGGTAACTTCTACACTCGAATTCGAAAGTGGTTAATGCTCCACGACCGACCCTGTAGTCTGGAGTGCAGTTCCATTGACCGTCAATCATTGACCGTCAATCAAGAGACGGGTAAAGCGTCCCTCCGATGAGCTCCACTAAGACAAACCTGATTTCAAGTGTTGCAATTACCATCTCAGATACGCTTATTTCCCTAACCCGATGAGGAATATCCTCCGATTGCCGATACTCAACCTGACGCCCCGCCAGATCCTGCTTTTACTTCTGAATCAGAAACGCAATTAGAATCAGAAAAGCAATTGAGACGATGATGAAAAAAAACCACTCGTAAGAGCGCCCCAATGATCAACAACTGCAAGAAAGCAGCTGGCAGTCCGCCCAAGTTTGAGAGCATCTTAACGCCTTCTATCCCGCCGGCAAAACAGATCATGATCCAGGACACCGTCCCGACCGTGACTCCCCAAATAATTTTCAGCCACGGGTTGCCCTCGGGGTTATCGGGAGAAATCCCCGTCGAAGAAATGCTCGACATGGCTGACATATTTGAATCAGAGGAAGTGACGAAACAAACGAATGCGCTCAACAAGTAAAACATAACCAGGCCGGTCGCCAGCGGAAACTGATCAAGGACTGCAATCGAAACTGACTGGTGCCCCTTCGTTGCGATGGCATCGGCCAGATCGACCTGCCCCTCCATTTGATAATAGAGCGCGGTTCCACTGAAAATGGTCATCCAAGCGATTGCAAAGATTGACGGAAAAATGAAATTCACCAGCATGAACTCTTTCACCGTCCGTCCATAAGCAATACGCCCGAGGAAACAGGCGGTGATGGGAGCCCAAGCGATCCAGACCGCCCAGTAGAATACCGTGTAGCCCCCCTTACTCCATTCATTGGGAGAAAAAACTCGCGGCTCGCCCGTTGCTGTAAATGAAACCGCGAGATTGCGATAAAAGAAATGAGTGACGTAATCCCAAAGCGCCTCGCCTCCAAGGGAAACGAGAAAGAAAGTTGGCCCGAGCAACAACGGAACGAGAGCCAGCCCAATCAACAGCTTTGCATTGACGTCCGAGAGGATTCGAATGCCCTTCATCAAGCCGGTCGCACTTGAAATCACAAAAGTAAAAACGATGGCGAAAACAATCCCGCCGAGCACCCATTGGTTTTGATTGGGCACCCCCCATAGATGATGCAACCCTCCGTTAATCAACAAGATTCCGGTACCGAGCGCGGCCGCCATCCCAGCCACCAGCGAATACAAACAAATCGCGTCAATCAAATATGACCCTCGTCCAACGGCAAACCTACCGAACAACGGCGTCAGCGTTGCTCCGAGGGTAAACGGTTGCTTCATATTGTAGAACGCAAAGGCGAACATCAATGATGCAACGCAATACAGAGAATAAGGGGTAAACGACCAATGCAGGTACATGGTCGATAATGCAAACACAGCCGCTTCATGAGTTCCCGGCTCGACATTAGCGAACTCAGGGGGAGAAGTGAGATGATCAATCGGTTCGGCAGTGGACCAAAACAAAATCC
>JAPKBL010000181.1 GCA_028823415.1 Mariniblastus sp.
AAACCAACCGGTTAAACGCCTGCGTTCGTTTTTTGGTTTGCTGTTATTTGTTTAGAAATTCTGGTGTGTCAACAACGGCATGGATGAGAGACCGGAAACCATAATCACTCTCCGATGTTTCCTCGACGCAGGCGACGATTGAATCGCGGTCGGCAAAGGTGACAGGTGCCCCCGTTGCATAGGTCAAAAGCATCTTGGCGACGCTTTGAGCGACAAGGTTTTTCTGGGAAAGCAGGATTGTCTTGAAGGTGGTTACCCCTTTGAATACTTGGCCGTCTGGCATTTCTGAACTCGCGTTGATTGGGAGTCCCTGAACTCGCTTCCGTCCGTTTTGGGACGAATAATAGTCGCGCCAACGTCCAGACGGATCGTAGTTCTCCAATGCGAATCCGGGGGGGTCGATAATCGCGTGACAGGATGCGCATGCGGCGTCGTTTTTATGTTTTTGAAGTTGTTCACGGATGGTGTGGGTGCCGCGGGTATCCGGTTCAATTGCCGGAATATTCGCCGGAGGAGGTGGGATCTCAATTCCAAGTATTCGTTCGGAAATCCAAACTCCCCGGGTGACTGGAGAGGTTTGGGTGCCATTGGCGGTTACCTTGAGGACTGCCCCCTGGGTGAGAAGCCCACCTCGATGGTCCTGGCGGTCGAGTTCAACTTTTCGAATCGTTCCGCCGGCGACATTTTCAATACCGTAATAGGATGCAAGCCGACTATTAAGGAAGGTGTATTGTGAATCTATGATTTCAGCTACTGAACGATTGTTCTGAATTAAATACTTTAGGAAAGCATGAGTTTCGGCCAACATGGAATTTTCGACAATGGAATCGAAGCCAGGGTAAAGTTTCGGATCCGGTTCTGTGAAAGAGAGAAGTCGAAGGTCGAGCCATTCCGCGGAAAACGCGGAAACGAACTGCTGACCGGATGGATGGTCGAGTAAGCGTTCGACCTGTTGGTGGAGTACATTTTTCTGTGTTAGGCTTCCGTTGTTGGCTAATTGAAGCAGTTCCTCATCGGGCATCCGGTTCCAAAGAAAATAGCTGAGTCGGGAGGCAAGGGAATAGGCATCTAGCTTGCCGGCAGGGTCTGGAAACAACAAAAATCTAGGAGAACAGAGGATGGCGCGGTAACCCAATCGGATTGACGCCTCAAACGATTGGCCGTTCTTTAGCGCTTGTTTAACGACGGCAAAATAGGGCGCGGCGACCTCCGCTGAGGCCGGACGCCGAAATGCGCGGCGAGCAAAGCGTTGGATTAGCTGTTTTGCATGTTCCAAGTTGCTTCCTTTCGTGGTGGTCTCGCCGTCGGATTCCTTTTTTTGATACGCGCCAAAGAGGATCTCTCTAATTTGCAACTGGTTTTTACCTGGATGTATTTTTTCCAGAACAATTGAATCGATTCCGATTCCAGGAACATTCTGTGGATCGCCTTCACCGGTACCGACTTGACCGCCCTTAAATCTAGCTTTGCTAAGGTTCGCGTCCGCGGGTCGAACTTCGAACATATGCCCTTCCGGTAGCCAGGCCACGACGGTTTTCTCACCCAACTCAGACGGGACTTCAAACGAATCCACCCAAGTCATTAGGGGAGCGCCGGATTGGCATTCGCCGGTGCGGATGGAACACCAGACACTTCCATTCGACGGCGGCTTGATGGATTTCGCTCGGAGGGTCATTTTATACCAGCCTGCGCGATCAGCAGTGGTGACTGGCAACCGACCATAGAACACTAAATTCGATGACCAGGTCGTTGCCAAACCTTCGCGCATTTCTGGTTCACGACATCGTCTAGAGTGGTTGGCTCTGGCGATCTGTTGAGGGCGGAATGACCGTTTCCAAGTGCCATTCTGGTTCGGTTTTGCACGTTCGAACGCCTCCTCTAGCGCGCGGTCAATAACAGACACGTGCTGTTGAAGTTGATGATGAGAGATCGGTTGCCCTTCGCCGACGGTCGTGAATCCTTGGACCAATGGTTCT
The DNA here is from genome assembly GCA_028823415.1 of Mariniblastus sp. GTDB lineage: Bacteria > Planctomycetota > Planctomycetia > Pirellulales > Pirellulaceae > Mariniblastus. The sequence goes on from JAPKBL010000181.1 coordinate 1,977, forward strand.
TCCGGAATCATGTCTGCAAGCGGGACGTCGATGCCTAATAAATCGTGGAGGGTGTTTTCAAGTTGAATCCGGGTCAGTCTTTTTCCTTGCGATCGACCTCGCAGATCATAAATCAAATTTTGTTTCTGGGTAATCCAACCCTTTGCCTGAATCAAAAATTGTTCACGTTCCTCTAATTCAATAATTGATTCTTCCGGAGGTGGCATTTCGCCGCTGTTAACACGATCGTAAATCCTAGTCCAGTTCTCGGTATGAATTTCCTCGGAAGAGTTATCGATAAATGCCAAGTCAAAACCAGCTTCCGAGTCGTCGCCCAGATGGCAGCCTGAGCAGTTGTTTTCGAGAAATTTCAGAATGGCTTTTGGGGGCGAATCTGTAGTCGCAGAAATATTCGCACTGGCGCAAGTGCATGCGATGAAATAAATTAGAAAGGGAATCGGTCGAGGCATGGCACTGAGTTAATTAGGAAGGATCACGTAGACCTTAGAGTATTTGTAATTCACTTCGAGCCCAAGGCAAGTTTCGGGTAATTGGAAGTATGGGATATTTAACAAACCAGAAACATGCGGCTTAGATGCTTGGTAAACCGTTGATATTGTGCAATATTAAAGGCGATCAAAACTTTGGTCAAAAAATTACTTTTGGAACAAAAAAGGTGCGTTTTCATGTCACGAGAATACCGAATCACTTCTTTGACTGCTTTTATAGGTTTGTTTTTATGCGGCTTGGTATCGCCATTGCGGGCGGATGAAAGGCCGAACATCCTCTTTATTTTTTCAGACGATCACGCGCCCCACGCAATTGGTGCTTATGACGGATGGTTAAAAAGCGTCGATCCGACTCCCAACATCGACAGTCTCGCCAGGCAGGGAATGCTGTTCAAAAACAGTTTTTGTACCAACTCGATCTGCGGTCCGAGTCGGGCGGTGATTGTGACAGGTAAGCACAGTCACCTCAACGGATTTATGAACAACGGTAATAAATTTGACGGTTCCCAGCAAACCTTTCCAAAGCTATTACAAAAGGCGGGTTATCAAACGGCCATGATTGGTAAATGGCATCTGAAGTCGAACCCCCAGGGGTTTGACTATTGGGACATCCTTCCGGGGCAGGGTGATTATTACAATCCGAACATGATCTCAGAGAAGGGGCGTCGACAGGTCGAAGGGCATTGCACTGAAATCGTCACCGATCTGGCCGTCGATTGGCTGGACAAAAACCGGGACAAGAGCAAGCCCTTTCTATTGATGTGTCAACATAAAGCACCTCACCGGTGTTGGATGCCGGCTCCGGAGCATCTCAATCTTTACGATGACATTGAAATTCCGATTCCTGAGACATTGTTTGATAAACACCTCGACGACGCGCCGGCGGCTAGAAATCAAGAAATGGAGATTGATCGCCACATGCATATTGTTTTCGATTTGTTTACTGATCCGCCGGAGGGTTGGGATGGCGATCCCAATTTGCAGACTGATAAATCAGGTATCAGAAATATGAAAAAGATGACTCCTGAGCAGTTGTCCGTTTGGCATGCAGCGTACAAAGATGAAAATGAGGCATTTGCAGCCGCCAACTTAAGCGGCGACGATTTGGTTCTTTGGAAGTATCAGCGTTATGCGAAAAATTATCTTCGGTGCGTTCGCGGTGTGGACGATAGTGTGGGGCGGCTTCTGAAGTATCTCGAAGAAAACGACTTAGAGGACAACACTGTCGTTGTTTATTCCTCGGACCAAGGGTTTTATGTGGGCGATCATGGATGGTACGACAAGCGTTGGATGTACGAAGAATCGCTTAAAATGCCGTTGATTATTAAGTGGCCTGGGAACACAAAACCGGGCAGTGTTAATACCGACCTCGTGCAGAACCTTGACTACGCTGAAACATTTTTGCAAATGGCCGGTGCTGCGATTCCAGCTGATATGCAGGGTCACTCGCTCGTACCATTGCTGCGGGGCAAAGAGGTGAGCGATTGGAGGAAGTCGTTGTATTACCATTTCTATGAATATCCGAGCGTGCACATGTGTCCCAAGCATAACGGAGTCCGTAGCGAGCGGTACAAGCTGATTCAAATTTATGAATTCGGCGAGTGGGAATTCTACGACCTCGAAAAAGATCCGGACGAGTTAGTTAATCTTTACGAGGTTGATTCCTATCAAGGCGAGATTGCCAAGATGAAAGCGGAGCTTGAGCGTTTGAGGGTTCTCTACAAGGATGAGACCGTGACGGGGATCCGTGATGAAAAGTGGCGTGAAAAGTATCGTAAATTTAAATAATTGCCATGGGTTGGCCATTTATTAACTGAATTGAGTACTTGAGTTCTTTGACCAATGGGAAAATCAATGCGGATTGTTATCGGTTTGAGTTTGTTGTTACTTTTGTTAATCGATTCGGTTGCCTCCGCCCAGTTGTCAACGGGCTGGAAGGCTCATGATTTGGATCGCCCTCAACCGAAAGTGGTAACGGCTAGTCTGGAACCCGGTGGTCCTCCAAGTGACGCCGTCGTCTTATTTGATGGAACCGATTTATCGCAGTGGCTAAGCTCAAGTGGCGGGGATCCTAAGTGGCGGATCGTAGACGGGGCGATGGAGTCGGTGCCGCGAAGCGGGTACGTCGTTTCAAAACAAAAGTTTGGTGACTGTCAGGTGCATGTTGAGTTTGCGTCTCCTGAGACTGTGAAAGGAAGCGGGCAGGGCAGGGGCAACAGTGGTGTTTTTCTGATGGGGGAATTCGAGGTTCAGGTGCTCGACAGTTATGAGAATGAGACCTACTCCGATGGAAGCGCCGGATCGATCTACGGGCAGTATCCACCGTTAGTCAATGCCAGCCGATTGCCTGGTCAGTGGCAGAGTTATGACATTGTTTTTAAGCGGCCGCGGTTTGACGACCAGGGCAAATTGATAAGTTCAGCTCAGTTGACGGTGTTTCACAATGGCGTATTGATTCAGAATGCAAATGAAGCGCTTGGCCCCACGAATTGGATTCGCCATAAGGCCTATGAAAAAATGAAGGGCAAAGTCGACGGCCCGCTGAGCTTGCAGGATCATGGAAATCCAGTTCGCTATCGAAATATTTGGGTCAGAAACCTGGCGACGGTTCAACGACCAGCGAAGGTGGCTACCGACAGTGTCCCGCACAAGTTAACTCAAGATCAAGCCGACAATCTGATTGGCCAGTACGGGGGACACCGAGTCATTCAATCAGGTGATGATTTGTCATTTGTGTTTAATGGAAACACGCCGTTGACGTTGGTTGCTAAGACCTCAGCGGAGTTCGAATTTAAAGAAACTGCGGGAGCCCTCGAATTTGAAATGGACGAGGACGGAAATGCAATTGGGATTGTAATCCACCTTGATGCTGCCGGAGTTCGGAAGGCCAAACGGTCAAAGTGAACTGCTGTGATCTGGGAATTTATCGACGAAGTTCGACTCCGAGGCCGAATCCCTGAAAACCGAGAAAGCCGAGAGTTGGAGCACCGGCTTCGGCCCATAGTTGGCCGTCGTAGGTCCCCGTGACGGCAAGTTCGGAACCCTGTGCCATTGTTCTTGCCCATTCGATTCCGAAACCAAATTCTCCGATTCCTACGACTTCGTCTGCTTCGTCGAGCATTAAAAACGGACTCGCAGGTTGTGGGCTCATGTCACCGAATACCGTTCGGTCGATTGTCTTGGTACCGTAGAGTAATGCTCCGCTTCCTTTGGCAATGGCCGAAAGCCCCCTGCATCCAAGCCGCTTTCTCAAATCGAGCGAGACAGCCGGGCCGAGGCCATCATACGCTCGTTCCCAATTCAGGCTCGCTGGCGAGGTCCCCGTGACGGTGGCTGCCAGAGTCTGTCGAAGGCGAGCGTAGCGGAGGCCTACGCCTCCGTTTATTTCAATGTCGTGTGTCGACGTTGAATATGTAGCGTAAAGGTTGGTGATCTGTGTTTGTAGATTGCTACTGGTCGTTAACGTGTCACCTGGGACAGCTGCGAAGATATTGGCTGGGAAGATTACCGTGATTGCATGAGCCCCAAATATAGTCAATCCATCGGCTACATTATTTCTAACAGCGCCGTCGGCGTCGAAACTCCAGTAAGTAGCTTTGACTCCCATGCCTTCCGCATTTTTAAAACCAACCCAAATTTTTGGCGTAACCTGATAGTCGTATTGAAATGGGTGAAGCGTTTGCAGTCCGGTTGCGAAGTTGGTTTCCGAGTATTCGAAAGCCTCTTTAAAGTGAGGTTTCGACCAAATTGCGGATGCTCCGGCATAAAACCCAGGACTCGCGGTCGTATTGTTTTGATTCTGATAGGCTGTTGTCGATATTTGCAGCGCCTTAATTTGGTGCTCCAATTCCAACACGCGAGAGGCAAGATAATTACTTGCGTTGGGAGTATTTGGCGTTGCTGCAGGTTGTCTGATCGGAGGATTTCCGCCAAAGGATATATTAGTAGCCGGCTGTTGCTGCGCTTGTGAGCTGCCGCTGAGTAAAAGTCCCAGGATGGTAAAAATCCCCAAAGAGAATTTCGTCACAACGTTGAATTTTCTGTTCCGAATTCGAGTGATTTCCATGACGATTCCTGACCGATGCTGTGTGAGAGAGCCTTCTTTCGATCTTTATCGGTTACTCTGGTGGTATCGGTTAGGTAAAGCCTGCATTCAGAGAGAGTTGGTAGGCCTCGGGCGGAAAACTGTCAGAACTGGGAACAAAAACAAGAAAATGCATTGATATATATTTGAATGCAAAGCGTTTTGTAATGGACGAGGATGGCTGCCAGGGGCTTTTGGGAGGGCTGGGTGGATTGGCGGCAGGATAAGAGAGGTGGTGTGGGTCTGCGGTTTGGGGGAGGCTTTGATGACGTTGAATGAACCAGTGAAGGCGAAACAATTGGATAAACAAGTCAAAAGCGTTTGGCAGGTTCGGGTGGCAGGTTCGGGTGGC